>DATCVL010000541.1:0-8726 GCA_036566865.1 Microlunatus sp.
CAGACATGAAGCATGATCGTACGAGGTAAGATCATCCGATTCAAGACTAATTTGTCGGCAGTACGGACAGCAGTCAACTGGCGCCCCGGCAACCCATTACGGGGTGCGGAGGGCGTTGATCATGGCACGGAGGCCGAGCACGATGCCGAAGAAGAACAGCAGCGTGCCGAGGACGGGATAAAGCCGCAGGTCCCCGGCGATCATCGGGCCGCCGCCGGCGGTGATCAGCAAGATCGCCGCGAGCACGGCTGCTGCAGCGACCAGGGTGATGCTGAGCTGGCCGACCAGCCGGGACACGAATCGGCGGTCATCGGGATCGGCGAGGACCCGGATCCGGGCGGTGAAGCGACCGTTCTCCAGATCGTCGGTGATC
This sequence comes from Microlunatus sp., assembly GCA_036566865.1. Taxonomy (GTDB): domain Bacteria; phylum Actinomycetota; class Actinomycetes; order Propionibacteriales; family Propionibacteriaceae; genus Microlunatus. Next base: position 374 of record DATCVL010000541.1, read on the forward strand.
CGGTTCAACCGCTGTGGCAGCCGCTGCAAGGTCGGCAACAGCCGGAACAGCTCGCGCTCCATGCTGGCTCGGACGGCGGCCGGATCGGTGAGTTCGCCGACCAGAGCGACTCCCTCACCGCGAGCAGCCCTGACCAGGTCGATCTGCGAACTGATCATGGTCACGCTGGACTCCAGTCCCGCCAGCGCGCGCATCGCCGCTGCCACCTGCGGCGGCACCGAGAACCGGTGATTGGTGATCAACTTCCAGAGCGCGGCGAAGACACCGGCACCGCCGGACGAGTTCATCCCCGGCCGATAGCGCACGATCAACTGGCCGATGTCCCTTTCCAGTTCACGTCGATCCAAGTGTTCGTCGCCCCGGTCGAGCAGGTCGACCAGCGCGTCCGAGGCGCCGATCGGATCGTCCCGCTCGACCGCCAGCAGCAACAGGCCGAGGGCCGTCCTGGATGGTTGATCCAACCGGCCCACCGAGCCGAAGTCCAACAGGGTCAGCGATCCGTCCTCCCCGACGATGATGTTGCCCGGATGCAGATCGGCATGAAAGGTGCCGGTGAAGAGGATCTCCCGGAGCACCTCGGTGAGCAGTCGCTCGGCCATCGCGGCTCGTTGCTCGTGATCAAGATCAGCCAGCACACGATCGGCCTGACCCAGCGGCGTACCGGAGACCCGCTCCATGACCAACAAGGCCGAACCGGAGAGCTCATGGTCAACAGCCGGCACTCTGATCAACTCCGAGTCGGCCAGCGACGCGCCGACGGCGACCGCATTCTCCGCCTCCACCCGGTAGTCCAGCTCCTCGATCAGCGAATCGGCAAAGCCGCGGGCCAGGCGTACGGCACCCAGGGATCGCGCCCAGTCGGCGGTGCGTTCCAGCCGGCCGGCCAATCTGATCATGATGTCCAGGTCGACCTCCACCTGCTGCACGGCTCCGGGCCGACGGACCTTGATCACCACGTCGCTGCCGTCGATCAATTGGGCCGCATGCACCTGCCCGATGGATGCGGTGGCCAGCGGCTCCTCCTCGATCGACGCGAAGATGTCCTCGATCGGCCGGGGAAGCTCGGCTTCCAGTACCGGCCGGATTTCCTTCCAGGGCAGCGGATCGGCATTGTCCTGCAACCGGGACAGCTCACGGATGTAGGGCGCCGGGACCAGGTCCGGTCGGCTGGACAGGGTCTGCCCCAGTTTGATGAAGGTCACCCCGGCATCGTTCAGCGCGGCGGCCAAGGAGCGTGCGGTCGAGCGCTGGCGGCCCACCTCCGGACGGCGTCCGGCGATCCGCAACGATGACGACAGCCCGTGCTTGGCGATGATCGCCAGGACCTGCCCGTAGCGGCGACCGCGACGCATCCCGGCCCCGGCATCGGTGATCAGACGGCACGGATTGCCGACCGTTCCGGTGGGCAGGATCACCTCGACCACCACCAGCAGCACCAGCGCGATCATGAAGACGATGATCATGCCCAGGACCGTCACCAGTACCGCCTCGGACGGCTCCCCGACGAAGCGCCTGTCCTCCATCAGCCCGAGCCGGGTGTAGGCCAGCCAGAGCACCGGATAGGCGACCAGATACATCCCGCCGCCGATGATGATCGATCGCGGCCACCCCACCGGCACCCCCAGCACTCGCCGGCACAGCAACGCCAGCAATACGGAGGTGACGACGAAGCCGCCGAGCGCGAACAGGAACTGGACGATCCCGCTGACCACGGTCATGCCCCCATCTCAACAGACCGCGGTCGTACTGTCGGCTTCATTTGGGCCCCGGCGGCGATCCTGTGCCATTCAGCCAGCTCGGCTCAAGAGTCGGCAGGCCCCCGGGTGTGCGCGAACGCACCGAACCGCGTACGCGTGGTCACCGAGAGTGCGCAAACCCACCGAATCGGGGGACCCGCCCCGAGAAGACGGTGGAGACGAGCACACTCGCGTAGGCCCCGGGCCGGCAACGGTGGAGTGTCGCACACTCACAAGCGCCCGAGCCGGAAACGGTGGAGGACTGCACATTCGCGAGAGGCGCCTCACTGATCGCAGCAGGATGATCGCAATGTGGTCCGGCTCGGCGCACCGGCGAAATGCCCGGCCCGGGACGCTACGAGGTGCGCGTGACGACCGAGTCGCAGAGGTCGGACAGAGCGTCCTTGGCCGGACCGTCCGGGAGCGGGTCGAGGATCCGCCGGGCGGCATCGGAACGGCGAGCCACATCGGCCCGAGCTTCGGCGATGGCCGGGTGCTTGCGGAGCAGGCCGAGCGCCTCATCGACGTTTGCATCGGTGCGGTCGCCGGCCAGCAGCTCCAGCAGCCGAGCGTCGGCCGGGTCGGTGGATCGCCTGGCCAACAGGATCGGCAGCGTGTCGACGCCCTCGCGCAGGTCGGTGCCCGGAGTCTTGCCGGTCTCGTCGCTGGTGATGTCGATGATGTCGTCGCTGAGCTGGAAGACGATTCCCAGCTGCTCGCCGAAGTCGGCCAGCACGCGCTGGGTTTCCGGATCCGCTCCGGCGATCATCGCGCCGACCTGGGCGCTGGTGGAGATCAGCGACGCGGTCTTGTCGGCCACCACCTGCAGGTAGTGCTCGAGCGGGTCCTCGCCCTCCTGGGGCCCGACGGTCTCGGCGATCTGGCCACGGACCAGCCGGTTGAACATCTCCGCGTAGGTCCGGACGATCTCCAACCCGAGATCGGTGACCAGCACCGAAGCCCGGGCGAAGAGGAAGTCACCGACCAGGATCGCCAGCGAATTCCCCCAGCGTGCGTTCGCGCTGTCCGATCCACGCCGTACGGTCGCGTCGTCCATCACGTCGTCGTGGTAGAGGCTGGCCACGTGGGTCAGCTCGACCACGATCGCGCCACGGGCGACCCGCTTCTCGTCGCCGGTCGCGCCGCCCGGGCCGAACTTCGACCCGAGCACCACCAACTGCGGGCGGAATCGCTTCCCGCCGGCCTCGATGATGTGCTTGGCCGCCTCGCTGAGCACCGCATTGTCGGATTCGACCGCGGCCAGCAATTCCGCCTCGATCAGCTCCAGATGAGCGCGCACGGACGCGTCGAAGTCGGTCGCGACGGGTTCTGTGCTCGCAGCCATATCAGCCCTCTCGATCAAGCCGGCCCGGGACGCCCATCCGGGGCGCCCATCCGGGGCGCCCCACCCTAACTCAGCGGAGGAACTCCCCGGCATTGGCAGCCAGGTCGAGGATCGGGCTCGGGTAGACACCGAGGACCACCGTCACCACGACTCCGATGCCGATCGCGGTCAGCGTGGTCCAACTCGGCCGGACCACCTCGGCGACCTGATCACCGGGCTTCGGCTCGGTGAAGAACATCACCACGATCACCCGCAGGTAGATCACCGCGGCGATCAGGCTGATCACCACCGAGGCGGCCACCAGCCAGTACTGATGCCCTGCCCAACCGGCGGCGAAGACCGACCACTTGCCGATGAAGCCTCCGGTGAGCGGGATGCCGGCAAAGCTCAACAGGAACAGCGAGAACACTGCCGCCGTCACCGGCGAACGCCGACCGAGTCCGGCCCAACTGGACAGCGAGGCGGACTCGCCGCCCCGCAGCCGGACCATGGTCAAGATCGCGAACGCGCCCAGCGTGGCCACGCTGTACGCGACCAGGTAGAACAGCGCCGAGGAGACGCTGGACAGGCTCATCGCCGGCTTGCCGGTGCTGGTCTGGGAAGCCGCCACCACCGCAACCATGATGAAGCCGGCATGGGCGATCGACGAGTACGCCAGCATCCGCTTGACGTCGTTCTGGGTGATGCCCAGGACCGAGCCGACGAACATGGTGGCCAGCGCGACGATGATCAACAACGGCTGCCAGTCCCAACGCATTCCACCGAGGGCGACGTAGAAGACCCGCAGCAGCGCGCCGAAGGCGGCGATCTTGGTACAGGTCGCCATGAAACCGGTGACCGGGGTCGGCGCACCGACGTAGACATCCGGCGTCCAGGAGTGGAACGGCACCGCACCGACCTTGAACAGCAAGCCGATCGCGACCAGCACCATGCCCGCCAGCAACAGACCGTCGTGCTGGGACGAGGTCTGCAGCGCGGCCGAGATCTCGCCCAGATCGAACGAACCCGCATAGCCGTACAGCATCGCGATGCCGTAGACGAAGATCGCCGAGGACAACGAGCCGAGCAGGAAGTACTTCATCGCTGCTTCCTGGCTGAGCAGCCGGCGCCGACGGGCCAGCCCGCAGAGCAGGTAGAGCGGCAGCGACAGCACCTCGAGGCCGACGAACATCATCACCAGGTCGTTCGCGGCCGGGAAGATCAACATCCCGGTCAGGGCGAACATCGCCAGCGGGTAGACCTCGGTGTGCTCCTGCCGGGCCGCGAGTGCTTCCTGCTCACCCGCGGTGCCGGGCACGGTCGCCGCCTGCGCGGTGAACGCCGAGGCGTTGCCCTCCAGCCGACGCTCGGCGAAGATCAGGAAGGAGATGCCCGCGAAGACCAGCAGGATCGACCAGATGAAGTACGTCGGTCCGTCGATCGCCAGAGCACCGAGTGCGGTGATCGCGGTGTCCCCGCTGGCCCAGTTCACGATGGTGAAGAAGAGAGCGAGGATGATGCCGAGGAAGGTCACCAGCAGCTGCAGCGAATGCCGCATCGCTCGTGGTGCCACGGCCTCGACCAGGACGCCGACGCAGGCCGCCGCGAAGACCACGATGAACGGCAACAGGAGGCCGTACTCGAGCTTCGGGGCCGGGATCTGCAGTGCGGGCAGCTGCAGTACGGGAAGCTGCAGGACCGTCATCGTCAGCGCCCTCCTTCCGTGACATTGGGTTGCGGATCAGACACACCGACATGCTGCAGGGTGGCTGTCACGGTCGGTTCGATGATCGCCAGGAACGGCTTGGGGAAGAACCCGAAGACCAAGATCACCAGCACCAGCGGGATCAGCGCCAGCCGCTCGCGGCCGACCAGATCCTCGGTGAAGTTCTCCTTCACCTGCTCGCCGGGCTCGCCGGTCGCCGTGCGCTGGTACATGATCAACGCGTACAGCGCGGCCAGCACGATACCGATGGTCGCGATCACCGCGTAGGTCGGATGCCGGGAGAAGGTGCCGGCCAGCACCATGAACTCGCTGATGAAGGTGGACAGCCCCGGCAGTCCCAACGCGGTCAGGGCCGCGAACATCAACAGTCCGCCGAGCAGCGGGGTCAGCTTGACCACGCCGCCGAAGTCGCTGATGTCGCGGGAACCGCGCCGTTTCATCATGTAGCCGGCCGCCAGGAACAGCGCCGCCGCGGACAATCCGTGGTTGAGCATGTAGAAGGTCGCACCGGTTGCGCTCTGGCTGGTGAAGGCGAAGATGCCCAGCACGATGAAGCCGAAGTGGCTGACCGAGGTCCAGCCGATCAGGCGCATCAGATCCTTGCTGCCGATCGCCATCAGCGCGCCGTAGATGATCGAGATCAACGCCAAGATCATCACCACCGGGGTGGCCCACTTGGACGCTTCCGGGAACAGCTGCAGACAGAACCTGATCATGGCGAAGGTGCCGAGCTTGTCCATCACGCCGGTCAGCATGATCGCGCCGCCCGGAGTGTTCTGCTCCACCGAGTCCGGCAGCCAGGAGTGGAACGGCACCATCGGCGCCTTGATCGCAAAGGCGATCATGAAACCGATGAACAGCCAGCGCTCGAGGGTCGGATCGATGTTGATCTTGACCAGGTCGCTGAGCAGGTAGCTCGGGTCACCGGCCTGCGCGGAGATGATCCCGAGACCGATCACGGCGGCCAGCATGATGAAGCCACCGAACAAACCGAAGAGCAGGAACTTGCCGGCCGCGAAGGCCCGCCGGGTCCCGCCGAAGCCACCGATCAGGAAGTACATCGGAATCAGGATGACTTCGAAGAACAGGTAGAACAGGAAGACGTCGGTCGCCAGGAAGGCGAACATGGCGAAGCCTTCGACGGCCAAGATCAACCCGACGTAGGTGTGCGGGCCCCACTTGGCAGCGACCGGCTCACCGGACGCGGTGGCGCTGCCGACATGCGGCAGCTCGGCATCGTTCCAGGACGCAATGATCACGACCGGGGTGAGGAAGGCGGTGAGCAGCACCAGGGTGAGCCCGATGCCGTCCAGACCGAGTGCGTAGTGCGCACCGATCGCCTTGATCCAGGTCACCTGCTCGGTGAACTGCATCCCGCCGCCGACGTTGTAGCTGATCGCGAGCACGATCGAGATCACCAACACCACCAGCGAGAACAGCAGCCCGATCATCTTCGCCGCGGAACCGCGGACGAAGATCATCGCCAGCCCACCGAGCAGCGGCAGCAGACCGAGAATGGTCAGCCAGGGGAAAGACACGTTCCTTCTCCTTCCCGCTCAGCCGAGCCGGCCGAGGACGAGGACGAAGCCGATCACGAAGGCTCCGGCGATCATGGTCAGGGCGTAGGACCGGACGAAGCCGCTCTGCCAACGCCGTAGCCGTGCCGACAGCCCGGCGACAATGCCGGAGATGCCCATCACGGATCCGTCGACACCCTCGGTGTCGGTCTTGGTCACCCCGGCGACCAGGCCGATGCCCGGGCGCATGAAGACCGCCTCGTTGAAGGCGTCGCCGTACAGGTCATTGCGGCCGGCCAGGGTGAACGGCGACCGGCTGACCGGCTGTTCGACCGGGACCTCCTTGCCGCGACCGAAGATCGCGATCGCGATCGCGACTCCGATGGCCACCACCAGCAGGGTCACCAGGGTGAGCGTGCTGAAGTGGAACAGCCCGGTGGCGGGCACTTCCTCGCCGCCGACGGCCGGGGCCAGCCAATCGCCGATCCAGCCGTTCATGATCGCGCCGGCGAATGCCGATCCGATCGCCAGGAAGATCAACGGGATGGTCATGATCAACGGCGACTCGTGCGGATGCACATCCTTCTGATGCCGCTTGGCACCGAAGTAGGTCATGATCATCAGCCGGGTCATGTAGAACGCGGTCACTCCGGCGCCGATCAGGGCCAACGCACCCATGATCTTGTTGTGCTCCCAGGCCGCCTCGATGATGTGGTCCTTGGAGTAGTAGCCACTGAGGAACGGGAACCCGATGATCGCCAGGTAGCCGATCCCGAAAGTGATGAAGGTGATCGGCATGTACTTGCGCAGTGCGCCGTAGTGCCGCATGTCGACGTCGTCGTTCATCCCGTGCATCACCGAACCGGCCCCGAGGAACATGTTGGCCTTGAAGAAGCCGTGGGTGAGCAGGTGGAAGATCGCGAACGCGTACCCGGCCGGGCCGATGCCGGCGGCCAACATCATGTAGCCGATCTGGCTCATGGTGGAGCCGGCCAGCACCTTCTTGATGTCGTCCTTGGCACAGCCGATCCAGGCACCGGCCAGCAGCGTGACCGTACCGACGATCGCCACCACCAGGGCAGCGGTCTCGGTCTGGGCGAAGATCGCGTGGCTGCGCACCACCAGGTAGACGCCGGCGGTGACCATGGTGGCCGCGTGGATCAGCGCGGACACCGGGGTCGGGCCCTCCATCGCGTCCAGCAGCCAGGACTGCAGTGGCACCTGGGCCGACTTCGCGCAGGCACCCAGCAGCAGCAACAGGCCGAGGATGGTGGCCTGGGTGAAGCTCATGTTGCCGGCGGCGGCATTGACATCGCTGAACTGAACCGAGCCGAACATGAACAGCATGAAGCCGAGGGCGACGGACATGCCCATGTCGCCGACCCGGTTGACGATGAACGCCTTCTTGGCGGCGGTGGCCGCGGTCGGCTTCTGCTGCCAGAAACCGATCAGCAGGTACGACGCCACGCCGACGCCCTCCCAGCCGACGAAGAGCGCGAAGTAGTTGTCGGCCATCACCAGCAGCAGCATCGCCGCCACGAACAGGTTCAGGTAGGCGAAGAACCGGCGCCGGTTCGGATCATGAGCCATGTAGCCGATCGAGTAGATGTGGATCAGGCTGCCGACGCCGGTGATCAACAACATGAACACGATCGACAGCTGATCGATCTGCAGCCCGGCCGTGATGTGCCAGTCGCCGACCGGGATCCACTCGTACAGCGTCTGCTGGAAGGAGCGATGATCGGCGTTCTGGCCGAGCAGCTGGACGAACATCACCAGCGCGAACACGAAGGACGCGATCGGCGCCAGCGTGGCCAGGATGTGGCCCCAGCCGTTGGACAGCTTGCCCAGTGCCAGCAGCAGCGCAGCCACCAGCCCCGGGATGGCGATCACCAGCCAGGACAGGGAGAAAACGCCGGTGGCCGGTACGGCCACTTGTAGCAAATGCACGCTCGTCGTCCTCTCAGAACTACAGCAGGTTGGCGTCGTCGACCGAGGCCGAGCGACGGGTGCGGAAGATGGCCATGATGATCGCCAGCCCGATCACGAC
>DATCVL010000542.1:0-3271 GCA_036566865.1 Microlunatus sp.
ACTGCCTGGCAACGGTCTCCGGGTTCATCGCCCCGCTGATGTTGCCGAAGATCGGGCACCGTGGGTTGGCCATGTGGGGCTTCGGCATGGCCTTCGTCGGCCTCGTGGTCGGAGCCTTCGCGCTCGGCATGGACCTCAAGGTGCTGATCGTGATCGCTGCCTGCGTGCTGATGTGGGGACACTACTGGGATGCGTCGAACGGGATGACGATCACCTCGATGGTCGCCCCGCCGCGGTTCAAGGCCACCGCATCGGGCTTCGGCTACGTCTTCGTCAAGGGCGCCTCCTTCTTCGGTGCCTTCGTGTTCCCGATCATGACCGTCGCATGGGGCCCGGTCGGTGCGACGCTGGCGGTGTCGCTGCTGTCGCTGACCGGCTTCCTGTCAGCGAAGTTCATCCTTCCGGAGCTGTACGGCTACGTCGAGCAGGAGACTGCACAGGTGCAGCAAGAAGCGGGTGGATCTGATCCGTCGGTTCGCTAATCTGCCCCGCGGCGCTGCGCCGTAGGCGTTGTCCCGCGCAGCCCGTACGAGGGGGCCGACGTGAGCAACAACATCCGATCTGACGATCATGATCGGCAGGATGCGACCGACCAGGGGACGTGGACTCAGGCCCCAACAAACCGGGGCTCAGCAAACGGGGGCTCGGCAAACGGGGGCTCGGCAACGTCGAGCCCAGGCACCCGGACCATCGGATCCGACAGCGCTCGAACCCACCTTCGTGCGTTCGGGCGATCGGAGGCACCCGAGCCGTCCACCGGGGTCCCGACGCAGCTGCCGGACTGGTCGACCGAGCGGCCTGCCCGCCGCGCCCGGATCATGATCATCGCAGCGTCGGTCGTTGCTCTGCTGCTGATCGCCGGGTTGGCGACTGTCCTGGTGCAGCAGAAACAGTCGGCCGATGCTGCCGCCAGTGCCGGACCGTTGCCGTCGGAGGTGGTCCAGAACTACCTGGACGCGATCGCCTCCGGTGACGCCGACACGGCGATAGGGAATCTCGCCCAACAGCCCGACACCACAGCCGCCATGACTGCTGACGTGCTGGCAGCTTCGAACAAGACCGCGCCGATCACCGACATCGAGGTGGCCCGGACCGAGCGGACCGCCCGGTCGGTCAAGACCTCGTACAACATCGGCGACACGACGGTGCAGACCAGCTACCAGGTGGTGCCGAACGACGGTGGATTCCGGATCACCGCCGGCTACTTGATCATGGATGTCAGCTCACTGCCGGGCGGATTGAGCTACCGGTTGAACGGTGCCGAGCTCGGCGGCGACCGGATCGCGTTGTTCCCCGGCACCTACACGCTGACCACGCCCGGCGACTACCTGAGCCTCGGCCAGGGCGCCACGTTCACCGTGAAGTCACCGACCGAATCCTCGACGCCGGTAGTCGAACCGGCCATCACCGAGGCCGGGCTGAAGGCCATTCGGGAGCAGGTTTCGGACGCTGTTTCGGGTTGCCTGAAATCCACCAGGCTCCATGCGGGTTGCGGCTTGACCGTCGGTAAGGACGGGCCGAATGGCACCAGGGCCGCTGACGGCACGATCTCTCGTACGCTGCCCGGTTCCGGTCGCAAACAGTTGGCCGGTCTGGACGTCTGGCCGCAGCCAGGCAAGCCTTCGGTTGCGCGCACGATCGGACTGAACACGACGGTCGATACCAGCGCAATTTGTGTGCGCGAGAAGAAGGTGAAGAAGAAGGGCAACAAGCCGAAGACGAGGAAGATCAAGCAGGGCTGCACGCTCACCGGCACCGGCACGTCGCTGGCGGATGTGGCCGTCGACCTGTCCAAGAGCACACCGGTGATCAGCTGGAATTGATCATGAAACTGATCGTCCGGACTCCTGCCGTTCAGGGAATTGGTGTCTCAACGATCAGCGGAATGTCTGAATTGAACTATTGATCGGCTACTCTCAACGCCTGTTTGTGTCCCGACATGGGAATCGCCGCGCATCAGGAAACAGAGGAAACCGTGAGCACAAACCTCCCCCCGAACTCGGGTGACCCGAATCAGAATCAACCCGGATTCGGCCCTTCTCCCGAGTACGGCCAGCAGCCTGGCTACGACCAGAACCAGCAACAGAACTACGGCCAGCAGCAGCCCACCTACGGACCGCCGTCTTCGGGTCAGACTCCGTACGGTCAGCCGTCCGCCGGCCAAGCCGGTTACGAGCAGCCGCAGTACGGCCAGCCGGGTGCGGCGGGTCAGGCGCCGTACGGGCAGCAGCAGCCCGCCGGCCAGTATGGGCAGCAGCAGTACGGGCAGCAGCAGTACGGGCAGCAGCCGTACGGCGGTGGACAGCCGCCGACCGGCTCAGGTGGCGGCAAGAACAAGCTGCCGTTCATCATCGGCGGTGGCGCGCTGGCGCTGGTTCTGGTGATCGTGTTGGTCGTGGTCGCGGTGGTCAACGGGTCGAAGAAGGAAGAGGCCGAGCCCGGCTCGCCCGGCGGTGGTACTCAGCAGACCGAAGCATCGAAGCCGTCGGACGCAGTCAAGGGCTACTTGGATGCCCTGTCAGCAAGCAAGGCGGACACCGCGCTCGGCTTCCTGGACAGCGAACCGTCGGACAAGACGTTTCTCACCGACGCGGTGCTGAAGGTGTCGAACGACGCCGCGCCGATCTCGTCCATCAACGTTCCCGAGATGACCGACAAGTACGGCGGCTCGGTCCAGGCCTCGTACAAGCTCGGCGACGAGGCGGTCAATGCCACCTTCTCGGTGCTCGAGAACGGCGGCAAGTACGTGATCTCCCGCGGTTACTCGGAGATCGATCTGGGCAGCCAGACCAATGGACTGCCGGTCACCCTCAACGGCGTGAAGGTGGAGGCCGACAACGCCTACCTCTTCCCGGGGAGCTACCAGCTGGAGACCTCCGCCAAGTACATCGATCTCGGTGACGCGGCGAGCTTCGTTGTGAAGGATCCGTCGGACTACCCGTCGATGCGACTGGAGCCGGAGCTCGACAGCGACGGCCAGAAGATGTTCAAGACCAAGGTCACCGCTGCGATCACCCAGTGTGTGTCCTCGCACAAGCTGAAGGCCGGTTGCGGCCTGGACGTGCCCGCCAGCTTGAGCGGTTACAAGATCAAGGACGGCAGCGTTCAGCGCTCCATGGACAGCTCGAACAAGGCCAAGGTGAAGAGCCTGAAGGGTGAGCTGGACTACAGCACCCCGACGCTGGCCACGGCCGACTCCTTCTACGCATCGGTCTCGACCAAGGCCGCTGCGACCAAGGATGGGCGCAAGACCACCGTTTCCTACTACGGC
>DATCVL010000543.1:0-4891 GCA_036566865.1 Microlunatus sp.
GGATCACCGCCTCGCCCGGTGAGGCCAACGTCTTCTGGTCCAATCAGTTCACCTTCGACAACGACTGGACCGGCTACACCGGCTTCCAGTTGCATCGCGACGGGATCGGGATGTTCCTGGTGTCGGTGTGGAACAGCACCGATGCGCGGGTGGGGAGCGCGGGCACCTACTGCCTGACCTTCTCCGAGGACGGCACCGGCCGGTCCTGCCGGTTGGACCGCTCGCCCATTCCCGGACACAGCTACCGCTGGGACGTCAGCTCTGACGACCCGGGCTGGTACACCTTCAAGGTCGTCGACACCACCGCGGACAGCAGCTTCACCCTCGGCACGATCAAGGTGGGCCAGGGAGTCCGGCTGGACACCAGCAGGTTCGTCACCTGGACCGAGTACTTCGACTGGAACAACTCGAAGGCCACCTGCCTGGACGAGCCGTACTCGCGGCACACGATGAGCACGCCGACGACCCGGGTCGGTGGCGATGAGGTCGCCGCGACGTGGACCCGGTCGCGGGTCAGTGACTCCTGCGCGTCCCAGTCTGCGGTGAAGCTGTCCGCCGACGGGATCGTCCAGCGCAATGGAATCGGCAACAGTGCTGCGGGCACGATCACCAATCCCGGCGGCCTCTGTCTGGCCGGAGGCAAGGCCGGCGACCCGTTGACGCTCGCCGGATGTGATCACTCGATGGTGCAGCAATGGAACCGCGGCGCCGACGGCAGCCTGCGCGCGGACTGGAGGTGCCTGACCCCACTCGGGGACTCGGCGCCGTACAGCACCTCGTTGCAGAAGTGCAGTGCGGTGCAGGGTCAGGGTTTCCGCGCGGCCGCGGACGGCACCATCATCAACCCCGCTACCAAGACCTGCCTGCGCGCCAAGGCGAATCGGGTCGGCGCCAAGGTCGTGTTGGCGACCTGCGAGCCCGAGCTCGCGGCCGAGCAGTGGACGGTGCCGGCTGGGGTCGTTCGCTGACCCCGGCAGCCCGGACCGTGCACCGCAGTTCGGCCGGGCGTAGGTTCGTCGCAGTCACACACGAACCGGGAGTTGATCATGGAATACGTACGGCTCGGAAACACCGGACTCGAGGTTTCGCCGATCTGCGTCGGGTGCATGTCCTGGGGTGATCCAGCCAAGGGTCGGCCGTGGACGCTGCAGGAGGATGACGCGCGGGATCTGATCAAGCAGGCTCTTGACGCCGGCATCAATTTCTTCGACACCGCCAATGTGTACGCCGCCGGCACCAGCGAAGAGATCACCGGGCGGGCGTTGCGGGACTTCGCCGACCGGGACAACATCGTGCTGGCCACCAAGGTGCACGGACGGATGAGCGAAGGGCCGAACGGCGCGGGCCTGTCCCGGAAGGCGATCCTGCAGGAGATCGACAACTCGCTGCGCCGGCTCGGCACCGACTACGTCGATCTCTATCAGATCCACCGGTGGGACCCGATCACACCGATCGAGGAAACCATGGAGGCCCTGCACGACGTGGTGAAGGCCGGCAAGGCGCGCTACATCGGCGCCTCCTCGATGTACGCCTGGCAATTCTCCAAGGCGCAATACACCGCGATCACCGGTGGCTGGACCCCGTTCGTCAGCATGCAGGATCACTACAACCTGCTGGCTCGCGAGGAGGAGCGGGAGATGCTGCCGCTCTGTGATGATCTTGGTGTCGGAGTGATCCCGTGGAGTCCGCTGGCCCGGGGCCGGCTGACCCGGCCGTGGGAGGAGAGCACGCTCCGGCTGGAGACCGATCAGTTCGGCAGCAGCCTCTACCAGGACAGCGATCGCGAGATCGTCCAAGCAGTGTTGGACATTGCTGCCGCCCGCGGTGTCACGGCGGCCCAGGTCGCGCTGTCCTGGGTGAGCGCGAACCCGGTGATCACCGCCCCGATCGTCGGCATGAGCAAGCCGCAGCACCTGGCCGACGCGGTGGACTCTGTTGATCTTGAACTGACCGATGACGAGATCGCCCGGCTGGAGGCGTCGTACACGCCGAGACTGCCGGCCGAGCTGCCGCGCTGAGGTCGCGGCAGCCCCGACAGCTCAGACGTTCGCTCGCTCGGCCCCGATCGTGGTGTCCGGACCGTGTCCGGTCTTGACCACGGCCTCGGCCGGGAGGGTGAGCAGCCGGGTCCGGATCGAGTCGACGATCTGATCATGGTCGGAGAAGCTGCGCCCGGTCGCGCCGGGGCCGCCATTGAAGAGGGTGTCCCCGGTGAACACGACGCCGTCAGGGTAGCCCGGGAATTCCTCGGCGTAGAAGCAGACCGAGCCCGGAGTGTGACCGGGCGTGTGGATCACCCGAAGATCAACTCCGGCGATCGGGATCAGCTGGCCGTCCCGCAGTGAGCCGTGCGGCTGCTTGCTGTGGGTCAACCGCCAGACCGGTTCGTCGGCCGGATGGATCAGCACCCGGGAGTTGGTCGCGCGAGCCAGGTCCAGGGCGTAGCGAACATGATCATCGTGACCGTGCGTACAGAAGATCCCGATCACCCGGCGACCGCCGATCACCTGCAGGATCTCGGCCACGTCGTGCGGTGCGTCGATCACCACGCACTCCGCCTCGTCGCCGATCACCCAGACGTTGTTCTCCACCTCGAAGGTCTGACCGTCCAGGGTGAAGGTGCCCGAGGTGACCGCGTGATCGATCCGGGCTTCGCCGTGCGGACCGAAGTCCGGTTCGTCCTCGTACTCGTCCTCGTCGCCCAGGTCCGGGTCCCGATCGAGCTCACTCATCGGTCGTCCTCCATCACCACGACAGAACGGAGCACCCGTCCCGACGCCATCGTCTCGAAGGCTTGATCAACATCGCCGATCCCGATCTCCTCGCTGACGAAGCGGTCCAGCGGCAGCCGTCCTTGCAGGTAGAGATCGATCAGCATCCCGAAGTCGCGCTCCGGCAGGCAGTCGCCGTACCAGCTGGACTTGAGTGAACCGCCGTGGCTGAAGAAGTCCAGCAGCGGCATCTCCAGCGTCATCTCCGGGGTCGGCACGCCGACCAGCACCACGGTGCCGGCCAGATCGCGGGCGTAGAACGCCTGCTTCCAGGTCTCCGGACGGCCGACCGCGTCGATCACCACGTCGGCGCCGAAGCCTCCGGTCAGCTCCTGGATGGCCTTGACCGGATCGGTCTGCCCGGAGTTGATCACGTCGGTGGCACCAAGATCACGAGCGCCGGCGAGTTTTTGATCATCAAGATCAACGGCGATGATCTTGTTCGCGCCGGCCAACCGGGAGCCGGCGACGGCAGCTGCACCGACGCCGCCGCAGCCGATCACCGCGACCGAGTCCCCGCGGCTGACGCCGCCGGTGTTGATCGCCGCACCCAGGCCGGCCATGATGCCGCAGCCGAGCAGCCCGGCGGCCGCAGGACGGGCGGCGGGATCGACCTTGGTGCACTGGCCGGCTGCGACCAGGGTCTTGTCGGCAAACGCACCGATGCCCAGCGCCGGTGACAGTTCGGTGCCGTCGGTCAGGGTCATCTTCTGGGTTGCGTTGTGGGTGGCGAAGCACAGCCACGGTCGGCCCCGCTTGCAGGCCCGACAGCTCCCGCAGACCGCACGCCAATTCAAGATCACGTAGTCGCCGGGGGCCAGGTCGGTGACGCCGTCGCCGACCGACTCGACCAGGCCGGCCGCCTCATGGCCGAGCAGGTACGGGTAGTCGTCGCCGATGCCGCCCTCGCGGTAGTGCAGATCGGTGTGGCAGACCCCGCAGGCCTGGATCTGCACCACCGCCTCGCCCGGACCGGGATCGGGGATGATGATCGGCACCAGCTCGGTCGGTGCCCCCTTCGCTCGTGCGATCACACCGTTGACCTGCTGGGGCATCCGTTCTCCTCGTCGATTCGGGGCTGGTCCGGCTGCGCGCGTACACCCTCACGCAACACCGGACTCATGGTAGAAGGACTTCTGCCACAGAACCCTCCCATATCCGCGAAATCGGCGAGTGCTGCCGACGGTCGCCGGGCCGATCAGGCCGCCTTGAGGGTGCCGCCGTCGATCACGTAGTCGGCGCCGTGGATGTTGGTGGCGCGATCGGAGAGCAGGAAGGCGATCAGGTGGGCGACCTCCTCCGGTTCGGTCATCCGGCCCGACGTGACGCCGAACTGCTGCGGCAGACCTGCGAGCAGGTCGGCGTGCGCCACGCCGGCGGCTTCGGCGACCTTGCCGCCGAAGCCCTGCGGATCAGTCCACAACGGAGTCGCCACCGGGCCCGGCGAGACGGTGTTGACCCGTACGCCCTGCGGCCCGAACTCCTCGCTGAGCCGCTTGCCGAGCACGCTGAGTGCCGCCTTGGCCTCGGCGTAGCCAACGGGCGAGCCGGTCGGCACCTTGGCGTTGACGGAGGAGACGTTCACGATCGCACCCCTCCTCTGCAGGATGCTGGGCAGCGCGGCCCGGGTGGTCCAGACCGTACTGAGCAGGTTGAGGTTGATCATCGACCTCCACTGCTCGTCGTCGGTGTCCAGGAAGCCGCCCAATCCGAGGCCGGTTGCGTCTCCGCCGCCGACGTTGTTGATCAGGTAGTCCAGCCCGCCGACGGCCTCCAGCGCCGACTCCACCACCTCCGCGGCACCTTCGGGCCGGCTGAGATCTGCGGCCACCGTGGCCGCCGCGATCTTGTCCAGGTCCGGTGTGATCGTCCGGGCGGCGCCGACAACGCGGACGCCCTCGGCGGCCAGCGTCCGTGCGACGGCGAGGCCGATGCCGCGGCTCGCTCCGGTCACCAGTGCGGTCTTCTGATTGAGTCCGAGTTCCATGGTGGATCCTTTCTTGACCTATAGGTCTAAAACGCGGGCACAGGTTGTGCCGGAATGGAGGTGCATCTCTGGTAGGCGTTGCTGCCGTACGGCGGGCTCAACCCGCTGCGGGTGGTCAGTGCACCGATCGGCT
>DATCVL010000544.1:0-2332 GCA_036566865.1 Microlunatus sp.
GCCCGGAATCGGCGAGTGCCCTGGCCCGCCGAGCGAGTCCGATCGCATTGGTGGTCAACGCGATCTTGGGGCGATCCGGCAGCTCCGCGATCCGGGCGACCAGACCCTCCAGGTTCTTCCGCAGCAGCGGCTCCCCACCGGTCAGGCGTACGGTCCGGATGCCCAGCATCGAGGTGCCGATCCGGATCAGCCGGATCAACTCGTCGTCGCTGAGCAACTCCTCCCGCGGCATCCACTCCAGGCCCTCGGCAGGCATGCAGTAGGTGCAGCGCAGATTGCACCGGTCGGTCAGCGAGACCCGCAGATCGGTGGCGACCCGGCCGTGCCGATCGGCCAGCACCCGGCGGCCGGATGAGTCGGTCATGGGCGCAGCAGCTTCCGCGGTCCCCGCTGTGGAGACACCGCGGACCGTGGGGAGGCCGAGCAGCACACTGCCCATGCGGCTGAGCCTACGTGATTGCTGCTGCGGCCGATCCGGGTGGCAGCGGACAGCCGCCGGCAGCGTACGGAGTGACTCAGCACGCCTCGATCACTCGACCGGGACCGTCGGCTCGGATGCGGAAACCGGTGGCTTGCGGCTGTTCGCGGTGTAGGCCGCGAAGCCGAACGATCCGGCCAGCGCGAGGATGCGCATCCATGGCTTGTTGAAGACGTTCCTGGTGGCCGCGTCCATCGAGATCGCACCCGGGCCGCCGAGTGCGAGCGCGCCGCTGACCAGCCCGATCACCGCCGGGAACTCGTAACCACCGTTGGTGTTGAAGTACCCGTTCGGGGCGTGAACGGTGCCGGCCACCGCCATCGTGCCGGCGAGTGCGGCACCGCCTGCGCCGGTGCCGAGCCCGAGCACCAGGGAGGCGCCGCCGACCGCCTCACCGAGGCCGGCCATCTGTGCGGCCCGCCGCGGTTGCGGGAAGCCCATCTTCTCGAACCCCTGGGCGGTGGCGTCCAGCCCACCGCCGCCGAACGCGCCGTACAGCTTCTGCGCGCCGTGAGCGATCATCGTGCCGCCGACCCCCAGCCGGACCGCCAGCAGTGCGAGGTTGCCGAGCTTGCTCATCGTGTTTCCTCCTCGGTTGACACGTGCGCGCCCCATCATGCCTGCTGCCCTCCGCGGCATGATCACGGCCCCAGCGGGCGGACCGACCACGGCACCGGTCGGGGGACCCGACCACCGCCGACGAGCCAGGGTGTCGGCAGGAATCAGCGATAGGCCGCGGACTGGATCCGGTAGAGCTCGGCGTACGGTCCCGGTTGGCGCATCAGCTCGGCGTGGCTGCCGACCTGGGCCAGCCGGGACCCGTCCAGGACGACGATCAGGTCCGCCATCGCCACCGTGCTGAAGCGATGCGAAACCAGGATGGTGATCCCGCCGTTGTGCTGGCTGCGCACCGCTTCGGCGTACCGCTCGAACAGCTCATGCTCGGTCTCGGCATCCAGTGCCGCGGTCGGTTCGTCCAAGATCAACAACAGCGGGTCGGAACGCATGAATCCCCGCGACAGCGCGACCTTCTGCCATTGTCCGAAGCTGAGCTCGGCACCACCGGGCCAGGTATTGCCCAGCTGCGTCTGCAGACCGTCCGGCAGTCGCTCCAGTACGTCGGTGGCACCGGCCCGGGCGACCGCCGACTGCACCCGGTCATGATCATCAACGTGGGGCAGATCGCCGACCCCGATCGAGGTCAGGGCCGCCAACTCGAATCGGTAGAAGTCCTGGAAGGCCCCGGCGATCCGGTCTCGCCATTGATCGGTACGGATCCGTGCCAGCGGTTGATCATCGACGGTGATCGTCCCGCCGCCCGGCTCATACAGCTTGCACAACAGCTTCACCAGGGTGGACTTGCCGGCACCGTTCTCTCCCACCACCGCGACCACCGAACCGGCCGGCAACTCCAGGACGATGTCGTCCAACACCTGGTGATCGGTACCGGGATAGCTGAAGCTGACATGGTCCAGCCGGATGCCGCGGCCGATCCGATCGGGCGCGTCGAGGTCCTGTCGGGCCAATTGATCGGCGGCGTACGTCTCCAGCCAAGCCAGCCGCCGTGAACCGTCCATCCAGGTGCCACGGAGGAATCCGATCTCACCGGTGGCAGCACCGATGTAGGAGGACAGCCGGGCGCCCGCGGCCAAGATCAACAACACCGTCCCGACCGGTGCCTGCAGCCCCAGCACGACGTAGCCGATCGCGGCCACGAAGCCGACGCCGAAGATCGCCCAGGAGACCGCATAGCTGAATGCGGACCGCCAGCGAGCCTTCGCCACCGGCTCGTACCAACGCTCCCACTCCTGTCGCCGACGGGTGACCAGATCCGGCCCGATCCCGGTCAGTCGC
>DATCVL010000545.1:0-1856 GCA_036566865.1 Microlunatus sp.
CGGCAGTCCGCGTGCGGTCGGTCAGCCCGACACCGATGAACGCACCCTGCGAGCGGCGGTCGGCGCCGGCGAAGACGAGGTCGGCGACCTGGCCGACGCGGTCGATGCGATGGCCGCACGGCTGGCCGAGCGGCTCCGGGCCGAGCAGCGCTTCACCGCCGATGTCGCGCACGACCTGCGCACCCCGTTGACCGGTCTGGTCACCGCATCGACGCTGCTGGACGACTCCCGGCCATCGCAGATGGTGCGCAACCGGGTGGACGCGCTGACCGAGCTGGTTGAGGAACTGCTCGAGGTTGCCCGGCTGGACAGCGGGGTGGAGACGGCGCAGCTGGCCTACGCGCGGATACCCCAGATCGTCGATCGTGCGGTCCAGCGCGGCGTGGCCAAGGGAGAGTTCACGATCGATTCGGTCTCGGTCTGCAGCGACGACAGCGCGGTGGCCGTGCTCACCGATCCGCGTCGGCTGGAGCGGGTGCTGAGCAACCTGATCCGGAACGCCCTGGAGCATGGCAGACCGCCGGTCCGGATCGAGGCCACCGGCGATCGGATCGTGGTGACCGACGGCGGTCCTGGCTTCAGTGACGACTTCCTGGCCACCGGTCCGCAGCGCTTCCGACGGCCGTCGGTCAGCCGGGGCGGCGGTCACGGTCTCGGCTTGATCATCGCCCAGGGTCAGACCGCTGTGCTGGGCGGCCGGCTGCATTTCGACAACGCACCCGAGGGCGGGGCCCGGGTGCGGATCGATCTTCCCGGTGCGCCTCCGGGCCGGACCGTGCAGCCGGAGCCGCCGGCCGAAAGTCTCGACGAATGAGACCTGGCTGTGATCTTGGTGAGATGCGCCCGCCGAGCCCACCGCGTACCGTCCGGGGCATGATCGGTTCGGTGTTGCGAGGTTGGTCCGTCCGGCCGCTGCGACTGCTCGGCAGGGCGCTGTTGCGACCCCACCGCCGCACCCTTTCCCTGCTCGGCGCCGGTGTCTTGGCGTTCGGACTGGCCGGTTGCGGCAACGGGCTGAAGGTGGCGGGACCCGACGACACACCGACACCGTCGGTGGCCTCCGGGAGCCCCACCCGTACGGCCACCGCGAAGGCAGGTCCTCAGCGTCGTTCGCCGTCGGCTCGCAACACCGAATCTGATCACCAGGCATCCGCATCGGCCGACTCCTCCGCTCCGGACGACGACAACGGGTCGGACGGCCCGGGCTCGGACGGGGCAGGAGGAGCCGACGACTCCGGCGGCGGTTCGGATCCGGGTTCCGGGTCCGACGACAACTCCGGCAGCGGTGGCTCGGGCAGCGACGATGTCAGTACGGCGCCGTCGACCGCGCCGGGACGGCAGACCTGCCGACTGGCTGATCTGAGAGTCGGTGTCCGGTCACCGGAGGGTGGCGGAGCCGCCGGCAGCCAGTACGTCCTGATCACCTTCACCAACACCTCCGACGGTCCGTGCTGGATGTACGGGTACGCCGGGGTCTCGTTCGTCGGACTGCAGAACGGCACTCAGCTTGGCCGCCCCGCCCGGCGTGATCGCTCGACCGAGCCGAACCGGATCAAGCTGTCGGCAGGCGAGGAGAAGACCGAGCTGCTGCAGATCGCGAACGCCGGCAACTGGGATCCCGAGGAGTGCGTGCCGACCACCGCCGACGGCTTCCGGATCTATCCGCCGGACTCCTACACCGCGGCCTACGTCCCGTTCGAGATCGAGGCCTGTCAGAGCAAGCAGGTCCGCCAACTGACCGTCTACCCGGTCGGTGCCAAGGCCTGACTATCGACCAGGTCCGGCCACCGCACGCGCTTCGCGCGGGAGGCGACCGAGGACGCCAGCAGGTCAGCCAGCTCGTCGACACCGATCCG
>DATCVL010000546.1:0-10962 GCA_036566865.1 Microlunatus sp.
TGACCCCCGGCCAGGTCGCCACCGCCAAACAGGAAGAGCTGTTCGACGAGGTGACCAAGACCGCATTCGAGTCCCTCATCCCCCGCGGAACGATGGGCCGCCCCGATGAAATCGCCACCGTTGCCCTGTTCCTGGCCTCCGGCGACTCCAGCTACGTCAACGGCCTGGAACTGGTCGCCGACGGCGGCACCACCGCCATCTGAACCACAGACGACCTATGTCGCGGCCACCGCCCGGCACGAACGAGGCAGAACGACGCCTCATAAACAGGAAAAGAGCACACCTCATGAGCAGCATCACGATCATCGGTACGGGGAACATGGCCCGTACCATCGGAACGCTCGCGGCAGCCGGCGGCAACACCGTCGAGGTGATGGGACGCGATCAGTCCAAGGCCGATGACCTGGCCAAGGTCCTGGGCGGTGCGACGGCGGGCGAGTGGGGCGCTGTCCCGACCGGGGACATCGTCATCACGGCCCTGTTGTACGACGGTGTCGTACCGGTCGTCACCGAGTACGGAGACGCCCTCGCCGGCAAGGTCATCGTCGACATCAGCAACCCCTTCAACGCTACGGCCGACGGGCTGGCCCTCAGCGAGGAGACCTCGGTCGCGCAGGAAGTCGCGAAGGTGGCGCCGGCCGGCGCCACCGTGGTGAAGGCGTTCAACACCATATTCCAGAACGTGCTGGCCAACGGTCGGCCCAACGTCTTCATCGCCGGCGACAACGCACAAGCCAAAGCGAGCGTGGCGGCATTCATCGAGACCATCGGGCTGCGTCCGCTCGACGTCGGCGGCCTGAGGATGGCGCACTGGCTGGAAGGAATGGGCCTGCTCACCGTGAGCCTCGCCAACAACGGCGTCGGCCACTGGGACTTCGCCCTCGGCGTCGACGAATTCACCGGCTGAAATGGAATTCGGCGCCCATAACCGTCCGGTTGGGCGGCGGCGCTCCCGCCGCGGATTCTCACAAGCTGTCGTGCGTCTGGTCTTGCAGCTCGTGACGGTAGCCGCGGTCTGGATCCTCGGCAATCTGGGCACGGCGGCGGTGAAGGGCAACCCGTGGTTAGCGCTGATCGCCGGCCTGCTGACGGCCGTCGTCGCGGTCCTGGTGTACGGCTGGGTGGTGCGGCGCACCGAGCACCGGGCACCGGTCGAGGTGTCGCTGAAGGGAGCAGTTGCCGGAGTCAGCTGGGGCGCGTTGCTCGGTGTCGCGTTGTTCGGGGCAGTCATTGCGAACATTGCGTTCTTCGGCGACTACACGATCAACGGCCTTGGCACGCCGGCGAGTGCGGTCGGCCTGGTCGGTGTGATGGCGGGCGCGGCGGTGACCGAGGAGCTGGTGTTCCGCGGTGTTTTGTTCCGAAACGTCGAGAGCTGGACAGGGACCTGGATCGCGCTCGTGCTGACCGGTTCTCTGTTCGGCCTGATCCACCTGCTCAACGCGAACGCCACCCTGTGGGGCGCCATCGCGATCGCCATCGAGGCCGGCGGGATGCTGACCGCCGCGTACATCGCCACCCGCAAGCTGTGGCTGCCGATCGGTCTGCACTTCGGCTGGAACATCGCCGCGAGCGCCATCTTCAGTACCGAGGTGTCCGGCAGCAACACCCCGCAGGGCCTGCTGGACGCGACGATGGCGGGTCCGGCGCTGGTCACAGGCGGCGACTTCGGACCGGAGGGCAGCGTGTACGCCGTCGTGTTCGGCGTCGTGGCCACCGTCGTGTTCATGTGGCTGGCACACCGGCGTGGTCACGTGGTCCCCGTCCGTCGCTCGGCCCGGGCGGACGTGGCCGCAAGGCTGCTCGCCGGGTGATCGAACTCCGGCGGGTCCTGGACCCGGTGGGCGGCGGTGGTTTCGGGCCTGGTCGCGTAAGAGTCACGTCGCCTCGTGTGCAGCACGGCGTGACCGCGCCACCGCCGCAGCCGCGATGTCAAGCCGGGTACGGATTCGCGCGCAGATCACCGTCGTTCGGCGACCACTCGTCGGCCCGTCAGCGCTCCCGGCGCCCGTTCGTAAGTCCGGATTCGAGTTCAAAGGAAGCGACTCGTCTGCGACGCCGATAATCCCGAAGGGCGGCGGAATCAGACATCCTTGCGGTCTCGACGCTGCAGGAGCTTGTGCATGCCGTCACACCAGGGCGGATGGGTGGAGGTGCCGCAGCGACACAGGGCGACAACGGGTCGGCGCACCGGATGATCTTCACCGTCCTCGTCCACCAGCCGCTCGGCACCGCGAATCAGCAACGGCCCGTCGGGACTCGAGATCAGTTGGATCATGGACGGGCCGATGCAGTGGTAGCAGGTCTCGCACGCCTCGACCCATAGAGAGTCGATCACGGCAGCACCGCCATCATGTCGTCCGCGGTCGATGTCGACGGATCCACCAGATGTGAGCCGTGTTCCCAGGCACTCAGCAGGGGAGCAGCCGCTCCGGCGTCGAGTGTCAGGCACGCGGCGGCTCCGAGGACGATGTCTCGTTGCAGGGTAGGATCCTCCGCCAGCAGGGCGGAGCAGATTCCTCGGACGGCGAGCTGTTCGTGGACGGCATCGGCCTCCACATGCTCGTCGAAGTAGCGCGCCGCGTCTTCGCCAAGCCCGACCCTGCGGATTCCAGCAGCGTAGCGACGACACGGCACTGAGCTTGTCGCTTCGAAAGCGGCGAGGTGCCCCATAGCGGCTCCTCGGCGAGCGCGATGCAGACCGAACAACGACATCACGTTGCTGATCGCAAGCACCTCGGCCGGTACGACGCCGACGTAGGCGCCGTACGCAGGATCCAGCTCGGCGGCACGCAGGGCAGTCGCAAACAAGGCCTGGTGGACGCGTTTGCCGTCACCGTCGCCGTACTCGTCGTACTGCAGTTCGACGAGGGCAGCCTTGGCCGCTCCGGTGAGGCGTGGGATGGCGAAGCTGTGTGGGTCGGCCTCTTTGAGGTGATAAACGCTGCGGTGCAACAGCAACTCCCGTACTTGGTCACGGTCGGCACGGCGCTGAACGTACTCGGCGAGCGACGGCCCAGGGAACGACTCGGCCAACTCGAACAGCCGATCCGGGATCTCTGCCGGATCGGCGCCAGCCAACGGAATGACCCACTCTGAACAAGTCTGCTCGACAGCGGTATTGAAGACTTCCTCGAGCTCACGTCGAACAGCCAGCAACTTCGGCGACCACTCGGCATCCTCAGCAGCGTCCTCGAAGGACCGATAGTGCAATTCGTACAGCAGCCAGAGACTCAGCTGAAGATCAACATCTGCCAGTGCGCCCGCTGGGTCGGTACAGGAATCGAGCATCCTGCTGACGGAGTCGACACTTGCAGCTTCCGGTGTCCGGAGCCAGACCGCAACGGCGTCGCTCAGTTGTCCTCGTGGTTGCGGTATCAGCATCAGTGACTCCTACCTGCCTGCCGGGTTGGTGGTGAAGGTGAAGTACCCATCGGCGACGCAACAGAAACCTCGACGTCGGCCCGACGCAGCCGGGGCGTGCTATATGTACATCGGTGATGATGCGCAGTACGCGGTTCGGCCCAGTGGTGATCGACTTTGACGATCAAGTGCTGCAACCGAGGACCTGGACAATGGCGCAGGCGGAGTGGGCGGCTGAGATCGCCGACACAGCGCCGGCCGGGCCGCTGCTCGAGCTTTGCAGTGGTGTGGGACAGATCGGGCTGGCGCTGGCCCGGCTCTGTGCCGATCGTGGCCGTCCGAGGGACTTGGTGTTGGTGGACGCCGAGTCTCACGCCTGCAGTCTCGCCCGCAGAAATGTTGACCACGCGGGACTCGGGAGCGCCGTCGAAGTCCGGGAGTCAACCCTGCAGCAGGCTCTTCGGCCGGACGAAATGTTTGCTGTCATCGTCGCTGACCCACCCTGGGTCCCGACGGTCGAAACCGCGCGCTATCCGGCGGATCCGCTCTGGGCCATCGACGGCGGAGCCGACGGGATGGTCCTCGCCCGTGACTGCGTGGCGGTCATCAGCCGGCACCTGCTGCCCGGCGGCTCAGCCGTGCTCCAACTCGGGACCGTCGGCCAGATCGAAGGCCTTGCCAACGACCTTCGTGAACCGCTCGAGCTGGTTGAACAACGGGACGTCGAAGATGCGAATGGTGCTTTGGCAAAGTTGGTCCATCGAGGCCGGGGCCTGGAAGTCTTGTGTGCGAATCGCCCGTGACTTGCAAGCCGGCTCAGCGGCCACGACGCCTGGACGTCATCTGAGTCGCGGGCGCGGAAGGGCTGCAGGCGGCCTGCGGAGCCGACCACCGTGCAGTGCCGGTCAGTGCCTGTCAGTGCGGAGCGTGAGCAGACCGTCAACATGGACGTTCGTGTCCCCGTCGCACGGTTGCTCGGCCAGCGCAACATACGAGCCGGTGTACGTGGCATGCGTGCTGTGAATCCATGCCGGCGGCCGACCCGGTCGGTTCCGACTGCCCGAAGTCGTCCATCGCATCATTCACCTGTTCCGGCCAACGGCTGCCTCTTCCCGGACGGACCGCGCGAAGGCTGAGAGGATCGAACCATGTCGATGCGACCGCTCTCGACCGAGGAGTTCGACGAGTTCATCAACGATCTGGACTACCCACTGTTCGTCGTCACCGCCGACGACGGGTCGGCGCGTGGCGGCTGCTTGGTCGGTTTCGCGACCCAGGTCAGCATCGATCCGCCGCGGCTGCTGGTCTGTTTGTCCGAGCAGAATCACACCCTGCGGATCGCAGCAAGGGCGGAGCACCTGGTCGTGCATACGCTAGCCGACGACGACAACGGGCTGGCAGAGCTGTTCGGCGGCGAGACCGGCGACGAGATCGACAAGTTCGCCCGGGTCCGTTGGCATCGAGGCCCGGGCGGAGTCCCGGTGCTGGACGACCTGCCCCGGTATGTGGTCGGGCGGGTGCTGCAGCGGCTACCGCTGGGTGATCATGTCGGGCACTTGCTGATGCCGATCGCTGCCGACGTCACCGACGACGCCGATGAGGATGTACTGACGTTGCAGGATGTCGAGGACCTGGAGCCTGGTCACCCGGTTTAGATCCGCCTGTCGATCAAAGTGCCGATGGCGGGTCAAGTGCCGCCGTCGCCAGGTTCGGCTGGTATCGCGGGCGCCAGCTTCACGGCGTCGTACCCATCCTTGAGAATCGCCCGTACGGCGGCGTTCTCGCCTGCGTCATCGTGGTGATCTCCTGGCGCCGATCTGGCGGAGCCATTTCGAGGAGCTGCCGGTTCCGAGGGCGCCGCGGCTGCCGAAGCGGGTGAGCTTATGGGTGAGGACTCCGCCAGCTGGCCTGGGGCCAATCGACGGACGACTGAAGCGGTTGGAGCGACCGAGGCGCAACCTGCCCGGCGCGGCTGGAGTCTGGACCGTCGCGATCGGTCGAGCGGCTGCTGTTCCGCGCGCGTGGCCGGTCAGTCCGCCGCGGGCTCGAGGATGATCTTCAGACAGTCGTCAGACTTCTTCTGAAACATCTCGTACGCCTCGGGTGCCTTGTCCAGCGGCATGCGGTGAGTGGCCAGCGATTCCAGTCCGAGCGGATCGGTCTCATCGTCCACCAGCGGCATCAGATTGTCGATCCAGTGGCGGACGTTGCATTGGCCCATCCGGAGCTGGAGCTGCCGGTCGAACATCTGCATCAACGGCATCGGGTCTGCCATCCCTCCGTAAACCCCGGACAGCGACACCGTGCCGCCGCGCCGGACCGTACGCAGAGCCAGGGACAACGCTCCAAGCGCATCTACCCCTGCAGTGGTCATGACCTTGCGGGCCGCCGCATCGGGCAGCAAACCGGCGGCCCGTTGCGCCAGCTTCGCTGGGGACCCATGCGACTCCATGCCGACCGCGTCGATGCTGGCGGCCGCGCCCCGTCCGTCGGTGCGTTCCATGATCGTCTCGACGGTGTTGTCGTCGAGGTCGATGGCCTGAATCCCGTGCCGTACGGCGATTTCGCGCCGATAGGCGAGCGGCTCGACGCCGATCACCGAGTGGCCGCGATGGACGGCGATCCGGGCCGCCAGCTGACCAACCGGGCCTAGGCCGATGACCACCACGGTGCTATCCGGTTCGGCATCGGCGTAGGTGACGGCCTGCCAGGCGGTCGGCAGGATGTCGGAGAGATACAGATAGCGCTCGTCCGGGCGGTCGTCGGTGATCTTGATCGGACCGTAGTTGGCGAACGGCACCCGAAGCAGCTCTGCCTGCCCGCCCGGTACCGACCCGTAGAGCTGGGAGTAGCCGTAGAGCGCTGCACCGGAGGAATGTTCCCGCACCTGCGTCTGCTCACACTGTGACTGGAGGCCGCGGCTGCACATGAAACAGGTGCCGCAGGCGATGTTGAACGGCACCACGACTCGATCGCCGGGCGCCAGATTGTTCACAGCAGGCCCGGCTTCGACAACGGTGCCCATCGCCTCGTGTCCAAGGATGTCGCCGCGGGTCATGAACGGCCCCAGAACCTCGTAAAGATGCAGATCGGACCCGCAGATCGCCGCCGACGTGACCTTGATGATCACATCGTCGTCGTCCACGAGCTTCGGGTCCGCTACCTCCTCGACGACAACCTTCCGGCGGCCTTGCCACGTGACAGCTCGCATGATTGCTCTCCTCCGAAATTGCGTCGGTCCCTGGCTGGCATACCCCGCTCCCGGTCGCGCAAACAGGTGGGACGACGCTACGGATCGGACACAGGCCGCAGAGCCAGGCCGCTGTGGGGCCTGATGGCAGCGGTGTCCGAGAGCGACGTCGCCACCGACCCTGGGCCGGCGGCTCTAGTCGGACGCGCCGTGTTGGCGTCCTGCCTCGGCGGGTACTTCGGCGTTGAGTTGCAGAGATCGACTGTTCGAGAAAGGAGCCTGGCCATGTCCCGCGCACAGTTTCACGTCGTCCCCGATGGTGATCGGTGGAAGGTTGAGCACCAGGGTCGAAAGCTCAGTGATCACGAAACTCAGCAACAGGCCATCCGGGCTGCGCGGGGTCAGGCGCGCACGTCACGCCCCTCCCAGCTCCTCATCCACGATCAGAACGGCCAGGTCGAAGACGAGTCCACCTACGACAACGACCCTTTCCCTCCGCGGGGAGAACCAGCGCGGGTCAGATTCCGGCAGGTCGGCTGATCGGCGCCTTGATGGGATCCCGACACGCTCAATGGTCGTGTTGTGAGCGGCCTCCGTGCCGGTTTCCGGCCGCGGAAGCGCTCGACACTCGGTCTGATGAGATGCTGTGGGAGAAGCATGACCCTAATCGGGTTGGCGAGCCGCGGTCGTGGCGGTGTCTCGGACACGAGTGATGGCGGTGGGTTGGAGGGACGCGTGGTTGAGGACGTGGATTTGAAGTATGCGCGGGATTTCGCGTTGCTGGCCGCGGAGTTGCATCGCGAAGCTCGGGAACAGCCGACGTTGGAGCGGATCGTGCAAACCGCGGTTGAGACCGTCGAGGGTTGTGATTTCTGCGGTGTTTCGGCGCGTGAGCCGGATGGTCGGATCTGGACACCGGCCAGTACCGATCCGATTGCCGACCAGGCCGACGCGCTGCAGTACGAACTTGGGGAAGGGCCGTGCCTGGAAGCGATCTGGAGCCTGGACACCTACACGATTGATGACATGAGCTTCGAGGCTCGGTGGCCTACCTGGGCGCCGCGGGCGGCTGGCTTGGGGATCGGTTCGGTGCTCAGTGTGCAGGTGGAGACACCGGAGGGGCAGGCGTTGGCGGGGCTGAACCTGTATGCGGTGGGACCGTATGCCTTCGACCACACCGATGTCGCGATCGCGAGCATTCTGGCCCGCCATGCCGGCAATGCGTTGACTGATGCCCGGCGTCAGACTGAGTTGCGGTCGGCGATCAGGTCGCGGCAGATCATCGGCGTGGCCCAGGGCATCTTGATCCAGCGCTTCGGGCTGAGTCTGGACCAGGCCTTTGAGATGCTGCGCCGCTATTCCCAGGACAACAACGTCAAATTGCGTGATCTCGCCGAGAACCTGGTCCGTTCGGGCGGCATCCGCAACGAGCCAGAAGATCCCGCCGTGACGCTGGGCGACACGCTGAACGAGGCGTTCGGCCTATCACCCGACGATCTCGGCGAAGCTGCTGCGTCGGGATCCAACAGCGACGGCCCATCCTCGGGTTCGTGACTGCGAACCAGCCATCGAGGTCAACTCGGCCCGCCCGGCGGTGGCGGCAAGAGACAGGCCAACCGTTGGTTGGTGTGCCCGGGCCTGCCACTCGCGTGTGATCAGTCTCTCCCCGCCGGGTCGCATCAGGAGGAGGGCGCGCAGCGCCAGGTCGGATGTCGGCCGTCGGTGAGGAAGGTTCGGGCGGCCCGGGGGCGTCTGTCCTGCAAGGGACCAACACCTAAAAGGAGGGGGCGTGGCCGGTCAGCGCTCGGGGGAGCACGTCGCGGCCACGCTCCTAGCCCGAGAACCTGTCCCTGCCGACGCGCCCCCTGATCATGGTCTGGTGTTCCGGCCAAGGTACGGAAATAGGAACCCCCGGAAACGGGATGCGGGGGTTCCCGGCCGGAGGTCTTGGGACCAGCACCAAGCGGGAAGCATGCGACGCCACCCGCCCAGGTACTGAAATCGTTTCCCTGGTCAGGCCCTGGTCGTCAGAGTCGAAGGTCACCCCGCGCAGGTGGAAAAGTCCCATGAGCAACCCTGTCGTCACTCAATCTGATGATCAGCCTCCCGTGGATCGACGTTCGCCGGCAACGTGGACGCGTTATCCGGCGTCGTTTCTGGGTAGCGGTTCGCTGGTGAGATGTTCACGGGCGTTGGCAGGGGCACGTCCTTCCCGGATTCCGCGTGTTGCGATGGCTCTGGGTGCCGTTGCGGTAGCTACGTCTTCGGTGTTCATTGAGTTGTCGGGCGCTAGTCCGGGTACGTCGACCTTCTATCGTTGTCTTCTTTCGATACCGCTGCTGGCCGTGCCCGCCTGGGTCGAGCGGAGATCACAGGCGCCCTTGTCACGACGCGGTGTGCTCGTCGCGTTGGCGGCCGGTGTGCTCTTTGCCGGCGATGCCATGTTATGGACTGCTGCGATCCACGAACTCGGTGCCGGGATGGCAACAGTTGTGGTGAATGCTCAGGTGCTGATCGTTCCGCTGCTGGCGCTGGTTCTGGAACGAGAGCGGCTCGGACTGCAGTATCTGGCCGCGTTGCCCTTGATGGTTGGGGGGATCTGCCTGACTGCAGGCGTTGTTGATCATGGTTCGAGCAGCACTGATCCGTTCCTGGGCGTTATGCATGGGGTAGCCGCGGCGCTGTGCTACTCGGGTTTTCTCTACCTTCTCCGCCGTGGTGGCAGTGGTGGATTGGTGGTCCAACCCTATGTCTGGGTCATCGGCGCAGCCGGGTTCGTCGGTTTGCTGGTCGGCATGAAATGGCGGGGTGTGGACCTGCCCCCGGGGTCGGGGGCACTGGGTTGGTTGGTACTGACCGCCATCGTCGGGCAGTCGGTCGGTTGGCTCCTTGTAGCGATCGCATCGCCACGGTTGCCGAGCTCGGTAGGTGCGGCGCTGCTGTTGCTCACCCGGTCGGGGCCCTGCTGTTGTCGCCAGTGTTGACCGGGGAGCGGCCGAGCCTCAGTCAGCTCGGTGGTGCTGCACTTGTCTTGACCGGGGCACTCGTGACATCGCGGAAGAAGTCGGCGGGCCGCAGCGGAGATCGCGCACACGGCCCAGACTCATAACTTCAACGTTTCCAGCTTCGCTGACCGGACAACCGCCACTTGAAGCCGCCGGCCTCGCCGCGTGATCACCGGGCGCGGGACCTGCCGCAGAGCCCGTCCGCATCCGGTCCGCTTGCCATGCGGGTAGTTGATCATGCGTCGCGTGCGAAGAAGTTGATCAAGGTCGTGTCGGAAGCGGAATGTCTTGCGGCTAATGGGGTCGCGGGGATGCCCCGCGGCGGCTACTTAGCTGTCTGGGATTGGGGTGACTCCTGACGCCGTCGGCGGATATTGCATCCTGCTCGATTGGTCGCGGACGGGGGAGGGCGTTGGTTGTGTTGTCGGGTTCATGTGTTTGGTGTCGGAGTGCCGTATGCGGCCATGAACAGGTCTAGCAGTTGGTCGATCGTGTCCTCGTCGACGGGGCGGGTTGTGAGGAGGAAGCGGTAGTACAGGGCTCCGGATAGCACTTCTGCGGCGTACTCGAGGTTTGTGTCGGCGACGAGTTCGCCGGTGCGTTGGGCCTGGGTGATTCGGTCGAGTGTTCTCTGTTCGACGGTGGCGAGGAATCGGGTGTGTAGGGCGGATCGCAGTGCTGGGTCGGTCTGCGCTTCGGCGATGACTGAGCGGTAGAGGGGGCCGATGGGTGGGGTCGAGAGAACGTGGGTTGATCGTAGGAATTGCTCCCGTAGGTCGGTTCGAACAGATCCGGTGGTGTGGTAGTCCAGGTCGTTGATCCAGACGTGGCTGAGCGCGTCGAAGAGCAGTTCGGTGATGGAGGGCCAGCGTCGGTAGATCGTGTGTTTGCCTACTCCGGCCCGTCGGGCGACGGCCTCGATGTTCAGGCCCTTGTAGCCGATCTCTGCCGCTAGGTCGAGGGTGACGTTCAGCAGCTCTCTTGTCCGCTGGGCGCCACGACGCCGGGGCTCGGGGGAGTTGGCGTTCATGAGCCGAGCGTATCGGCACGCAGTGTGCCGTTGACAACCGGTCCGAAGCTCGTGCACTATGGCACTATCGGCACGCTGCGTGCCGATGACGGGTTGGGTTGAGGGTGCATTCGCGCCAATTTCACGACGAGGAGATCGAAATGAAGTCAATGACCTGCCGCCAGCTGGGTGGTCCATGCGATCTGGAGCTCAGCGGGGAGACCGCCGACGAGATCATCAAGGCACAGGATCGCCATCTGCGCGAGGCGACGCGTCGTGGCGATGCGGCGCATGAGCCGGCCCATGAGGAGATGAAGGGCCGCTGGAAACACCCCCTCAAGGCGATGGGGTGGTATCGCGACGCCAAGAAGGAATTTGCTGCCCTGCCGTGATGT
>DATCVL010000547.1:0-12046 GCA_036566865.1 Microlunatus sp.
TCGAGGTGGCGATTCAGTTCGGTGAAATGCGCCCGGGTGCCGGCGACCTGATCGGCCCGCAGACCGTGCTTGGTCATCGCGGCCGCCAGTGCATGGCCGAGATCCCGATCGGACATGCTGCTGGCCCGGCCGAAGACGCCGACACGGGAGATCCGATCACGAGCCGGCCCGGCAGCCAACCGCGCGATCACCGGCGCCACCTGGGCCGGTCGGTCGGCGACGATCCGGACATCGAGGTCGGCGCCCGCCGCATCGTCGACGGCCCTCTGCAGCACTGCCGACCAGCAGTCGTCGTCGGCCGGAATCTCAACCAGTACGGGAATCGGCTCTTGCGCGCCGGGATCCGGCTGCCCGGGTGCGGTGCTCGCCGCTACCTGGATCACCGGCAGTGCGCTCGCCCTCGGCATGATCATCGCCGGGCTCGGCGGCACGTCGGCTGCCCCCGCGACGTCGGTGCAGTGCAGCTCAACCGCCTGCTCGATCCGCGCCCCCGGACCGATCTCGACCGGGAACGGGAGGTCCAGTGGCGTCGAGTACGTCTTGTACGAGGCGTCGGTCCAGTTGCGCTGGTCCTCCATCTCGAAGATGTCGCCGGCCAGCCGCAGCGAGCAGTCGATGCCCGCTGCCCGCCACCGATACCCGGCCACATCGCGAGCCGGTTGGTGCGGGGCGATCCGAGTCGGAAAGACGGCCTCGGTGATCGAGTCGTCGGGGTGGACGACCTCCAAGGCGGAGCCGGCCAGGTCCGGATGATGCAGCAAGATCAAACCGATCCGATTCCGGCGAAACTGCGCCAGCGCGCGGGCCTCGACCCGGACCCTGAGTGTCGCGTCGTCGAAGGTCGCTCGAAGCGTCCACTCCAACACATCCTGGTGGTCGAATCTGCTGCGTACGTTGAGAATCAGGCTGTCGGTTCCGGGCTGCTCGACGCCAGTGAGCACGTCCTCGGCGGTCCGCCAGTCATGATCACGGACGACGAACCGGATGCCGCGCAACACCGGGCGCCCGGCGTACGTGAGGTCGGCCAGCTCACCGGCTCGAACCGCCAGCCGCCAGGCCAGATGTCGGACGATCCGATCAGCCGATTCGCCGTCCTGCCAGCGATCCCCATCCGCACCGACAGGACCGATGTTGATCTTGGTCTGCCCGGTCACGCATCCTCCGTGGAGCGGACCCGTCGGCTGGCCGTCTTCATGTGCCTGCGCATCGCGGCGCCCGCCTTCCGGCCGCTCCTCTCCTCGATCGCCTGATGGATGAGCAGATGTTCGCGATAGGCGTCCTCGGCCTGTTCTCGGGTGGACAGGCCGCGTTCGGTCCACAACTGCAACAACGACCGGATGGTTTGCAACAGGTCTGCCAGCACCTCGTTGCCCGCGGCGTGCGCGATCGAAGCGTGGAAGCGGATGTCGGCCTCGATGAAATCGGCCGGCGAGTCCAGGTTCGACTCCATCCGCGCCAGGTACCGGGCCTGGTCCTCGAGGTCCTGCTCCGAGGCTCGGGTCGCGGCCGCCTCTGCCGCTGTTGCCTCCAGGCTCGACCGCAGCTCCAGCAGGTCATCGGTACGGGAGGCGGCCAGCATCAATCCCCAGCTGAGTGTCTTCGGCAGCAATTCGGAAGCGCCGCCCTGCAGATAGGTGCCGGAGCCGGGACGTACCTGCACGACGCCGAGAATCTCCAACGAGGCAAGGGCTTCGCGCACGGCAGAGCGCCCGACCCCCAGTCGCTCGGCCAGAGCGCGCTCGGGTGGCAGCCGAGAGCCGGGAGCAAGATCACCGGAGGTCAGCAGCCCCAGCAGCTGTCGGGCCACGACGGCCGACGGCGAGCCGGCCGGCACGGCGTTCAACTCCAGCTGGATGCTCGCCGGGTCGTCAGGGAATGCGGGAACCATGGGCATCAGGCTAGAACGTCGAGGCAGCGATCGAGCCTCCGGGCGAAATCAGCGAGATAGTCGTCACGCCAGCGGCTGATCGATGCGGCACCGGGCCAGCCGTCGATCGCCACCGCCGGATCCTGATCGTCGGACCACCAGTTCGGGTGCCGCCGATCCGGTCGGTGCCAGCGCTCGTCCGCGGGTCCACAGGCGGTGACGGCACCGGTCGATCCGTTCAGGTCCGGATGACTGCTCTCGACGTCGATCGAGATCACCTTCGGGTCCCGCGGCGAGAACCGAAAGCGGAGTCCGTCGCCCACCGGCACGCCGACGGGACTCGGTCCCCCGACCCGCCCGTCGATGATCAGTCTGCTGACATCGGCCGGGCCGTAGCCGACCGGGACAGGCAGGATGAGCTCCACCACGGAGTAGGTCTCGACCTGGACGGCGGCCGACGGCAGGCCGTGGATCGTCGAGGTCCGGCCCGGCCAGACCGGGATGAACCGACCACCCCAACTCGGTTCGGCCGGGTCGCGGGGCCCGTGCAGCAACCAGCCGACGGTCGGAGAGTCACCCATCTTCAAGCTGGGTAGGTGATCGGCGAACAGCTCGCCGAGCGCGCCGTGGCCGGCAACATGCTCGGCCACGAACCTCTCATTGTCCGGGCCGTCCGAATCGTTCTCGGCGAAGAACCCTCGGTAGGTCGAGTTCGACTCGATCATCATCAGGTCGGGGTGCTCGGCCTGGAGGTAGTGATAGCTGTCGACGCTCCACATCTTGTTCGGCCCACCGATGTAGTGCACCCTGATCCGTTCGGCGATCTGCGGATCATCGTGCAGCGCCTGGGCCAGATCGTCGATGCCGCCCCAGATCAACACGTCCAGCCGACGATGATCAACAGCGTTGGCGCAGCGGATGATCCAGTCCGATCCCTCGGTCGGCCGATCATGACCGGCGGGTGGTGCCGAGGTCAGGGCGCCTTGCCGGACGATGGATCGCAATCGGGCCGCGCTCGGATACTGCTCGGAGTGCCGACGCAGCGAAGGAAGATCATGCTCGTAAGCGTCGATCACCGAGTGGATGTCGGCAACCCGTCCGTCCCCGTACGGCGACGAGATCAGTCCTTCCAGGTCGAGCACATCGGCGTACAGCAACAGATGCACCATCGATTGGAAGTCGTCCGGATCGGTGCCACCGATGTCGGTGGAGACGAGAACCCGCGGCCGCATCGACAACCCTTCGGCGGCAAGATCAGCTGCCATGATCAGCCGTGATCACGACCGAAGCGGCGGAGCTTGGCGAACATGTCCTCGAGCAGGAACCTGACATCGACCCACTCACACACCTGGATCGGGTGACCGGAGCCCGGCAGATAGTGCCCGTCGCGGCTGAACCGCGGGGCCGGCACCGTACGGAATCGGCCGCTGTTCGGATACAACATCAGCGCGATCACCGGCGAGTCTCCCAACGACCGGGACTCGATCGGTTCCCGATGCCAGGTGGCGTTCCACACCACGAGCTGCTCGATCAGATAGTCGGCCAGCTTGCTGGTCCCGCCGATCTTCTCCTCCAGCTCGACATAGCTCACCGAGACGCCGGCATACACCGGCCGCGGCACCTGCCAGACGGTGATGCCGGAATCGAAGACGACGTTGGCCGCGTCGATGTCGTTGGACAGGTTGAATTCGACACCGGCGCCCGGCTCCAACCGATCATGCGCCGGACCACCGATCCAGATCACCACCACATCCCGATGGACGATCTCGGGATCCAGCAGGATCGCCGTTGCCATGTCGGTCAGCGGCCCGAGGAAGGCGACGTAGAGCGGATCGGCGGCGGACGCCTCTCTGCTCTCCTCGATGATCAATCTCGCCCCGGGTGAATCCACCGGCGTGTTGGCGTCCGGAATCTCCGCCGGGGCGCCGTTGGCGACCTCGACCGCGCCCGACTGGCCCAGCAACTGCAACAGCAGGTCGATCTCGGTACGCGACTCCTGCATGCTGTGATCGCTGCGCCGCCGCCCGAAGTGGGCGGCGATGACGCCGCGGACGTCGAACATCGGCGTCAGCAACGCATGCACGATGGCGAATTGATCATCGGCCTCGTTCTTGGCATCGGTATTGATGATCACTCGTCGCCTACGCGACGGCACAGCGACTCTGTCTGCACTCACGGCAACTCCTGTCCGGGGCTTTGCTGGCGCAACGCTAGCAGCGGTCAACCGGTTGTGCACTCCTCCGGGTGAAGCACTCCGAGAGAGGACGACACCTGGCAATTGGTCAACCGGTTGACAGATATTGGATTACCCGTCACGATGTACGCAGCCGGTCGTGCAACCCACGGCGCCGGGCACCAACACCAGCCAGGCAGTCGTCGCCACCAACGCGTCGCCCGGCCACCGAACCATCCTCGCCGAAGGAGCCGCGTCATGATCGGATCCGGGACCTATGCCTATTTCTGGCGGATGTCGGACCAGGTGGACCGGCCGATGTCGTTGGACGATGCGCTGCGCGACACCGCGCGACGCGGACTCGGCCTCTTCCAGATCTGCGACCATGCTCCGCTGACCACAGCCGATGATCAGCGACTGGACGAGATCGCCGGCCTGGCGGCCGATCTCGGCATCGAACTCGAGATCGGCACCCGGGGCACGGATCAAGATCATCTGCAGCGGTATCTGATGATCGCGCGCCGGCTGAACGCCCGACTGGTGCGGTCGATGTGGACGTCCGGCGATGATCGACCGGACGCCACCGAGACCGAACGACGGTTGCGGGCCGTGCTGCCGTCCTACACCGAGGCCGGAGTCACCCTGGCCCTGGAGACGTACGAGCAGATCCCCACCACAGAGTTGATCATGGTGATCGAGAAGCTCAACTCGCCGTCGCTGGGGATCGTGCTCGATCCAGCCAACACGGTCGCTAATCTCGAGCTTCCCGATGACGTCACCCGTCGGTGCACGCCGTACGTGAAGAACTGGCACGTCAAGGATTTCGACTTCACCCGCTCGCCGGGCTGGGTCGGCTTCCAATACACCGGAGTCCCGATCGGCACCGGCCGGCTGGACTACGACGGCATCCGTGCCGCGATCCGGCCGGACGAACACCAGATCAACCAGATCATCGAGTTCTGGCTGCCCTGGCAGGGTAATTCGCAAGCAACGGTCCACACCGAAGAGATGTGGACCACCGACACGATCGCCTACCTGAGGAGCAAGCAGCATGACTGAAACCGTCGCATCCGCCGTCACCGTCGCCGTGATCGGCGCCGGAGGCAAGATGGGCACCCGGGTTTCCAACAACCTGGCCAAGAGCGAATACCGCACCCTCTACAGCGAGAACTCCCCCGCCGGGCAGGAAGCGATCAAAGCCCTGGGTCGGGAGATCACCCCGACCGACGAGGCGGTCAAGGAAGCCGATGTGGTGATCCTCGCGGTCCCGGATGTCGTTCTGGGCAAGGTTTCCGAGGGTATCGTCCCGCAGCTCAAGTCCGGCGCGACCCTGCTCACGCTCGACCCCGCCGCGGCGTACGCCGGTCTGCTGGCCCAGCGTGACGACATCCATTACGCCGTCGCCCACCCCTGCCACCCGTCGGTGTTCCTGGAGCGGACCACGCCCGAGGAGTGGGCCGACACGTTCGGCGGAATCGCTGCGCCACAAGAGGTTGTGGCCGCCCTGGAGGAGGGCGACGAGGAGATCAGGGCGCTCGCCGAGGCCGTCATCTCCACCATTTACGCTCCGGTGATCGCCGTCCACTGGGTCACTGTCAAGCAGCTTGCGGTGCTCGAGCCCACCCTGGTCGAGACCATCGCGTGCATGATCGGCGACTTCCTGAACGAGGCCCTCGAAGAGACGGTCAACACCGTCGGCGTACCGCGTGAGGCAGCCAGGGCCATCCTCTGGGGACACACCTGGATCGCGCTCACCAACGGCCTGCGTGGATCCAATCCGTTCTCCGACGCCTGCCATATCGCGATGGGCTACGGCCGCGAGTCGATCATCAAGGAGGACTGGAAGAAGATCTTCGACGACAGCGAGCTGGACTCGGTGATCGCCAAGATGCTCAAGATCGACGCCGTCCGTCGGTGAGGTGCTGTGATGACGGATCGCTTGCAGGCCAAGACAATTCTGATCACCGGTGCCGGTTCGGGCATCGGCCGGGCCATCGCCGACCGATTCGTGGCCGAGGGAGCACGGGTCTGCTACTCAGATCGTGACCATGAGGCCGCCCGGGTGGCCGCCGGTGATCATGAACGCACCCGGAGCCTGGCGCTGGACATCAGCGATGAGGCCGGCGTGATCGCCGGCTTCGACGAGTTGATCAACGACGGCTGGGCACCCGATGTGGTGGTCGCCAATGCCGGAGTGCAGCTGTTCGGTCAGGACGCGCCGATCGCCGAAGCATCGTTGGAGACCTGGCAGCGGACGATCGACGTCAACCTCACCGGCACCTTCCTGACGGTCCGCCAGGCGGTGCGCTGCATGCTGCCGCGCGGTGGTGGCTCGATCATCCTCACCGGCAGTCCGACCGGACTGAACGGGGAGGGCAAGGACTTCACCGCCTACAGCTCGTCCAAGGCCGGCATCCACGGACTCGGCCGAGCCGTCGCGGCGGCGTACGCATCCGAGAGCATCCGGGTCAACACCGTGGTGCCCGGCTATACCGAGACTCCTTTGGTGACAGCGATCTCGGGCGATCCCGCCGAGCGGGCGGCGATCACCTCGCGGATCCCGTTGGGTCGGCCGGGCCGGGCCGAGGACGTGGTCGGGGTGATGGTCTTCCTGGCCAGCGACGAGTCCAGCTACGCCACCGGGTCGATCTTCCGGGTGGACGGCGGGATGACCACGCTCTAGAGGCGTTCGTCGGGTGTCGCCGTCAGGCCCTGCGGCCGAACACGTGCGACACCCACCAGCGGCCGTGGCTGTCCTTGTACGCGCCCAGACCGTAGCGCCGGTACTGCTTCTTCAGGATGTTCTCCCGGTGCCCGGGCGACTTCATCCAGGCCCTGGTCACCGCCTTGGCCGTCGGGTAGCCGACCGCGATGTTCTCGCCGACCAGGTTCATGTCGCAGTTGCCCAGGATCGGCCGCAGATTCTGGTGCTGCAGATTCTGATGCTTGGCCATCCACTTGGCCTGCGCCTCGGCGTAGCGGTCCAGGCAGGAGCCCCAGGTGAGCTTCACCAGACCCCGGCTCGTCCGCTCATGATTGGTCAGTCGGGCGACCGACATCTCGTACTCGTGGCCGGTCGCCGCCTGGGCGGTTGTCACCGGACCGCCGATCACGGCTGTCGCCGCGAGCAGCGGCGTCACGATCAAACCGGTGGCGATCCGGCGGGTCCGGCCGACGTTCGCGGTGCTTCGGGAGAGTTGGGGCACGGTTACCTCCTCGGTTACCGGGCAACCTTGGACCGTTCTCCCTCCGACGTCAAGACGGCAACCGACGGTCAGTCCTCGACCCGGCGGGTTCGCAGCCAGGTCGCGGCGTTCAGTGCCATCGACGAGGCTGCCGTTGTGATGACACGGCGTCAGGCCTCGAAGAAGGCTATTCAATTGTCAACGACAAACTGCCGCACCCGACGCTCTGACCTCGGTCAGCGCTGGTCGGATGCGGCAGTTGTCCGGATGATCGGACGCAGGTCCAAGATCAACTGGTCAAGATCAAACTCAGTACGCGGCCTGGCTGGGGTCGATCTGGGACACCCAGGCAGCGACACCGCCACCCACGTGGACGGCGTCCTTCAGCCCGGCGCCGTGCACCAGGGCCAGCACCTCGGCCGACCGGCCGCCAACCTTGCAGTACAGCACGACCTGCTTGTCCTGCGGCAGCTTGGCCAACGCGCTGCCGTTCTGGAAATCGCCCTTCGGCAGCAGGATCGATCCGGGGATGTTGTTGATCTCCCGTTCGACCGGCTCCCGGACGTCGATCAGGACGAAGTCCTTGTCGCCGCTCTCCCGAGCATCCAGCCAATCCTTCAACTGGCGCACGCTGATGGTGCTGCCGGACACCGCCTCGGCGGCCTCCGGGGTCAGGTCGCCGCAGAACGCGTCGTAGTCGATCAACTTCTCGATCGGCTCCGCGTCAGGATCCTTACGCAGCTTGAGCGTCTTGTAGCTCATCTCCAGCGCGTCGTAGACCATCAGCCGGCCCAGCAGCGGCTCACCGATGCCGGTGATCAACTTGATCGCCTCGGTGACCATGATCGAACCGATCGAGGCACACAGCACGCCGAGCACGCCGCCCTCGGCGCAGGACGGCACCATGCCGGGTGGCGGCGGCACCGGGTAGAGGTCGCGGTAGTTCGGACCGTACTTCTCCCAGAAGACCGAGACCTGACCCTCGAAGCGAAAGATCGAGCCCCAGACGTACGGCTTGCCGAGCAGCACCGCGGCATCGTTGACCAGATACCGGCTGGCGAAGTTGTCGGTGCCGTCCACGATCAGGTCGTACTGGGCGAAGATCTCCAGCACGTTGTCGTTGTCCAGCCGGAGGTCGTGGGTGATCACGTTCACCAACGGATTGACCTCGGCGATCGACTCCTTGGCCGAATCCGCCTTGGACTTACCGATATCAGACTGGCCGTGGATGATCTGTCGCTGCAGATTGGACTCGTCGACGGTGTCGAACTCGACGATGCCCAAGGTGCCGACACCGGCCGCGGCCAGATAGAGCAGCGCCGGGCTGCCCAGACCGCCGGCTCCGATCACCAGGACCTTCGCATTCTTCAGCCGCTTCTGACCGTCCATCCCGACATCGGGGATGATCAGGTGCCGGCTGTACCGCTGCACCTCTTCCTGGGTCAGTTCTGCGGCGGGTTCCACCAGCGGCGGTAGGGCCACCATTCCTCCTGCAGTACGCATATGGGTCGCCGCGATCCGGACGACCGTTCGATCTTCGTTGCCAACAGCCAACACCTGGACCCTATTCCGCCATCCGGACCGGTCACCCCGCACGTGCTTGTGCCACTCGCCCGGCACCGACCAGCCTCCGCGCTCCAGCGCACCGATGCGACCCGACCCAGGTCCGCATCCCGCTCCACCCACCCGACCCGTCGTCTCGTCCCGCACCGGGTGCGCGACCGGACCGGCAGTTGCGGTTTAAACTCCGCGGGTGGCCAGCAGCAACATGACGCGGATGCCGCGCGAGCAGCGCCGCGCCCAACTCCTCGAGGCGGCCAGTGTGGTGTTCACCGCGAAGGGATACCACGCCGCCGCGATGGACGACATCGCCGAAGCGGCCGGCGTCAGCAAGCCGGTCCTCTATCAGCACTTCAGCTCCAAGCTCGACCTCTACCTCGCGTTGCTGGATCAGGCCTGCCAACGGCTGGTCGCGAAGGTGTCGGAGGCGCTGGCCTCCACCGACGACAACTCCGAGCGGGTGGTCGCCACCATGACCGCCTTCTACGACCTGGTGTCCAGCGAACGGGCCGAGTTCCGGCTCATCTTCGAGTCCGACCTGACCGGCGAGGCGGCGGTCACCGAGCGCATCTGGCAGGTCAACAACGACATCGCCGATCAGATCGCCGCGGTGATCGCCGACGACACCGGGCTGGGCACCGAGCAGTCCAAGCTGCTGGCCATCTCGCTGGTCGGCATCGGCCACGTCAGCGCCCGCTACTGGGTGGCGGCCGGGCCGGTGGCGGTTGAGGAGGCCAAGCAGTTGGTCAGTAACCTCGCCTGGCGCGGGATCAGCGGATTCCCGCTGACCGAAGAGGCCGAGCATGCCCATCAGGTCGGGCATCGCGGTAGTGACCGGAGGAGGGAAGCATGACCGACAGCCCCGTGGCACGCGCCCTGGCGGAGGCGAACATCTGGGTCGTCGAGTTGGCCGTCGACAAGGATTGGTACGACGAGCAGGAGGGAACCGCGCCGCTGCCGGATCAGCCGGAGCCGGCGCTGATCGCCCTGCGTACGCCGTCGGCCCTGATCGGACGCCGCTCCCCCAGCCAGAACCCGACGCCGGAGATCGACTGCGGCGAGGACGGCGGCGTGAGCCGCAGGCAGGCCCAGCTGTCCAGCGACGGCAAGCGCTGGTGGATCGAGGATCTCGGCTCGGTGAACGGCACCTACATCAGTTCACTGGACGATCAGGACGCCGGAGCCGGATTCCCGGAAACCCCGATCGAGGTCGGCGCCCGGCACCCGCTCGACCCGTACGACCGGATCTACCTCGGCGCCTGGACCCGGCTGACCCTGCTGCCGCCGATGGACGGCCGGGCCCCGGACTGAATCGACCGCCGGATCCCGGCCCGACCCGCCGGGCTGCGTCCGGAGACCGATCGGCCAGGTCGACACGCCGTGCTCGGTCCACCGGGCGCCGACTACGCTGATCGATGCCCGGCGATCTTGGCCGAGCATGTTGATCATGAAGCCCGACCGACCAGCCGGGACACAGGAGGTACGCAGGTGGAGATCAAAGTCGGCATTCAGCACGTGAACCGCGAGGTGGTGCTGGAGGTCACGCAGTCCTCGGCCGAGGTTGAGAAGGCGGTGACCAAGGCGCTGGAGTCGACCGACCCGACAGCTGCGCTGCTGAGCCTCACCGACGAGCACGGTCGCAAGGTGCTCATCCCCTCGGACAAGATCGCCTACATCGACATCGGCGAGGAGAACGGTCGCCGGGTCGGCTTCGGCGCCGTCTGAGGCGATTCCAGATACCGTACGCAGACCGCGTCGATCATCCGATCGGCGCGGTTTCTGCGTTCAGGAGCTCAGTCCGAGCCGAGCCATCCGGGCGGTGTGATTGCGGACCAGCCGGGAGCTGAGTTCGCTGATCAGGACCAGCGGCTGCTGCTCCGACTGCTCGGCGAACAACTCGGTCAGCGCCGGTCGCTCGGCCGCCACCCGTTGCGCCTGACTGAGCGCCTCACCGACCAGCCGCCGCCCCCACAGGGCCAGCCTGCCGGCGATGTCCGGATCGGTCTCGATCGCGTCCCGTACCCGCTCGACCACGAAGTCGGCGAAGTCGCCCTCGGCCAGCACCTCGTGCACCACCGTCCTGGTCTGCTCGTCGACCAGCTCGGACACCTCCCGGTAGAAGTCGGCAGCCAGTCCGTCGCCGATGTAGGCCTTCAGCAGTCCCTCGTACCAGGTCTTCGGCTGGGTCAGCTGGTGGAAGTCCTCGAACGGCCGCCGGTACGGCTCCATCACGGCCAGCACATCGCCGCCCAGATCCTCGATCCGGTCCCGGACCTGGCCGAAGTGGGTGTACTGCAGTGCCGCCATCTGGGTCATCTGCACCCGGTCGGGCAACTCCGGCGCCAGCCGGGCGTCTGCGGCCAGCCGATCGAACGCGGCCAACTCTCCGTATGCGACCGCGCCGAGCAACTCCCAGGCACCTTCGTCTGCAGCCATGGGCGACAGCCTAGGAGGGCCCGGCCACGGGCGAATCGGCGTCTGCAGGTCTTGCGGCTAGAATGCGACCTGAACAGTACGGCTGCGCCCTCTGCTCGATGCGTGCGCTTGCACCTGTCTCCCCAGGCACCGCGACCTCGGTCGCTGTTGTGCCGGAGACACGGAATGAGCCCTGCGCCACAGGCATCACGAGCACGCGCC
This sequence comes from Microlunatus sp., assembly GCA_036566865.1. Taxonomy (GTDB): domain Bacteria; phylum Actinomycetota; class Actinomycetes; order Propionibacteriales; family Propionibacteriaceae; genus Microlunatus. Next base: position 11,423 of record DATCVL010000547.1, read on the forward strand.
GGCCGTGACCGCCAGCAGGCACCTCAGACATGAGCCGAATCGAGAAGGCAAGATCCTGACTACCGACAGCATCAACACCGAGTCCGACACCGCGCCGTCCGCGACCTCCCCGTCCGGATCAGAGGCGACGACGTTCGCCGACCTGGGCATCCAGCCCGACATCGCCGCCGCGCTGGCCGATGTGGGCATCGTGCATCCCTTCCCGATCCAGCAGATGGCGATCCCGGTCGCGCTCACCGGCGCCGACCTGATCGGCCAGGCCCGGACCGGCACCGGCAAGACGCTCGCCTTCGGCACCACCCTGCTGCAGCGGATCGTGGTCCAGTCCGATCCGGACTACGACTTCCTGGCCGCGCCCGGCAAGCCCCAGGGCCTGGTCGTCACCCCGACCCGTGAGCTGGCCAGCCAGGTCGGCAAGGATCTGCAGACCGCCTCGACCCGACGCAAGGCCCGAGTGCTGACGATCTACGGCGGCACCCCGTACGAGGATCAACTGGCGGCGCTCCAGGCAGGCGTCGACGTGGTCGTCGGCACACCCGGTCGGCTGCTCGACCTGGCCAACCGGGGCAAGCTCGATCTGGGTCACGTCAAGGTGCTGGTGCTGGACGAGGCCGACGAGATGCT
>DATCVL010000548.1:0-15859 GCA_036566865.1 Microlunatus sp.
CATGTCCGAACAACGACCCGACCATCTCTCACTTGATCAACTTCGCCGCGATGCCAAGCGGCTGGCGAAGGCCGCCCGGTCAGGAGATCACGACGCCGTCCGACGGCTCGGCGCGGATCCGTCCAGGGCCCGGCTGGCGGACGCGCAACTCGTGCTGGCGCGCGAACACGGCTACCGATCATGGCCGAGGCTGGTCCGTGATCTTGATCGCTGGTTGCCGGCGACGTACCGCGACATCGACCAGCGCCGAATCGACCGAGTCACCATCTGCTGCTTCCTGACCAACGGCCAGTTGATCATGGTCGACGCACCGGACGGCTACCGGATCCCGACCGGCACGATCGATGATGGTGAGGACGCCATCCTCGACAGTGCCCTGCGGATTCCCTTGCAGCAGGCGGGATTCCGGCGTCAGGGCACGCACGTGGCCGGCATCTCGTCCGACCGTCGACAACTACTGCTGTGGGTTGACGGGGCTCGGTATTACGGCCGGCGTCAGCATCTCGAGGACGCGTCCTGGTGGATTGGGCCTGCGGACGAGGCGATCCCGCCGTTGCAGGAACAGGGCGACGGCGCCCTGGCCGATGGTGTCGAGCTGGCCGATCGAGCCCGTCGGGAGCTGACCGACGAACAGGCCACCGCAGATCTGCGACGTCTGCTCGATCCGTCATACCTGCGTGCGGAATCGGCCGAGGGTGGATCGGGATTCGGTGGCACACCGCAGGAGTGGCGAGCGGCCCGCGAACAACTCTGCGACGCGATCGATCGGGACGGCAGCTTCCTCGATGTAGGCTGCGCCAACGGGCTGCTGATGCAGAGTGTGGTGGCGTGGTCGGCCGAGCGCGGACGGCGGGTGGAACCGTACGGAATCGATCACTCGCCGGCGCTGGTGGACCGGGCTCGGCAACGACTGCCGCAATGGTCGGACCGGATCTGGGTCGGCGATGCTGTCCGGTGGAGTCATCCGGAAAGGCTGCGTTTCGATGTGGTTGCGGTGCTCACCGACATCGTGCTCCCCCGGCGGCACCCGGAATTGATCAAGCACCTGCTGGATCGGGTGGTCGCGCCCGGTGGCCGACTGCTCCTCAGTGGTTACGGCGGTGGCTCGGAGTTGGGCGGCGCGCAGGTCCTGCGGCGATGCGGTTATCCGGTGGACGGCGAGACCTCCCTCCCCGCCCGTGGCCGCCCGGATGATCGCCGCAGTGCGTGGGTGATCAATCGCTGAGTCGATCAGGATTGTTGATCAAGGGCGTCGGCCAACTCGGTCAACCAGGTTGCCACGCCGGACGGCCCGGGCGCGATCAGGTCGGCATGGTCGGCCAGCACGTCCTGCTCGTCGGAGGCGGAGCAGATCAACAGTCCTGGCGTGCCTCGGTCGCGCAGATCGCGTACCGCATCGAAGGCCGGCAGATCACCAAGATCATCTCCGATGAAGACGACCTGCCGGGCCTTCACCTCGGCCACGAAGTCGTGCAGCGCATCGCCCTTGTCGCTGCCGGCAGCACGGATCTCCAGCACGTACTTACCCGGTTCGAGCCGGAGGCCGTGGGCCGTCGCCAGCTCGCTCAGCGGCGGCAGCAGAGCGGTGAAGGCACCGGCTGGATCCGAGAGTTCGCGGGTGTGCACGCCGATCGCCCGACCCTTGTGCTCCACCCGGGCTCCGCCCAGTCCGAGCTCGGTCAACAGCGCCGGCAGCGCGGCCTCGACCTCGGTGATCTCGACCGGTTCGGGCTGTCCGCTGAAGCGATCGGTGGCAGCGTCCCAGCGCTCGACGCCGTACTGGCCGAGGACGGTCATCCGGGTCAGCCCGTCATGATCACGGAAGCCGCCCAGCCGGACTGCGGTGCGGACCGGACGACCGGTGATCACCACGACGGCCTTGACCCGGTGGCCGATCCGGGACAGCGCGGCGACGGCGGCCGGTTCGACATGGGCCCGATCCGGGTCGGGGACGATCGGTGCGATGGTGCCGTCGAAGTCGAGACCGATCACCGTTCCCTCCGGATCCGACAGGATCGCCTTCACCGCCTCGCGTCCGGCGTCGGTGAGGACCTCCAAGTGACGGGGCGGCTCGGCCTGGTGCTGCTTGCTCACGGCCCTAGTCTGCCGCCTGCGGCCGTGCCGAGACAGGGCCACCTCCGGTCCGAGCGGAATCGGCGGTCCGTCGCCGACCGAACCTGGCCCCGAGCAGTCGGAATGCTCAAGGTAGGGTCAAAAAGACACAACTGGGGGAGGCACGAGATGAGCGCCGCCACGCGCAGCGAGCGATCCGAACCGTCCGACAGACCCGAGATCGGCGTCAGTTCGGTGTCCAGATCATCCTTTGTGGTGGTGGCCAACCGGCTGCCGGTGGATCGGGACACCGACGAGGACGGCAACGTCGCCTGGCGTACGTCCCCCGGTGGTCTGGTGACAGCACTCGAGCCCGTGATGCAGGCCCGGGACGGCGCCTGGGTCGGTTGGGTCGGCGCGCCGGATGAGGACCTGGACCCGTTCGTGCACGACGGCCTGGAGATCGTTCCGGTGCCGCTCAGCTCGGCCGAGGTTCGCGACTACTACGAGGGCTTCTCCAACGGCACCCTGTGGCCGCTCTACCACGACGTGGTTGCCCACCCGGAGTTCCACCGGGAATGGTGGGACGCCTATCTGCGGGTCAATCGACGCTTCGCCGATCGTGCCGCCGAGGTCGCCGATGAGGGCGCCGTGGTGTGGGTGCAGGACTATCAACTTCAGCTTGTACCCCAGATGTTGCGGGAGCGTCGGCCCGATCTCAAGATCGGTTACTTCCTGCACATCCCGTTCCCTCCCACCGAACTCTTCCAACAGTTGCCGTGGCGACGGGAGATCCTGGAAGGCTTGCTGGGTGCGGATCTGGTCGGCTTCCAGATCAACGGCGGCGCGCAGAATTTCACCCGGCTGGTCCGCCAGCTCGCCCACTACCCCACCCAGCGCGGCAGCATCGAGCTGCCCGACGGACGTCGGGTGATGGCCAGGGCATACCCGATCTCGATCAAGACCCAGGAGTTCTACGACAACGCCCGCAGACCCGAGACCGCGGAGCGCGCCGAGCAGATCCGGCATGAGCTGGGCGATCCGAAGTACCTGTTCCTGGGCGTTGACCGGCTCGACTACACCAAGGGGATCTTCCAACGCCTGCGGGCTTTCGGCGAGTTGATCAGCGACGGACTGCTGGATGCCGACGACGCGGTCTTCGTCCAGGTGGCCAATCCATCCCGGGAGCGGGTCGACGAGTACAGGCGACTGCGCGACGACATCGAGCGACTGGTCGGCCGGATCAACGGCGAGATCGGTCAGCTCGGCCGACCGGTGATCAACTACATGCATTCCTTCTACGGGCGGGACGAGATGGCGGCGCTGTATCGAGCCGCCGATGTGATGGTGGTGACACCGTTGCGGGACGGGATGAACCTGGTGGCCAAGGAATACATCGCCTGTCGGCAGATCGACGACGGTGCGCTGGTGCTGAGCGAATTCGCCGGCGCCGCGCGGGAGCTGCGCCAGGCGTACATGATCAATCCGTACGACATCAACCAGATGAAGGAACGGATGCTGGAGGCGGCCACCGACGCGCCGCGGAACAAGTCCCGGCGGATGCGCATCCTGCGACGGCAGGTCTTCGAGCACGACATCGACCGCTGGGCGAACAACTTCCTGGATGATCTCGGTGCCTGCACCCGGGGCCGATCATCGGCAACCCCGGCCCAGAACTGATCATGAAGGGGCCAGAACTGATCATGAACGGCCAGACTTGATCATGAACGGACCAGAACTGATCATGGAGGCGAGGTAGCTCTTGGCTGGCAGCGCATTCCGTACCGGGATCCGGCGCGGACTCGATCGGACCGTGTACGAGTCCTGGCAGGCCTCGCTGAAGGCCGCCGGTCTCAGCGCTGGATCGGTGCTGGCCTGGCAGCTCACCGAGGATCGGCAGCACGTGATCGCCACCATCGGGCTGCTCTCGATCAGCACCGGTGATCATGAACGGCCGAGCTGGCGCCACATCGGCTGGCACCGGATCGAGCACGGCACCTTCAACGGCGACACCAACACACTGCAGTGGACCCGCTATCCCGACACCGCGACCGGCGATCGGCCGGACCCGTCCGCGACCACGACTCCGGACTCGGTGACGCTGCTCGAGCCCGGACGGCTGCCGGAGGTGTTCCGGGATCGGGTGGCGGCTTCGATCACGATCCAGCAGTTCATTCCGTTGGACGACAGCCAGCCTGTCAAGGGCAAGCAGGATCGGCGCCCGGGAGTGATCATCTCCGGCCGTCGGGACCTGTCCGGTGCCACGAGACCGATCGAATGGCGTGCCTCGCTGCCCCGCGGGACCCGCTGGCACGACCCGGGAATCGAGCAGTTGGCGGCCACCGCGGTGGTCCGTCTGCGGGCCGAATACGACCCCGATCCGTAGCCGCCAACTGGTGCCGCTGACTCGATTTCGCATCGGCGCGGAGTCCTGCTAATGTTCCTTTCCGCGCCTGAACGGCACGACGATCCTCGGTAGCTCAATTGGCAGAGCAGCCGGCTGTTAACCGGCAGGTTACTGGTTCGAGTCCAGTCCGGGGAGCGCAGCTCTCTGTGGCAGATCTCGAGCTCGGGATCGGCGTCGCAGGAAGGTGTGAGTACGGCCCCATCGTCTAGCGGCCTAGGACATCGCCCTCTCACGGCGGTAACGCGGGTTCAAATCCCGCTGGGGTCACCGCGCGTGATGTCTTCGGACATCACACCGGCCCGGATTCTCTTGCGAGAGTTCGGGCCGTTTTTGCTTTTTGCGCCGTTCGCGATCGGCCCTCCGGTCCGGCCGAATCAGCTCCGATCGCCGTGATCACAGCACCGATCGCCCGGCTCAGGATCCGATCGCCCGGCTCACGAATAGAGGTGGGCGCTGGCCTGCTGCGGATACACCCCGCGTAGCCGCTCCAGGGCTCTCAGCTCGCTGCGACGGGCCTTGGCGCGGCTGATGCCGAGCCGGCGCGCGACCTCGCTCATGGTGTGTTCGTCGCCGTCGGCGAAGCCGTACCGCAGCTCGATCACCCGGCGCTCGAATTCGTCCAGCCGGGACAGCAGCTCGCGGCCGGGGAGTTCGCTTGCGAGCACCGACTCGAACTCCTCGGCGGCCTGCTCGTCCGGCACCTCGAGCACGCTGACGTCCTGGACGTCCAGCGACTGGACCGGGCTGTGGGCCAGCATCCGCGCCACCCATTGGGCGTCCCGGCCGACGGCTCCGGCGAGCTCCGCCACCGACACATCCCGGCCGAGGTACTGGGACAGCTGGGCCTGCGCGCCGCGCAACTCCCGGGCACGCTCGGCCTGGCTGGACGGGAGATTCAGATCGCCGCCGTGGTTGGCTGTGACGGCACCGACGTAGGCCCGGATCCAGTGCAGCGCATAGGTGGCGAAACGCAGCCCCCGGCGATGATCGAAGCGGCGGACCGCCTCGATCAGCCCGAGGCAGCCCTCCTGGAAGAGCTCGTTCTCCGGCATCCGACTGCGGCCGGCCTCCCGCCGGGTGACCATCGCCACCAGTCGCAGGTTGGACTCGACGAATCGACGGCTGGACACCTCGCCGATCCGCTGCAGCATGATCAACTCGGCGTCGGTGGCGCCCGGCGGACCGCCGACCCGGCGGGCGTCGGCGGCCAGCAGACCGGCCTCGATCGCCTTGGCCAGCGTGGTTTCGTCCGCCGCGGTGAGCAGCGCCGGCGGCAGCGGAAATCCGATCTCGTCCATGATCGACAGCGTCGCGGAGAACGTGTCGACCCGGTCGGTGCCGGTGTTGCCCGTCCGCGGCCAAGTGTTGGCGGCTCAACCGCCCTGCAGCTCAGCGCTCCAGCTCAGCCGCCGCCGAGGCTCCGGTTCTGCAGCTGCTTGCGCTGCGCCTCCATCATCACCAGCTCGGAGAAGGTCTTGTTGTACGTGGTCGGATCCTCGACCGGATTGGTGCGCTGCAGTCGCGACTTGATCTGATCGATCTGTCGGCGGACGGTCTCCACCCGCACCTTCGAGCTGTACGCGATCACGTAGGTGCGGGTCGGGGTCTCGGTCAGCAGCGGCTCGACCGCCAGCGCGATCACCAGCGAATTCACCCACGGGTTGTCCTCGGCGGCGGCGACCCGGCGTGGCCAGTCCGCGTACGGGTCCGGTGCCGGCGGGTTGGCGGCAGCCTTCTGCGCGTGCCGCAGCACGGCCCCGTAGGCCGGGTGGGTGAAGTCCTCGGCGGTCAGCTGGGAGAGCTCGTCACCGACCAGCTGCGGCACCTGGATGATCAACTTCGCGGTCTCCCGCTCGGCGCTCAGCGTACGGTCATGCGGATCCGGCAGGATGTCCGCCGCCGAGGCTGCCGCCTCTGCCGCCCCGGCCGAGCTCGGCGAACCGGGACCGGCGGTAGCGGGCTGCTGCCCTCGTTGAGCCTCACGACGATGATCGGGCTGGCGGCGATCCTGCTGATCCGGTCGCCGGGACGCCCGGGAAGCCGCCCGATTGACCTCCTGGCGGACCTCCTCGATGTCCATCCCCAACATCCCGGCCAGCTCTCGGACGTAGCCGCCGACCTTGCTGGCATCGCGGATGCTGGCCACCAGCGGCGCGGCCTCCCGCAGCGCATCCACCCGGGCGTCGGCCCGATCAAGATCATGTTTGGTCAGCACGTTGTTCATCACGAACCGATACAGCGGCATCCGCCGCGCGACCAACTCGCGAACCGCGGCATCGCCGTGCTGCAGCCGCAGATCGCAGGGGTCGAGACCGGTCGGCTCGATCGCCACATAGGTCTGGGTGATGAACGCCGAGTCCAGCGAGAACACCTTGAGCGCAGCATTCTGCCCGGCGGCATCGCCGTCGAAGGTGAAGATCACCTCGCCGTTGCCCTGGTCCCCCATCAGCCGCTGCAGGATCCGAGCATGATCATTTCCGAACGCGGTGCCGCAGGAAGCCACCGCGGTCTTCACCCCGGAGAGATGGGCTGCCATCACATCGGTGTAGCCCTCGACCACCACCGCCTGGGCTCGTTTGCCGATCTCCGGTCGGGCGAGATCCAGTCCGTACAACACGTGCGATTTCTTGTACAGCGGCGTTTCCGGGGTGTTGATGTACTTCGCCGGCAGCCGGTCGTCGTCGTAGATCCGGCGGGCACCGAAGCCGACCACCGACTTGCCGGCGTCGCGGATCGGCCAGAGCAGCCGGCCGGAGAAGAAGTCGTAGCCGCCGCGGCGCAGCAGCCCGCCCGAGATCAGCTCCTCCTCGTTGAAGCCGCGGGACTTGAGGTGCTGTCCGAGCCGTCGGCCGCCACGCGGCGCGTAGCCGACGCCGAACTCCTCGGCGGCAGCCCGGTCGAAGCCCCGCTCGGCCAGGAACCGGCGGGCAGCCAGCGCATCCGGCGTGCTCAGCTGCTCGGCGAAGAACTCGGCCGCCGCCTTGTGCGCATCCATCAGCCGGACCCGCAGCCCGGCCGGCAGCCGCGGGCCGCCGTCGTCGCTGATCCGCAGCTGGATGCCGACCCGGTCGGCCAGCTTCTGCACGGCCTCGGCGAAGGTCAGGTTCTCGATCTTCTGCAGGAACGAGATGACGTCGCCGCCCTCGCCGCAGGCGCCGAAGCAGTACCACAGTCCGCGGGACGGCGTGACGTTGAAGCTGGGAGTCGATTCGTCGTGGAAGGGACAGAGTCCCTTCATCGAGCCACCGCCGGCATTGCGGAGCATCACGTACGATCCGACGACGTCCTCGATCTTCGCGCGCTCGCGCACGGCCGCGATGTCTTCCTCATTGATCCGGCCGGCCACGGGGTGAGTGTAATCGTCGGCGTGGACGCCCCGCGCTCGGCACGGTCGGCCGTCGCCCGGTACCGGTCGGGTCGTCGGCTGCGGCGCGAGCACTGGCCGGGTTGTCAGCGGCGGCCGCGCCGACCGCGACCGTTGTCGGCATCCGCCTCAGCCGTCGCAGTCCCCGCAGCCAAGCCAACACCCTTGCCGCGATGGTTGTGTGGCGGTGATCACGAACGGCAGGATCGGCCGCGCCGCCGTGCCAGGATGAGGGCATGACCCCGGGTCCACTGCCGTCGATCCGAGCCGGGCATCGGGACGTGCCGTGGGTGATCATCGACGGCGACTGTGCCTTCTGCAGCTCCAGCACGGGTTGGCTGGCTGATCGGCTGCACCACAACGGGCTGCCGGACGCGCGGCGAGTGCCGTACCAATTCCTGGAGCTGGAGTCCTTCGGGCTGACCGCCGAGCGGACTCGGCGGGAGATGATCTGGCTGCCCGCCGGCGACGAGCTGCCCGCGCGGCCGGCCGGTGGCGCCGACGCCTTCGCTGCTTGGCTCTGTTACGCCGGCAGGCCGTACGCGATCATCGGCCGGTTGACCCGGTTGCCGGTGATCAACTCGTTGGCCTGGTTGATCTATCGGCTGGTGTCAGCGAATCGGCAGCGGCTGCCCGGCGGCACTCCGGCCTGCGCGCTGCCACCGCAGTAGCCAGTACTGGCCAAGGCTCGCGAATTACCGCCCCACCGGCGGATGAGCACCACTAGTGTGACCGTCATGGACCCCTCGGCAAGTTCACAGAACGCGCCGGCGGAAGCTGCCCGCAGCGCGCTGACCGTCGAACAGAACGGGCTGAACACGATCACGGAGGCCGAGCGTCATGGCACCCCGAAGAGTCTGTTCTGGCCCTGGTTCGCGGCCAACATTTCGGTACTGGGCATCAGCTACGGCTCGTTCGTGCTCGGCTTCGGATTGTCCGCCGTGCAAGCGATCGTGGTCGGTGTCATCGGTACCGTCCTGTCCTTCGCACTCTGCGGAGTGATCTCGCTGATCGGCAAGCGCGGCTCGGCTCCGACGATGGTTCTGGCCCGGCCCGCCTTCGGTGTCCGCGGCAGCCGGTTGCCGGCCGTGGTGTCCTGGATGATCACGGTCGGTTGGGAGACCGCATTGGTGTCGCTGGCGGTGCTCGCGACCAGTACGGTCTTCGGTGAGCTCGGCTGGAATGCCGGCACCCCGACCAAGATCGTTTCGCTGATCGTGGTCGCGATCCTGATCGTCGGCAGCGGGATCATGGGCTTCACCTTGATCATGAGGCTGCAGGTGATCATCACCGTCGTCACCGGTGTGCTGACGGTGATCTACGCGATCCTGGTGCTGGACAACATCAACGGCGCCGCACTGGCCCAGCTGCCCTCCGGTGGGCTGGCCGCGATGATCGGCGCGTTGATCTTCATGATGACCGCATTCGGGTTGAGCTGGGCCAACATGGCCGCCGACTATTCCCGCTACCTGCCACGGAGTGTGAGCAGCGCCGGGGTGGTCGGCTGGACCACCTTCGGCGCCGCCCTGGCTCCGGTCCTGCTGCTGGTCTTCGGTGTGTTGCTGGCCGGATCGTCGAAGGAACTCAACGACAAGGTCGCGGCCGATCCGATCGGCGCGCTGACCACGCTGCTGCCGACCTGGTTCCTGGTGCCGTTCGCGATCGTGGCCGTGCTCGGACTGGTCGGCGGCGCAGTGCTGGACATCTACTCCTCCGGCCTGGCGTTGCTGAGTGCCGGCCTGCCGGTGCCTCGTTGGCTGGCGGCCGCGGTGGACGGCTGCATCATGATCATCGGCTCGGTCTACATCGTCTTCTTCGCCGGAGATTTCCTCGGACCCTTCCAGGGCTTCCTGATCACGCTCGGAGTGCCGATCGCGGCCTGGGCCGGGGTGATGGTCGCCGACATCGTGGTGCGGCGGAAGGACTACGACGCCGCCGCACTGCAGAACCGGTCCGGACGGTACGGCGACATCGGCTGGCTGGGCATCAGCCTGATGATCATCGGCACCGCCGTCGGCTGGGGGCTGGTGACCAACACGTACGCGTCCTGGCTGTCCTGGCAGGGATATCTGCTCGGTCCGATCGGCGGCCGGCAGGGTGACTGGGCCTATGCCAACCTCGGTGTGCTGGCTGCTCTGGCGATCGGCTTCTTCGGCTACCTGATCTTCGGCCGGTCCGTGGTCCGCCGGCAGGAACAGCGCCCCTGATCGGATCGTCACCGCTCGCTCTCGGCGGACCGGCGCAAAGACCTCGGCGCCCGTCCGCCGCGCCGACACCGTGAACGCGGTCGACGGATGCAGGATGGGTGCGTGCTTGCCGCCACCCCCGGTCCCGGACTGATCATCGCACTGGTGATCTTGGTCGCACTGGCGATCACCGCCTCCCTGATCGGCCAACTCCGGCAGGAGAAGGCGATCGCGGTGGCGGCAGGGCGGGCGGTGATCCAGCTTGCCCTGGTGTCCTTGATCATCACCGCGGCACTCAGCCAGCTGATCTGGTCGGCGGTGTTCGCCGCGTTCATGTTCGCGGTGGCCGTGTTCACCTCGTCCCGCAGGATCGAGGTGACCCGTGCCTGGCCGTGGGTCGCACTCGCGATGGCTTGCGGGCTGGTGCCGACCCTGGCGGTGATCTTCGCGTCGGGGGCGATTCCCTTCAACGGGCCGTCGCTGGTGCCGGTCGCCGGCATCATCATCGGCGGCACCATGAACGCCAATTCGCTGGCCGGCCGACGTTCCTTTGCCGCGCTGCGGGAGGAGAAGGGCTGCTACGAGGCCGCGCTCAGCATCGGTCTGCCCCGGGCCGAGGCGATCACCGAGGTGATCGGACGACGGCTGCCGGAGGCGCTGGTGCCGGGCATGGACCAGACGCGTACCGTCGGCCTGGTCACCCTGCCCGGCGCGTTCATCGGTGTCCTGCTCGGCGGCGGATCACCGATCCAGGCCGGCACCGCACAGGTGTTGGTGCTGTTCGGTCTGCTGTGTACGCAGACGATCACCATCGTGGTCGCGCATCGCTTCATGCGGACGGCCAGGCTGCTGCCGAAGGATCTGCAGGCCTCGCTGCAGCCGTGACCGTCCGCACAGCCGTCAGAGCGCCGGAGCGGTCTCGGCCCCGGTGAGTCGGTCCGGCAGCGACCACAGTCCGGCCCGCTCCACCACGGCCGCCGCTCGATAGAGCGTCGCCTCGTCGAACGGGGCGCCGATCAGTTGCAGTCCGACCGGCAGATCATGATCACCGGAACCGCAGGGCACGGTGAGTGCGGGATGGCCGGTCAGATCCAGCGGGCAGGTGTTCAGGATCGCCGAGCCGGCCAACCGGGGCAGCATCTCGATCATGGACTGCCGTTGGTCGGTCAGCTCGCCGGCCACGGTCGGAATGGTCGGTGTCAGCAGGACCCGACCGTCACCGAGTGCCAGTTGCACCTGCTTGGTCAGTTCCAGCCGCAGATTCTGCGCCTTGCCGTAGTGCACACCCAGGTACTGGTCGCGCATGTGTTCGGCGATCATCAAGTTGATCTTGGACAGGATGGCCAGATCGGTGTTGGTGGTGCGCTGCTGTGCGGCCACCGCCTCGGTCACCGGAACCATGATCCGACCCTTGTGACCGTAGCCGGCACCGTACGAATCGGCCATCGCCCTGGCACCGAAGGTGAGCAAAGAGCTTTCGATCGCCCAGGCCTGCGACCAGAGCGGGATGGAGACCCGCTCGATCGTTGCGCCGGACGCCCGCAAGGCGTCACAGCCAGCCTCGAACGCGGCCATCACGTCCGGCGTGGTCCCGACCGCCTCCAGCGACTCCTCGATGATCAAGAACGTCATGCCCTCGACGCCTTGATCAAGGGTGCTGGCGTAGGAGTCGGCGCGCGGGTCGGCGCGCACCCACTGCGGATCGCGCCAGTCCGCGCCGGCGATCACCTCCAGCACCTTGGCGTTCAGTTCGACGTCGCGGGTCAGCGGGCCGATGTGGTCGATGGTGTGGTCCATGTAGGACAGGCCGTAGGACGGCACCAGACCGTGCGTGGCCTTCATTCCGACCAGCCCGCACCAGGCGGCCGGGATCCGGACACTGCCACCCTCATCGGCACCGAGCGCGAAATCCACCATCCCGGCCGCGACCGCGGCGCCCGAGCCGCTGGACGATCCGCCGGTGTTGAAGCGCGGATCGACGGGGTTCCTGGCCGGGCCGTAGACACTGCCCTCACCGATCCCCATCGCCATGTCTTCCATGTTGGTCTTGCCGGTGATCGTCGCACCGGCCGCCAGGATCCGCTCGACCACCGTTGCGTCCTCGGTCGGCATGATCGTCGGCAGCATCCTGGAGCCGTTGGTCAACGGCATCCCCGCGATCGCGATGCAGTCCTTGACGCCCGCGGTCAGCCCGGCCAGCGGGCCGCGCTCGGCGCCGGACACCCGGCAGAACCGGACGAACGCGTTGTACGGATCCTCGCCCGGCAAGGGCGGTCGGCCCGGATTGCGATCGGTGAAGCGGATCGGATCACCCTGCGGCTCCGGCAATTCGTCGATGGTGTCGAAACCGGCAACGGTCTGGGCCGCCACCGGCACCAGCGCCGCCGCCTCCTCTGCTGTCAACACGATGTTGTGCCGGGCCGCGTAGGTCTGCAGCTGCTCGGCGATCGGCGGACGGACCTGGCCGTACTCCCTGTTCGGACGCATCAACTCTCCCCTGTCTGACGATGACAATCGATCTGGGATGAGGATGGCGTGATCGGTGTTTCAGCCAGTGATTCGCCGAGTTACGCCACGTTGCGGTCCAAGATCACGGCGGAATTTGCCGGCACCGCTCGAGATCCGCCGGAAGATTCGCTCGGTCCGCCCGAACAGCCGTCCATCCGGCGGCTGTGATAACACGACTGAAACAGAGGATTGTTAAGGTCCGCGACATGACAGCGGAGCCACCCGTCCGGCGCCGGACAGAGCTACCTGATGATCATCGGGCCCGCCAGCATCGCGACGAGGTACGCAGGCTGCGCGATCTGCTCCGATCGACGATCGTGCACGGCGGCTACCAGGACACGAAGATCCCGACCGAGAGCGAGCTGATGGCCCGCTACGGCGTCGCCCGGGGCGTCGTACGGGAGGCGCTGGCGCTGCTGCGATCCGAAGGATTGATCGACCGGCTGCAGGGATACGGCACCTACGTCCTGCACCGGCCGCGGTTCGAGGACCTCTCCGATTCTCACGACCGCGACCATCCTGGCGGCTCCGGCTTCTGGGAGTTGGTCAGTCGCGTCACGGTGCTGGCCCGCCGCCGGGTGCCCACCCCGGACGCGGTCGCCGCACTGATGCCCGATGCCGGATCGGAGGTGCTGCAACTGGACTATCTGACCCATGACGGCGATGACATCACCGGGGCCGCGACCAACTACTTCCGTTTCCCTGAAGGCGCTTCGGTCGAGCGGACGCCATTCGGCACCGACTTCTACGACCTGCTTCGGCGCAGCGGAGTGGCGATCGGCGCCTGCGAATTCGACATCGGAGCGGCCGCCGCCGATGTGAATCTGGCCGCAACGATCCGGGTCCCGCCCGGTACGCCGCTGCTGGCCCTCGAGCAGCGGATTCTTGGCAGCGACACTCAGGTCTTCGATGTCGCCTTCATCTGGCTGCGCGCCGATCGGGTGGTGCTGAGCTCGGTCACCGGCCCGACACCGCCGGCATCCCTGATCAGCTGATCGGCAGACCGGCGCCCGGACCGATGATCATGATCAGCCGAAGCTGGTGCCACCGTTCACCCGCAGCACCTGGCCGGTGGCGTAGGTCTGGGTGATGGCGTACAGGTAGGCCAACGCGGTGTCCCGCGGCTCGCCGATCCGCGACAACAGCGCGTCTGCCGTGAATCGGCTCTCCAGCTCGGCCTGCTCCGCTGCGCTCATCACATCCCACATCGGCGTCCGGATCGCGCCGGGAGCGACCGCATTGACCCGGATCGACGGCGCGAGTTCGATCGCCAGCGAACGAACGAGAGAGAAGATCGCACCGCAGCCGGCGGCACCCACCGACCAGCCGGGCCCACCGCGGTCGCCCGCCGACCCGGAGGTGAGCGTGATCGAGCCGCCGTTCCTGATCTTGGGCGCGGCCGCGTGCACGGTTGCCAGCATTCCGAAGAAGCGCACCTCGAAGAACGCTCTGGCTCGAGCATCGTCGTAGTCCGAGATCGGCATCACATCCACCCGATCCCCTGCCGTGTAGACGAGATGGTCGAGCTCACCGACCTGCTCAATCAGCCGTTGCGGCGCCTGTGGATCGCTCAGATCGGCGACGATCCCGCGGCTGTCGTCGGGGAGCGAGGTGAGCGCCTTGTCCAGGTTGTCCTGCCTGCTGGACGCGATGATCACCTCGGCACCCGCCTCTGCTGCAGCCTGTGCCGTGGCCAGGCCGATACCCGTACTGCCGCCGACCACCAGCACCCGTTGAGATTCCAGAACCATGATCATTTCCCTTGTCGTTGTTGATCTTGGACCCAGCTTGCGTTGGCCGAAGCGATCGGTCCAATACTCTTCCTGCCCGCTGTCATACCCTGGGGGCATCAACGATGTCTGAACGGAGTCGGCATGGATCTCGACCTACGCAAGCTCCGCTACTTCCTCGCCGTGGCGCAGACGCTGCACTTCGGCCGGGCGGCCGAGTCGCTGCACATCGCCCAACCGGTGCTGTCCCGGCAGATCCGGGCGCTGGAGCGTGAGCTGAAGGCGGATCTGTTCGTCCGCGACCGACGCACCACCGAACTGACCCCGGCAGGTCGGCAGTTGCTGGCCGAGGCCCGGCCGCTGCTGGCCAGGGCGACTGCCCTGCAGCGTCGGGTTGCCCGAACCGCCGGCGGTGATCATCGGCTGGTGGTCGGCTTCATGCCCGGCCTGGTCGTCACGGCGACGAACCGGGAGCTGGCGCGGCGCCACCCGGAGCTGACGATCGAGGTACGGCGGCTCGACTGGGCAAGGCAGACCTCATCCATCCTCGACGGCGAGGTCGATGTCGCGTTCTTGAGGCTGTTGGTGGACACCGAGGGCCTGGAAACTGTGCCACTCGCCGACGAGCCGTGGGAGGTCTTGCTCCCGGCGGATCATCGGTTGGCGGACAAGGACGCGCTGGAACTGTCCGACCTCTCCGGCGAGATGCTGCTGCAGCCGGTCTCGACGATCCCCGGTTGGCCCGGCCGGAGCGCCGTCGACAGCGACCGAGGGTTGCCGTCGATCTCCAGTGTGGAAGAGAAACTCGAGCATGTGGCGGCCGGCTCCGGTGTGGTTGCCATGCCCCGTTCCGCGGCCGGTTACTACACCCGCTCCGACGTCGCGCATGTTCCGATCACCGATCTGGACCCGATCCAGATCGTGCTGGCCTGGGACCGTTCTCGGCAGGAACCGCTGATCAGCGAGTACGCCGAGATCGCGGAGTCGCTGGGCGTCGCCGCCGTCATGCCCACCGACGATGATCAGGTGACCGGCAGGTCATTCACGACGTAGTCCCGGATCGCCACCGCAGCCGCTCCCCGAGCCCAGTCGAAGAAGTCACCGGCTTCGATCCGCACATCGTCGGCATCGGCCTCCCGCGACCGCTCGCGGCGCAGCGAACGACGGAAGGTGTCGTCGGCGGCAGCCACGAAGGCCAGCCCGTCGCCGGTGATCCAGATCCGATCGGGCGCGAGCACGTCGGCCATCCGGGCGGTCAGCTTGCCGAGCCCGATGGCGGCATAGTCGATGATCTTCTCCGCGGTCGGATCAAACGCGCAGATCTCTGCTGCGGCTCACGGCCGCGGCTCAGGCCAACTCGATCATGTCGTCCAGCCGGGGACCGGTGTCCAGCAGGGTGACCGGGGCGCCGGTTGCGGACTCGACCTCGGCGATCACCCGACGCACCTGCGGCCCGATGGCGGCCGTACTCCGAGCGCCCCGGATCCGCGGATCCAGATGATCACCGAAGGTGAGCGCGATCTGGGTCGGTCCGTTCACCATGGCCGCGTACCGCAACAGACCATGATCAAGAGCGATCGCCTTCCGGCGCAGCCGGCCGGTGTTCACGCCG
>DATCVL010000549.1:0-5341 GCA_036566865.1 Microlunatus sp.
GCCGCCAGCCGTCGGGTTGGAGGAATCAGTCCGACCACAGGTCGACCGCCAGGCGGCGACGTGGGCGATCCCGAGCTGCTCCGCATCGTCGGCCGGTCGCCGGTCGGATCACCGTCTCCACCCGGCCGAGCTTACGGCCAGGGGCGGCGTTGGTGCCATCCTTCGGGAGGCGACGTCCCCGACAAGTCTTTGCACAAGCCCGGCGTGGTCGGGATCTTCCGTACCGCTGCCCCGCCGACCACCGACGTGGCACGCGGCCCGGGGTTCGGGCCGGAGCGCTGTTCTGCCGGTGAAGATTGTTCGCCCGAGCGTTTCCGGTGCCTTGAATGCGGAGTGGACCGTCCAGTCGGCGGGGACCTGCTCGTCCATGATCAACTTCGGACCGCACAGTGTCCCCGTCGGTGATCTCATAAGCTTCGACCCGTGATCACCGTTGCCGCCCTCAGCCCATCGCTGGACATCACCTATGTCGTTGATCAACTGCGGCTGGGCGAGATCCACCGGCCGACCGAGGTGCACCGGGTGGCCGGCGGGAAGTCGTTCAATCTGGCCCGGGCCGCTGTCACGGTGGGAGCACGGGTGCACACCGTCGCGCTGTTGGGCGGCAGCACCGGCGACTTCCTGGAGTCCGAGTTGCAGGCCGCCGGCATCGGCGTCCGCCGGGTCGAATCTCCCGCGGAGACCCGGACCTGTGTCTCGATCGGTTCGGCCAGCACCCATCAACTGACCGAGCTCTATCCGTACGCTCCCGCGATCCCGGAGGCGACCTGGCACGACTTCCGCCAAGCCTTCGCCGAGGAGTTGACGGCCCGGGACGGCTGGCTGGCGATCAACGGCAGCATCCCCAGCGGGCCACCGGTGCAGGCTTTGGCCGACCTGACCCGGATGGCGACCGAGGCCGGTCTCGAGGTGGCCATCGACAGTCACGGCCCCGCGCTGGCCGCGGTTCTGCCGGCGCGGCCGCAATTGATCAAGGTCAATCGGTACGAGGCCGCGGAGCTGTTGCAGCAGGATCCCGAACGCGCCGACGTCGCCGACCTGGCCAAGATCATCTCGGGGCGTACCGGAGGTTCGGTGATCATCACCGACGGCCGGGCCGGTTCGGTCTTCTGTTCCAACGAGGCCGGTCTGGTCCGGGCCGAACTGCCGGCCGATGTGTCCGGCGACTACCCGGTCGGCAGCGGAGACTCGTTCCTCGGCGGCTGGCTGGCCGCCACCGATCGTGGCGCCGACCCGGCCGATGCGCTGCGCCTGGCCACCGGCTGCGGCGCCGCCAACGCTCTGCAGCCCGGCCCCGGACTGCTGAAGCGGGAAACGGCCCGACAGATCGCGGACCGGACGGTGCTCAGCCGACTCGGCTGATCAGCCGCGGGCCGCGCCGGTTTCCGGACGCGTGTCCTGCCGGCCGTACCTGCCGACTGCGACCGCACCGCCGAGCACGATGATCATCAACGCGAGATAGCCCCAACCCAGACCGGCGACGGCGGCCAGCCCACCCACCAGCAGCGGGCCGCCGGCATCGCCCAACTCCCGACCGATCTCGGCGGTGCCCATGGTGCGTCCGAGCTCCGCCGGTTCCGTGTGATCGGCCAAGGTGGCAAAGCCGATCGGGGTGATCACTCCGACACCGACGCCGATCATGATCACCGCCGCGATCAGCATGATCAACTGGTCCTGAGTGGCTACGGCCAGCCCCGCGCCGATCACCAGCAGCCCGACGACCAGCGCCGGCCGACTCGCGATCCGGCCCCGGTCCAGAGCCCACCCGGCCAGCGGCTGGGAGACCGCCGAGGCGATGGCCAACCCCGAGACCAGGGCGCCGGTCGCGATCGGCGACAGTCCGGCGCGACTTCCCGAGACCGGTACGAAGCCGACGCCGACCGAGAGCGCCGCCGTACCGAGCGCGAGCGCGAGCACCGGGACCAGGAAGGTCGGCCGGCGCAGCCCGCGGGCCAGGTCGATCAAGGTCTGCCGGCGGCGCGGCAGCGGCGCGACCCTCGGCACCGCGGCGGCCGCCCAGCAGCCGACCACGATCGCCACCGCGGCCATCACGCCGAGCAGCAACCGCATGCCGCCGAAATGCACCAGCACACCGCCGAGGATCGGGCCGAGGGTGTAGCCGAGACTCTTGAACAGGCCGTACCCACCGAACGCCCGACCGCGGCGAGCACTGCCGCCCAGCCGGGCTACCAGTGCCGAGGCCGCCGGCGAGAATGCCGACGCGGCCACCCCTTGCCCGAGCCGCGCCACCCAGAGCAGGGCGGTGCCGCCGACCGCCGCGTAACCGGCCGACACCGCGGCGAAGCCGAAGAGTCCTGCCAGCAGCACCGGCCGTGGCCCGATCCGATCCGACAAGGCACCGAACACCGGTTTCAAGATCACTTCGGCCAGATCGTAGATCGCCAGCAGCAGGCCCAAGCTGATCATCGAATCCACCGCGCCCTCGGCGCTGCCCAGGCTGGCTGCGACCCCATGCGCCCCGAACGCGGTGGTGAAGCCGGCCGCGTAGAGCGGCAGCAGCCGCAGCCGCCCGACCTGTGGATCGGCCTCAGCCGTCATGCCCGGCAATCTATCCCGCGGATATCGTGGGAGCAGGTCAGCCCCTCACAACAAGGCGATCATCATGGCGCTGTTCCGCCCCCGCGACTGGTTCGACCGGCTGTTCGAGATCGGCATCGTGCTCAAGGGCTTGGACGGATTCGGCGAACTGATCGCCGGCGTCCTCCTGCTGCTGGTGCGACCGGAAACGATCGATCACTGGGTGGTCCTGCTCACCCGGGGCGAACTCGCCGAGGACCCACAGGACTTCATCGCCACCCATCTGGTCGCGGCCGCGCATCGCCTGGACGCCCATGCGCTGCTGTTCGTGGCGATCTACCTGCTGGCTCACGGCGTGATCAAGGTCGTCCTGGTGATCGCCATTCTGCGAAACCAGTTGTGGGCCTATCCCTGGATGATCATCGCCTTGATCGCGTTCATCGCCTACCAGGTCTACGAGATCGCGATCGATCCCCAGATCAGCCTGGTGCTGTTGACCGCATTCGACATCGCCGTCCTGGCGCTGACCTGGCGCGAATATCGGATCCAGCGACGGCGCGGCCGCTGAGTGATCAACCGAGCAACAGATTGCGGGCTTGATCGACATCCAGATGCATCTGGTCGATCAGCGCCTCCATGCCGGCGTACTTGATCTGTCCGCGCAGCCGATGCTCGAAGTCGACGGCAACCTCGATGCCGTACAGATCAAGATCATTTCGATCCAGCACGTACGACTCCACCCGGCGGTTCTCGCCGACGAAGGTCGGGTTGCTCCCCACGGAGATGGCGGCCGGCCAGCATTCCGCGTCGGCCCGGTCCAAGCGGGTCAGCCAACCGGCATACACACCGTCGGCCGGTACCGCAAGTCCGTTCGGGACCGGCACGTTGGCCGTCGGGAAGCCCATCTCGCGGCCGCGCTGCGCACCCTGGATCACCACGCCACGGACCCGGAACGGGCGACTCAGCAACTCGCTTGCGGTATCCACGTCGCCTTCGGCGATGGCTGCCCGGACCCGGGTCGAGGAGTCCGGTCGATCACCGGCCAGCAGCAGCGGGATCGGCTCGACCTCAAAGCCCGGGCCGTCGCCGTCGCGGCCGAGCTTGCCGAGCAATTCGACGTCGCCGGACGCTCGGAAGCCGAACCGGAAGTTCTCCCCGACCATGATCATGGTCGGTCGCAACGGGCGCAGCACCTCGTCGACGAATCGCTCCGGCGGCCAACTCGCCACCCGATCGGTGAAGCCGACGACCACCACCTCGTCCACTCCGGCGGCCTTGAGCAGGCGCTTGCGCTCATCAAGTTCGGTCAGCAGCAGCGGCATCCGATCGGGACGGATCACCGACATCGGGTGCGGCCAGAACGTGATCGCGATCACCGTGCCGTCACCGGCGGCCCGGCGCGCGCCGGCGATCACCTTCTGATGTCCTCGGTGTACGCCGTCGAAGTTGCCGATCACGACTACCCGAGCACTCATCGACGCTTGCCTTCCTCTTGAATCGGATCACAGTTAATCACGCGGCCTGCGCCCGACCGGTGCGCGGGCGGACCGGCTCAGCAGGCGATCAGACGAAGACCGCCTCGGCCACCGCATCTGCGCCCGATGGCCGGTACAGGGCGAGGAACTCCCCGGTCGGCGCGAACACCGCGGTCAGTTCGGCGGGCAGCTGCACGTCGGGCAACCGGCGGCCGTGCCGGACGCCCTCGGCCTGCTGCTCGCCCAACTCCAGCACCGGGAAGGTCTGCCGGGCCACGTCGGCCAACGGCAGCAGGAAGAGTTCATCCTCCAGCTGTTCCAGGGTGTGGGCCTGCTCGGTGCCGAACGACCCGACCCTGGTACGCCGCAGGCTGGTCAAGTGGCCGGCGGTCCCGAGCGCGGCGCCAAGATCGCGGGCCAGCGCCCGGATGTAGGTGCCGGACGAGCAGGCAACCCGTACCTCAAGATCAACAACGGGCAGTCCGTCTTCGTCGAGATCCCTGCGCTGCAAGAGATCGAAGGCGGAAACGGTGACCGAGCGGGCCGCCAGCTCGACCTGATCACCGGCTCGCACCCGGGCATAGGAGCGGACCCCGTAGATCTTGATCGCCGACACCGACGACGGCACCTGCTCGATCTCGCCGGTCAGCCGGGCGATGCCCTCCTCGATCAGTCCCTGATCCAGGTCGGCGGCCCCGATCCGTTCGGTGATCTCGCCCTCGGCGTCATCGGTCACGGTGCCGATGCCGAGCCGAATGGTGGCTTGGTATTCCTTCTCGGTCAGCGCAAGGTGGCCGAGCAACCGGGTGGCTCGCTCGACCCCGACCACCAGCACACCGGTCGCCATCGGGTCCAGGGTGCCGGCATGCCCGACCTTGCGTGTCTTCGCCAATCGGCGCAGCCGGCCGACGACCTGGTGGGAGGTCAGCCCGGCGGGCTTGTCGACGATGATGATTCCGGAGCGGACCGGTGTCTTCGTCCGAGCCACCGATCCGTCGACATGCTCGGCACCGCTGGGGTCAGGACTCATCGTCCTCGTCGGTCTCGGCGTGCTTGTACGGATCGGACTCGCCCGCGTACCGCGCCCCGGCCGACCGCTTGGCCACCTCGTCGTCGTTGGCCCTGGCCGCGGCGAGCAACTCGTCGATCTGCCGTGCCGACTCCGGCACCGCGTCCGCGACGAACGTCAGCGTCGGGGTGAACCGCAGCCCCAACTGCTTGCCGACCTGGGACCGGATCAGCCCGGTCGCCGACTTCAGCGCCACCTCGGTGCCGCTCCAGTCCGCGTCCTCACCGAGCACGGTGTAGAACACCGTCGCGTCCCGGGT
>DATCVL010000550.1:0-11520 GCA_036566865.1 Microlunatus sp.
GTCTTCGTCGATCATGACGCCGAGCCCGCCGACTGGCTGAAAGCTGCCCCGACGGGCTACAGCTTCACGCCGTCACTGCCCGGCGTGCGTTCCGGGCTGTACCGCTGGGGTGTCGCGATCGTCGACACCACCGGCGGCAACCAGCCGGGGATCCAGCTCGCAGCCGACGGCCGGACCACCGACGAAGGCTGGTTGGTGCTGGGGGACTGCACCGTCGCCTGAACCGCGGCTGCCCGCAGTTGGTGCGGCTGGTTGTTGTGGGTTCTCGACCGGATGACGTATCAGATTCGCAAACTCTGACCGAGGTGCACTGCTCGGGACTAACATCCGCTGTCTACGCTCCAACTGCGCGGGTGGCCGCGGACGAGGGAGAGCAATGACCGTGATTCGGGCGGCGATCAGCCAGACGACATGGACCGGCGACAAGGACTCGATGCTGGACAAGCACGAGCACTTCGCCCGGGACGCCGCGGCTCAGGGCGCCCAGGTGATCTGCTTCCAGGAGCTCTTCTACGGGCCGTACTTCGGCATCGTGCAGGACCCGAAGTACTACCGGTTCGCCGAGCCGGTGGACGGTCCGGTGGTGCAGCGTTTCGCAGCCCTGGCCAAGGAACTCGGCTTGGTGACGGTGCTGCCGATCTACGAGCAGGAGCAGGTCGGCGTCTACTACAACACCTCCGTCCTGGTCGATGCCGATGGCCGGGTGCTCGGCAAGTACCGCAAGCACCACCTGCCTCAGGTGGAGAAATTCTGGGAGAAGTTCTACTTCCGGCCCGGCAATCTGGGCTACCCGGTGTTCGACACCGCAGTCGGCAAAGTGGGCATGTACATCTGCTACGACCGGCACTTCCCGGAAGGCTGGCGGGAGCTCGGGCTGAACGGCGCCGAGATGGTGTTCAACCCGAACGCCACCAAGCCCGGCCTGTCCAACCGGCTCTGGGAGATCGAGCAGCCGGCTGCCGCAGTGGCCAACGGCTACTTCGTACTGGCGCCGAACCGGGTCGGCCGCGAGGACAACGAATTCGGCGCCGATGCCGTGGACTTCTACGGCAGCAGTCAGGTCGTCGACCCTCGGGGCAACTACGTGGGTGAGTTGGGATCGGGCAGCCAGGAGGAGCTGCTGATCCGCGATATCGATCTTGATCTGGTACGGCAGATGCGCGAGGACTGGCAGTTCTACCGGGATCGTCGCCCTGACAGTTACACCATGATCACCAAACCCTGACCGAGATCCCGGAGACGCCGGTGGACTCCGGCCAAGATCAACTCCGGGGAGGGAGCCGACAGATGTCCAGCACGCTGATCACCGGAGGCACGGTCGTCAACGCCACCGGGACCACCGAAGCCGATGTGCTGATCGACGGCGAGACCGTCGTCGGTGTGCTGGCGCCGGGGTCAACCCTGCTCGGTCATGATCTTGCCGGCGCGGTGGACCGAAGGATCGACGCGTCGGGCAAGTACGTCATCCCGGGCGGCATCGATGCCCACACTCACATGGAGATGCCGTTCGGCGGGACCACCGCCTCGGACACCTTCGAGACCGGCACCCGGGCCGCCGCCTGGGGCGGTACGACCATGATCATCGACTTCGCCATCCAACGCCACGGCGAACGGGTCGAGGACGGACTGGCCGGATGGCACCGCAAGGCCGAGGGCAACTGTGCCGTCGACTACGGCTTCCACCAGATCATCGGCGGCGTCAACGAGGACAGCCTGAAGGCGATGGACACCCTGATCGACGAGGGTGTCACCAGTTACAAGTTGTTCATGGCCTACCCGGGGGTGTTCTACTCCGACGATGCCCAGGTGCTGAGGGCGATGCAGAAGGCCGCCGACCTCGGGCTGATGACGATGATGCACGCCGAGAACGGTCCGGCGATCGACGTACTGGCCGAGCAACTGGTCGAACGTGGCAAGACGACGCCGTACTACCACGGCGTGGCTCGGGCCTGGCAGCTGGAGGAGGAGGCGACCCATCGGGCGATCATGCTCGCCGACGTCGCCGGGGCGCCGCTCTACGTCGTACACGTTTCGGCGAAGCAGGCGGTCGAGCAGTTGGCCGCGGCTCGTGATCTTGGTAAGAACGTCTTCGGCGAGACCTGCCCGCAGTATCTCTATCTGTCATGGGAGGAACAGCTGGGTGCACCGGGCTTCGAGGGCGCGAAGTGGGTCTGCTCGACGCCGCTGCGGTCGCGGGCCGAGGGCCACCAGGATGCCCTCTGGCAAGCCCTGCGCAGCAACGATCTGCAGATGGTCTCCACCGATCATTGCCCGTTCTGCATGAAGGAGCAGAAAGAGCTCGGCACGGACGACTTCCGGAAGATCCCGAACGGCATCGGCTCGATCGAGCACCGGATGGACCTGCTGTTCCAGGGGGTGGTGGCGGGTCGGATCACCTTGCCCCGTTGGGTGGAACTGACGTCGACCACTCCGGCTCGGATGTTCGGTGTGTACGGCCGCAAGGGCGTGATCGCTCCCGGCGCGGACGCCGACATCGTGATCTACGATCCGGCCGGGCACACCTCGATCGGTCTCGGCAAGTCCCATCACATGAATCTTGATCATTCCGCCTGGGAAGGCTTCGAGGTGGACGGCCACGTCGACCTGGTGCTGTCCCGCGGCACGGTGATCGTCGACGAGCAGGGCTATGTCGGCAGCAAGAGCCACGGCCGTTACGTCAAGCGCGGACTGAGCCAGTACCTGCTCTGACTCCGTTCGGGCGCCGGAGATCAAGATCAGTTCAAGGGGGAATGATGGATTTCGGGATCGTCTTGCAGACCAATCCGCCCGCGGCTCGCACCGTCGCGTTGGCCCGGTTGGCGGAGGAGTACGGCTTCAGCCACGTCTGGACGTTCGACAGCCACTTGCTGTGGGAGGAACCGTACGTGATCCACAGCAGGATCCTGGCCGAGACCCGGAAGGTGACGGTCGGCCCGTTCGTGACCAACCCGGCCACCCGTGAGCCGACGGTGACAGCGTCGGTTTTCGCCACCCTGAATGAGATGTACGGCAATCGCACCATCTGTGGCATCGGCCGGGGCGACTCCGCGGTCCGGGTGACGAACGGCAAACCGACCACGCTGGCCGAGTTGCGAGAGGCGATCATGATCATCCGCGGCCTGGCCAACGGCGAGGAGGTTGACCTTCGCGGCGCCAGACTGCGGCTCCCTTGGGCCGGCGACAGCCGCCTTGACGTCTGGGTTGCGGCGTACGGGCCGAAGGCTCTGCAACTGACCGGCGAGGTCGGTGACGGCTACATCCTGCAGCTCGCAGACCTGGACATCGCCCGGTGGATGATCAAGGTGGTGCGAGACGGTGCGGCTGCCGCCGGCCGCGATCCGAGCAAGATCAAATTCTGCGTGGCCGCGCCCTTCTATGTGGGCGACGACCTTGATCACATGCGGGACCAGGTCCGCTGGTTCGGCGGCATGGTCGGCAACCACGTCGCGGATCTGGTTGCCCGGTACGGTGCCGACGGCGGGCTGCCGAGTGCCCTCACCGACTACATCAAGCCACGCCGCGGCTACGACTACAACGAGCACGGCCGGGCCGGCAACACCCACGCCGACTTCGTCCCGGACGAGATCATCGATCGCTTCTGCATCCTCGGCACCGAGCAGGACCACATCGCCAAACTTCAACAGCTGAAGGAGATCGGCGTCGATCAGTTCGCCGGTTATCTTCAGCACGACGCCAAGGAGGGCACCCTGCGCAGCTACGGCGAGACCGTGATCCCCGCGCTGCACGAGCGGGTCGCCGCGAAGTCGTGATCGGTCAGCCCAACATCGCTGACCGCTGATCCCGCTGCCGGAGCTAGCGGTAGTTGGTGAATTGGACCGCGAAGTCGTAGTCCTGTTCGGTGATCAACGACTGCACCTGCTGCAGGGCGTCGCGGCTCTTGCTGCTGACCCGCAGCTCTTCCCCCTGGATCTGCGCCTTGACCCCCTTGGGTCCCTCGTCCCGGATCAGCTTGGTCACCTTCTTGGCGTCCTCGGTGCTGATCCCCTCCTTGATCGACGCGGTGATCTTGACCAACTTGCCCGAGGTGCGCGGGTCCCCGGCATCGAGTGCCTTCAGGCTGACTCCGCGGCGGATCAGTTTGGTCTGGAAGACATCCAGCGCTGCCTTGACCCGCTCCTCGGAATTGGCTTCCAGGTCGATCAGCTCGCCGGACCAGCGGATCCCAGCATCGGTGTTCTTGAAGTCGAAGCGCTGCCGGATCTCCTTCGCGGCCTGGTTGAGCGCGTTGTCCACCTCCTGCCGGTCGACCTTGCTGACGATGTCGAACGAACTCTCCGAGGCCATGGCTCCTCCTGTTTCGGTCGGTCTGATCCGTGCCGTGGACCAGGCGCGCGGTGGACTTGCCGGTTAGCGTAGGACGTTCGTCCGCGGGCTGGGTCGAGGCCCTAGAGGTCGATGGCGCGGTTGAGCCAAAGATCGTCGATCTCCATACCGACCTTTTGGTAGAGGCCGAGGGCGCCGGTCCGGCTGTCGGTGGACAGTGACGACCGCGTCGCACCGTGCTCGCGTCCGCGGGCGAACGCATCCACCAGGAGCGCCTGGGCCAGCCCCTGATGCCGTTGATCACGACGAACCGCGAGCCGATCCACGTACGCCTCTGTCGCCGGCTCACCGGCCATCAGCACGAATGCGACTCCGACGACCTGCCCGGTCCGGTCGGTCACCACCCGGAAATTCCACGACTCGAAGCCCGGCCGATGTACGGTCTGGGCCCGGAAGTCCTGATAGGACACGCGATCGCGGACCGACCACTCCAGGAAGGCATCCTCCAGCACCTCGTGCACGGTCGGGTACTCGTCCGGTCGGGCCTCCCGAACGGTGTAACCGGCGGGCGGCCGACGCTCGGCGATCGTCCGGTCACCCGGCAAAGCGAGCACCCAGCTGGTCCAGCGGATCCGGTAGCCAAGCTGTTCCAGGAGGCCATCGCCGGGGGATCCCTGCGGAACCGGCGTGCCGAGCACGCTGGATCCTCGATCCCGAGCCAATGCCTGCAGCCAGCCGGCCAGGGCGGTCCCGAGCCCGCGTCGCCGGTAGGACGGGTGTACGGCCGCGTCGCACCGATCGGCGCCGGTCAGCTCGGCGTAGGCGATCAACTTCTCGCCGTCGAACACCCCGACGGTGTTGGTGCCGACGTCCCAACTCGGTCGCTGCCAGTCGGAGACGATGTCGGCGGGTTCGATCTCGATCTTGCCGAGGTCATGCTGCTCCTGCGCGGCGGCCACCTCGTACACCGCTCGGGCATCGGCGACGGTCAGGGGCCGGGCGGTCAGCGGTGCGGCCACCGTCAATTCGATCATGGTCGGATTCAAGCATCTGGTCCGGCAGCGCGCATACCGATATCCGAGTCCGCGGAGACGGGCGGAACGAAGGCGCGGTTCAGGCGTTCCGGTAACCCCGAATCGCCCGGATGGTGCCCAGCACGGCAACCAGCAGCACGACCAGGAGCACGAAGTGGCCGGCGTCGGCCGGGTCGAGATCGGGTGATGCCTTCCCGAACGCCACCACATAACGCGGATCGAGCACCTGCTGGGTGGTGATCATGATCAGCAGGAATCCGACCGCGACGACATCGAAGACCACGTTGATCAACATCACCGCCAAGGTCCAGCGACCAATCCGAAGACTTGCCACGTCGATGGCGATTCCGGCGATCAGCAGCACCATCAACATCGGCAACCAGCCCGACCACAGTGCCGGATCCAGTACCGGGATCGGATCGCCGTTGCGTGTTGTGAAGCCGGACAGGAAATTCTGGGCGATCAGCCACGCCAGCGCCAAGGCCGAGAAGATGATCGAGACCGTCACACCGGACAGCCGGATCGGCCGTCCGGACGGGAGCTTGGGGAGTTGGGTCAGCTTCCAGCCAGGACCCTGACCCGCATCGGCAGCACGGGAGCGGGCCCGCTCGATCAACGCGTACGCGACGATCGTCCAGAATGCGACTTGCACCGCGGCCTGGCCGGTGAACAGGGCACCTTCGCCGATGCCCGCAGTGATCGGCTTCTGCTCGATCGCGATGTTGATCGTGATGATCACGATCAAGGTGACGGGGATGATGATCGCCAGCAGGGTGGTGATCGTCCGGCGGAAGTCGTCGTAGAGTCCGGGCCCGATCAGCTGCCGGGTGCCGCCGCGATAGCGGCTGGCCAGCAAGGCCGGATCGCCGAGCTCGAGCAATACATCGCCGATCACCATCTCGGGAGCGGCGACCGCGGCACCGCTCGGCGCGGTGGTGGCCATCCGGTCCTCGGACATGTCGGCGATGGTCGCGCGCAGCTCGGCGCCGACGTCGTCGCGCTGCGCTGCCGGTAGCCGATGGGTGACCGCCCAGACGTAGCGCTCGGTCAGGTCGGAAGTCGGGTCGGTCACTGGTTTGCCCCCTGCAGAACGGCCTTGATGTTGGTGTTGAGCTGGTCCCACTCGAGGGCCAGCTGATCGAGCAGCCGCTCACCGTCAGAGCTGACGGCGTAGAACTTGCGCGGTCGGGATTCGTCGGTGTTCCAGCTGCTGGTCAGCAGGCCTTGCTTCTCCAGGCGGCGCAGCAGTGGATAGAGCGTGTTCGCCTCGACCGGGAAGCCGGCCTGCTCCAGCGTGCCGAGCAGGGAGTAGCCGTAGTGCTGCTGTCGCAGCACGGCCAGGCACGCGACCACCACGGATCCGCGTCGGATCTCTTGGAGGTGTGCGGCCAGCACTCCGTCTTCGTCCACGATCGGCACAATACTGTGCGTCACACAGTATTGCAATGAACCGACTATCTGTTCTCAGGCGGGACGAACCCGGGAACGGAGCTGCGCGACCACGCGCAGGCTGTGTGGCTTCGGTGGCCGGCCGACTCCGGATCGGCACCGTCCTTCCGAGATAACGATTACGCACATTTTCGCTATAGTCCGATTGACGCGGCCATCCGGACGATCTGTCCGGGCCTGCCGCGAGCCGTATCGAGGGCGGGTGAGCCGATGCCGACGATCAAGGACGTGGCCGAGCGGGCCGGTGTCTCCGTCGCCACCGTGTCGCGCACGCTGAACGGAGTGCCGAGTGTCGACCCGGTGATGGCCAAGCGCGTTCGTGCCGCGGCCCAGGCGCTGGGCTATCGCGCGAACGGGGTGGCGCGCAGCCTGCGCAGACGACAGACCGATGTCTGGGCCTTGATCATCTCCGACGTCGCCAATCCGTTCTTCACCGCAATCGCCCGGGGTGTCGAAGACGTCGCCCAGCAGGCCGGCTATTCGGTGTTGCTCTGCAACTCCGACGAGGACGCCGAGAAGGAGGCACGCTATCTCGAGGTGGCCGAGCGCAGCCTGGTCTCCGGTGTGCTGTTGTCGCCGACGGTCACCGGCAGTGACATCGGCCGCTTGCACGCAGTAGGCATCCCGGTGGTGGCCGTCGACCGCAATCTCAGTGAGCCGGTGGACAGTGTCGTGGCCGACTCCACGACAGGAGCACTCAAGGCCACGGAACACCTGTTTGAGCAGGGATGGCGGCGTCCCGCCTGTATCACCGGACCCCGGCAGGCGGCGACCGCAGAACAGCGGATGCAGGGCTTCCTGGATGCCTTGTCCCGGCATCGGGTACGGCGGGCCCGCAGCCTGGTCCGGCACACGAACTACCAGGCCGACGGCGGGCGAGAGGCGACGGCCGGCCTGCTGGACGGCGCCGATCCGCCGGACGCATTGTTCGTGGCCAACTCGGAGTTGGCACTGGGGGCGCTGGAGGAGCTCACCGCCCGCGGGCTTCGACTCGGACGCGACGTCGGCATGGTCGCCTTCGACGACGCACCCTGGGCAGCTTTCATCGAGGCGCCGCTCACCGTCGTGGCTCAACCGGCCTATGAGATCGGAGCAGAGGCGGCTCGATTGCTCCTTGATCGAATAGCCGCCGCGCGCGACCTGCCCAAGGATCGACGTCCGGCCCCGGCGCCACCCAGGACGGTCCTGCTGGGCACCCGGTTGATCATCCGGGAGAGCTCACGCCGTCGACGGTGATGCGCCCCTTGTGAGGTGACCGGATGGGTCCTTGACGACGTTCGGGGGCGGATCTAGAGTGCCAGAGAAGTGAGTAATCGTTTCCTCAGATATGCCTAGCGATGAAGCAAGGTGAGTCAGATGAGTACGTTCCGAGCCGGCGGCCCCGGCGGAGTCAGTCGCCGTACGATCTTGAAGGCGAGTGCCGCAGCGCTCGCTCTGCCAACCGCCGGGATGCTCGCCGGCTGCAATGATTCCAGTGGTCAGAGTTCGGGCGAGGCAGACGCCTCCGGACCGTTGACCCTGATCTATCTCGGCGACGCCACCCAGCAGAAGGCGTTCAACCAGCTCTTCGCCGCCTTCCACAAGTCGCATCCCAAGATCGAGATCAAGGCGACCGGAATCGCGGCCGGGGACTGGGCCACCTTCGCCCAGACCGTGTCCACCCAGATCGCCGGCGGCAAGATCCCCGACATCGTCGATGTGGCGACCGAGGGGCAGCGGTTGATGGCGTCCAAGGGCCTGCTCGAACCTCTCGATGATCGGATCGCCGCGGACAAGGACGTGACCACTCCGTTCTTCGACGGCATCGCGCCGAACCTGAAGGACTGGAGCAAGAAGTACGGCTCGCCCGACGGCAAGACCTACTACATCCCCGGCGGCTACAACACCGTGGTGATGTACTGCAACACCGAGGTGTTCGACAAGGCCGGAGTTGATCTTCCTTCCAAGGACTGGACCTGGGAGGAGTTCCGGGAGGCCGGCACCAAGATCAAATCCAAGACCGGCGCCTTTCTGCTGCCCTTGGGCTACGGATTCCCGTTCGTCGACATCATGCCGTGGCTGCTCACCAACGGCGCCAGCACCCTGGACGCGGACTGGAAGAACGCCACCTTTGCTTCTCCGGAGGCGATCGAGGCCGCGACGTACGTCAAGAGCCTGCTGGATGCCGGACTCTCGCCGAAGCCGGGCGGCACGTTCGATGCCGCAGCCCAGTTCGCCAAGGGAAAGCTGGCCACGCTCGGTGGCGGCCGTTGGCCGACACTGGACATCCGCCGGCTGAACATGACCGACAAGACTCAGATCGTGAACTGGCCGAAGAAGACCCAGGACGGCTCTCCGGCAGGCTGGGACGGCTGGCCGATCTTGAAGGCGTCCAAGCGGAAGAACAACTCCTGGACCTTCCTGAAGTGGATGATGTCCAAGGAGGCCGGCGAGTTCTACGCCAGTGTCGGTGGCACCAACGTGCCGGCGCTGACGGAGGTCGCCAAGAGTGACGTCTTCACCAAGGATGCGCCCCAGGGGACCACCCTGATGGTGGATGCGATCAACGACGCGACCCCCATCCCGAGTCCTGATCAAGGCGCGCAGATGCAGGCCGCGGTGACCAAGGGCTGGCAGGCTGCACTGACCGGCACCCAACCGGTGCAGGCAGCTCTGGAGACGGCGAACAAGTCCATTCAAGCTCTGCTGTGACCGCCACCGTTGCACCCGTACGGCCGGTCCGCAGCGGCGATCGAGAGCCCTGGGCCGGCCGCCGCAGCCAGTGGCTGGCCGGAACGATCTTCGTCGGTCCGGCGCTGCTGCTCTTCCTGATTTTCGTGCTGGGGCCGTTCATCGCCGCCATCGTGCTCAGCCTGTTCAGCTGGGACATGCTCACGCCGGCGACCTTCAACGGGCTGCGCAACTTCACGGCGATGCTGTCCGATGACCTGCTGTACAAGGCCATCGGCAACACCTTCATCTTCGCGCTGGCCTCGGTGGTCACCCATCTGATCGGCGGGTTGTTGCTGGCGCTCGGCGTCGATGCGCTGCGCAGCCGGGTGGCCTCCTACTTCGTCCGGACGTCGTTGTTCTTCCCGTTCGTCATCTCCTGGGCCGCGGTCGCGCTGTTGTGGAAGTACGTGTTGGACCCGACGTTCGGGATGGGCACCTACTACCTGACCAAGATCGGCCTCAACCCGCCGGACTGGTTCACCGATCCGACCTGGGCGCTGCCGGCGATCATCGGGATCGACTGGTGGCACACCATCGGCTTCACCTTCGTGATCATGCTGGCCGGATTGCAGACGGTGCCGGCCCAACTGATCGAGGCGGCCCGCGTGGACGGCTGTGGCTGGTGGCAGCGGCTGTGGCACGTGGTCATCCCGCTGATGTCGCCGACCATCTTCTTTGCCGGCATCATCACCTTCATCGGCGCCTTCCAGATCTTCGACCCGGTGCAGATCATCACACCCAACGGCGGACCGGAGAATTCCACCCTGACCATCGTGATGTACCTGTACCAGAAGGGATTCCAGGCCTTCCAGGTCGGCTACGCCTCATCGGTCGCGATCCTGGTTTTCGTGATCATGGCCCTGGTGACCGCCCTGCAGTTCTGGCTCGGTCGACGGTGGGTGCACCAGTCATGATCGGACGCAGGCTCGGGCGCATTCTGCTCACCGTGGTGCTGGCCGTGTTGGGATTGATCATGCTGGCGCCACTGATCTGGCTGATCAGTGAGAGCCTGACCGAGGAATCGGCTGCCTTCGATCTGCCGCCGAACTGGATCCCGCATCCTTTCACCTGGGCGAATTTCGCCGGCATCTCGGATCTCATCCCGTTCTGGCGGATGGCAGCCAACAGCCTGATCGTGGCCGTCATCTCAACCGGCGGTTCGATCATGGTCAGCCTGCTGGCAGCGTACGGCTTCTCCCGACTGCGCTTCGCCGGTCGGGAAAGGATCTTCTCGCTGATGCTGGCCGCGCTGATGGTGCCGGTGCAGATGACGATCATCCCGGTCTTCATCCTGATGCGGAATCTCGGTCTGGTCGATCATCTCGCCGCGCTCTGGCTGCCGGCCTTGATCAACGTCTTCTCGATCTTCTTCTTCCGGCAGTACTTCAACACCATCCCGAAGGACCTCGACGAGGCGGCCACGCTGGACGGGGCCGGGCACGGGTGGATCCTGTTCCGGATGCTGGTTCCACTGTCCGGCCCGGCGATCGCCGCGATGACCATCCTCACCTTCGAAGCAGCCTGGAACAACTACTTCGGCCCGCTGATCTTCCTCAGCGATCCGCAGAAGATGACCCTGCCGATCGGCCTGGTCACTCTGCAAGCCGGCCAGGGCGGATCGTCGGTGGTGGTATTCGCCGCAATCACCGCGGTGGTGGTACCGGTGCTGGTGATCTTCCTGATCTTCCAGCGTGCCTTCGTCGCCAGTGTGGCCTCGGCCGGGCTGCGGGGATGATCATGAGCGAGACCCGATCGACTGATCCTGTCGTCGACTCGGTCCGGGCCGCCCAGGCAGTGGTGCTGAGGCGTGCGATCCGCGGCCTGTGGACTCAACTGCCGACGCTCTCGGTGGCCGGAGCCGCCGTCGCCGGTGCTGCCGGTCTGACGATCATGATCAGTCAATGGTCGATCAGCGGCCTGGTCCTGCTGCCGCTGCTGATCGGTCCGACAGCGGCAGCGCTCTCTGCGGTTGCCGACGATGTGCTGGCGCGCGACGACACGACGCTGCGGTCGTGGTGGACTGCGATCCGCCTCTTCGCCG
>DATCVL010000551.1:0-8668 GCA_036566865.1 Microlunatus sp.
ACGACCGTGCTCGGCATGGTCGACGCGGCGGTCGGCGGCAAGACCGGGATCAACACCGCCGAGGGCAAGAACCTGGTCGGCGCGTTCTACGAGCCGACCGGCGTGATCTGCGATCTCGCCACCCTGCGTACGTTGCCGGCCGAGGAGCTGACGCCCGGCCTGGCCGAGGTGATCAAGTGCGGGTTCATCGCCGATCCCGCGATCCTCGATCTGGTCGCCGACCGAACCGCCCAGGTTCATGATCCGGGCTCGGCCGAGCTGGCCGAGTTGGTGCAGCGTTCGATCGCAGTCAAGGCCGCGGTGGTGGCCAAGGACCTGCGTGAGTCGACCTCGGTCGGTACCGCGGTCGGGCGTGAGTTGCTCAACTACGGCCACACCCTGGGTCACGCGATCGAACGCCGCGAGCACTATCGCTGGCGGCACGGCAATGCGGTCAGCGTCGGCATGGTGTTCGCCGCCGAACTGTCCCGCCGGGCGGGGCATCTGCCGGACGAGGTGGCCGACCGACATCGCGAGCTCTTGACCGCGGTCGGCCTGCCGACCACGTACGATCCGGACGCCTTCGAGGACCTGTTGGCCGGGATGGCGCTGGACAAGAAGAGTCGGGGGTCCACGCTACGGTTCGTGATCTTGAACAATGTGGCCCAGGCCATCATGCTGGTCGGACCTCCGACGACACTCCTGGAGGAGAGTTACGCGGCGATCAACAGTCCGCAGCACGCGAATTCGTGACCTGAACGTTGCAGCACCCGAGCCCGGATCCATCCCGGACTGAGGATCGGATATCGGCCCGATAAAGATTCGCTCGCGAAGTTGTTTGAGCGGGCAATCACATGGTTATCTCGACCGGGGTCAGAACCGATCCGGACAGAAGTGTCCTGTACGGCGGAGATGAACCGTTCCATCAGCAGCCAGAGATTGATATGAGGAGCCCGTCTCGATGACAGCAGCACGCCCGGTCCTACGCCGGGCGACGATCGGCGTTCTCGCCGTGGTGCTTGCCGTGGTCGGACTCGTGGCCGGACCCAGCTCGACGGCGTCGGCCGAGCCGGCCGATGTCCCCGGGCAGTACATCTCCAAGCTCTACACCGAGGCACTCGGCCGACTGCCGTACCAGACCGAATGGCAGGCAGCTACCCAGGTCTTCTCCGAGGGTGGGTGCTCGAGCCAGACCCTGGCCGAGGTCGGCCAGCAGGTCTACACCTCGGCCGATTTCGCCGCGCTCGGCTACGACAACGTGGCCAAGCTGAGCACGCTCTACCGCGGCGTCTGGAACGGTGAGGCCGATGTGTCCGGGCTGTCCGAGCGTCGTGACGAGCTGGACCACGGCGAGTCCTGGTCGACGATGGTGGCGAAATTCTTCGTCAGCGACGAGTTCAATGCGTTGGTGCCGAAGATCTGCGCCGGCGCGCGTGACTCCAGCGCCACCTCGTACGCCTGGGGGAGCCAGGCCTCCGGCGCATTGCCCAGTGACAGCGCCGGTTTCAACGGCGGCCAGGATCAGCTGCAGCAGATTCTCGACGACACTCCGCCGGGTGGCACCGTCCAGCTCGCGGAGCGGGCCCTGATCACGGTCACCAAGCCACTGAGCATTCCGCACGGCGTGACCCTGACGACGACCGGTGAGCCGGACATCACCCACTACGCGGTGATGGGTCGGCTGGTGCGCGACGGTGACTTCAACGGTCCGGTGGTCGAAGTCGGCGGCGGCG
Source organism: Microlunatus sp. (assembly GCA_036566865.1). Lineage (GTDB taxonomy): Bacteria > Actinomycetota > Actinomycetes > Propionibacteriales > Propionibacteriaceae > Microlunatus. Next base: position 1,713 of record DATCVL010000551.1, read on the forward strand.
CGAAGCTGACCGGGGTGTGGGTGGACGGCGCTCGCAAGAGCCCCGGCGATGGCCATCCCGGCCGCACCGACGTCCGGGTGCTCGGCGGGCAGCGGACCCAGGTGAGCGGCAACAAGATCTCCAACAGCATGGGCACCGCAGGCATCGAGGTCTACGGGCAGGCGCGTGGCTACAGCTGCTCCGACGTCACGGTCAGCCGGAATCTGATCACCGCGTACTCGAACGACCACTACCTGACCCGGCAGCTCGAGGACGGCACGACCGCCGGGATGTGGACCGACGGCATCGCCAGCGGTTGTGCCGATACCAAGATCACCAACAACCAGATCGTCGACACCGGTGGCGTCGGCATCGGTCTCTATCCGGCCACCTCGAGCGCTGCGGAGGGAACCTCACAGCGGTCCGTGATCAGCAAGAACCGGGTGCTGTCGGCCGGTGTCCCGATGTACGCCGCAATCGTGGCCGATCCGCAGTACTACCTGCAGGGACGCGGCGATGCCAGCCGGTACGACTACCGCGGTGCACGGATCGACGACAACCTGCTGTGGACCGCGCCGAACACGCATTTCGTGATCGGCATCGCCGCCGGCACCCGGGCCTGGTACGGCGGAACCGCGATGGTCGGACCGAACAGCGGGCACGGGCTGGCGGTGTCGGGCAACTCGACCGGCAAGCTGAGCGCGCGGGTCCGGACCGGGATCGCGATCAGCGGCATGGACGACGTGCGGCTCGGTGCCAACCCGGCCGACTGGTCGCACGACGACGTACCGGGCAAGACCGGAAATGCCTGCCCTGCAGTCGATGTGGCGGCCTCCACCACCGCCGGCACTGCCGACGGTTTGCAGACCCGGGAGTCCTTCGACGACACCGGCTTCGACGGCTGCATGGGCGAGCCCTGACAGTTGGGGTCGAGCCCCAGAATCCGCGCCCTGCGCGGGCCGAGCCCCGGAGCTCACGTTCCAAGGGTCGCGCGTCGGGTCGGCCGATTTCTCGGCGGCGCCGCGAGGCGATCGAGGCTCTGGGCCAAGGGCTGATCACCGGTGAGTTGCGCCGTTTCGGTTGACCAATCGTGATCTGGAGCTGGCGGCCGACCTGTTGTTGCGACGCTCGAGCTCGGCCGATCTTGACCCCGCGTTGGAGAAACCGGTTCCACCGCTCGTATGATCTGGCGGCAGCCAGGAAGTCGATGACGAAGGACCGTGATGCCGCGCTACGTCAATCCCATTTTGGACGCCGACTGGCCGGACCCCGACGTGATCCGGGTCGGGGCCGACTACTACCTGGTGGCGTCGAGTTTCAATCGGGTGCCGGGGCTGCCGATCCTTCGATCCAGCAACCTGATCGACTGGGAGATCGTCGGGCATGCGCTGACTGAGGTCCCGCCGGCACGGCACTACGCGCTGCCGCGGCACGGTTGCGGCGTCTGGGCACCGAGCATCAGGCATCACGACGGTCGGTTCGTGGTGGTCTATCCGGATCCTGATCATGGTCTGTTCGTGGTCAGCAGCGAGTCGCCGTCGGGTCCGTGGAGCAGCCCGCACTGCCTGCTTCCGGGCCAGGGCCTGATTGATCCGTGTCCGTTGTGGGACGACGACGGACGGGCGTACGTCGTGTTCGGCTGGGCCCGGAGCCGATCCGGCATCGCCAATCGGCTGAGCCTGATCGAGGTGCAGCCCGACCTGTCCGCGCCGATCGGAGAACCGCAGACGGTCATCGACGGCAACGACCTGCCCGGCTTCACGACCCTGGAGGGTCCGAAGATCTACCGCCGCGACGGGTGGTACTGGATCTTCGCTCCGGCCGGTGGCGTGGAAACCGGCTGGCAGTCGGTGTTCCGGTCCCGCTCGATCTGGGGCCCGTACGAGGAACGCCGAGTCCTCGAGCAGGGATCGACCCCGGTGAACGGACCGCACCAGGGCGGCTGGGTGACCGCGCCGGACGGTTCGGACTGGTTCCTGCACTTCCAACAGCGTGGCTGTTTCGGCCGGGTCGTACACCTGCAGCCGATGCATTGGGGCCACCCCGGCCAGGACGGTGCAGACGACGGATGGCCGGTGTTCGGCGATGCCGGCGAGCCGGTTGCCGAGGGTGTGGGGCCCGGGCCTGATCGGGAGAGGCCTGAGCGGGATGGGGCTGATCGGGATGGGGCGCCACGGCCGTCGGCCGGTGAGCCCGGCCGGGACGACGACTTCACCGGCCGGCCGACCTCGTCGATCGGCGGCGTCACCGGCGACGACCCGATCGACGGACTGAACCGCTGGTGGCACTGGAGCGCCAATCCACAACCCGGCTGGCATCGCGCCGAAGGCGGGACCCTGCGGCTGACCGCCCGGCCTCGGGTGATCGAGGACCTGCGACAGGCGCCTCATGTGCTCGCCCAACAGCTCCCCGGCCGGCCCGCAACGATCACCACCTCGGTGGCCTTGAACGGCGGTGCGGACGGACTGCGTGCCGGGCTGGTGGTGCTCGGCGCCGGTTATCAGTGGTTCGGGCTGGAACGTCGGCAGGGTCGGATCCGGGTGGTGGTCGGACGCAGCGACGATCCGGGGCTCGAGACGCTGCTTGAGGCGTACCCGATCGTCGATGACGACGCGGCCGAGGAAGTTGGCCTCCGCGCAAGCGTCGACGCGGTCGGCATCGTACGGTTCTCCTGCCGGACCGGCGATGCCTGGCGCCCGATCGGGCCCGCATATCAGGCGGAGCCGGGCCGGTGGATCGGTGCCGAGGTCGGTTTGTTCGCCGACCGACCCTACGGCGGCGAGCCGGGGGAGGGTCGATTCGGCGCATGGTCTGTCGGCTTCGATCCGGCGACCGTCGGCGGCGCAGCATCCGAGTCCCTGATGGTCGAACGAGGGGCCTTGGTGGTCGAGAAGAGGCCCGTCGTGGTCGAGAAAGGGCCCGTCGTGGTCGAGAAAGGGATTGTTCCGTGAGCGAGCAGTTGCGTACCCGGGCCACGATCTCCGACGTCGCGGATGCGGCCGGGGTGTCCCGAGCCACCGTGTCCCGGGTGATGAACAACCAGGCCAGCGTCAACGCCGACCTGGCCCGGCGGGTCCGGGAGGTGGCCGACCAACTGCGCTATCGGCCCAGCAATGTTGCGCGCAGCCTGTCGCTGGGACGGACCCAGAGCATTGCGGTGATCGTTCCCGATCTCGGCAATCCGATGTTCCAGGGCGTGGTGCACGGACTCACCGAGGCCGCCGCGCTGGAGGGCTATCGGGTGATGATCATCGAGACCGACGAGGACCCGACCGCGGAGCCGACCGCCGCCCGGGAGGCGCGGGCCCGTTGCGATGCGGTGGTCCTGGTCTCACCCGGCACGGCCGAGCGGCAGTTGGCCGAGCTGGTCTCGGAGCTGCAGCCGGCCATCGTGCTCGGCCGCGGCATGGTCGACCACTCCGGAGCACCAGAGCTCGCCTTCGATTTCGCCTCCGCGGTCGGCACCCTCGCCGATCATCTGCTCGGGCTGGGCCATCGCGACCTGGTCTATCTGAACGGTCCGACCAGCAGCGTCGCCAATGTGGCCCGGCTGGAGGGCTTCGACCGGGTCCAGGCCGATCACCCCCAGCTGCGGATCGCTCAGCTGAGCTGCGGCAGCCGGATGGCCGACGGGTACGCCGCCGCCGAGCGGGTGCTGGCCAGCCGTGCCACCGCGGTCATCGCGTACAACGACCTGGTCGCGTTCGGACTGCTGGCCCGGTTGAACGAGATCGGCGTCGCGGTTCCGCAGGACCTGTCGGTGGTCGGCTTCGACGACATCGAGTTGGCCGCGTACGCGGTGCCGCCGTTGACAACGGTTGCAGTGCCGAAGCTCGAGCTCGGCCGCCGGGCCTGGGAGCACCTGCGGGCCAGGATCCACAGCGAGTCGGCCGACGACGAACCGATCTTCGTTCCGCAGTTGGTCCGGCGCGCTTCGACCGGTCCGGTGGCTCCGCGCCGCTCGGCCCGCCGGCGGCAGCCGCAGCAGACGGTCAGCTCGCTGGCCTGGCATCACGACGATCAAGCCGACGTGCTGATGGGCGACGAGAGCCTTCCGTTGCTGCGGTACGAATGCGGCGATCAGATGGCGACCGTGCATTCGCCGCGCCCGTACGCGCACCCGGTGCACACCTTGGCCGGAGTGCCGACGACCACCGCGAGTCCTCGTGATCATCGGCATCAGCACGGAGTGTCGTTCGCTGCTCCCGACGTGAACGGCACCACCTACTGGGGCGGCCGTACCTTCCTGCCCGATGTCGGGTCGACCCTGCTGGCCAACCACGGCCGCCAGGTCGTGGTGCAACGGCTGTCCGATCAGGCCGATGCTGGCGCGGTATTGCGGGAGCGGCTGCGCTGGGAGGACGAGTACGGCGACACCTGGCTCTCCGAGCAGCGGCTGCTGAGTGGATCGTTGCTGCCGGACGCTGCCGGTTGGGCGCTGGGCTGGCGGTCAAGGCTCAGCGCCGACGTCACCGACATCACCTTCGCCAGCCCGGCCACCAGCGGCCGCCACGGTGCCGGGTACGGCGGCATCTTCTGGCGGCTGGACACGACTGCGGTGAAGGCGGTGTTCAGTGAACTCGGCAGCGCCGAGCAGGCTGTGCACGGCCGCCGAACGCCCTGGGTTGCCTTCGTCCGTCAGGGGTCGCAGGGCAGCACAACGGTGATCCTGCAACAGCCCGACGACGGCGAGATCCTGCCCTGGTTCTGCCGGGTCTCGGACTACACCGGCGCCTGCCCGGCGATCGCCTGGGACGCCGAGCGCCGGCTCCCGTTCGGTTCCAGCCTGGAGCTCGGGCTGAACGCCGTGCTGCTGGATCGCGAGGTCGCACCGGACGAGGTGCCGGACCTGTTGGCGACGGTGGTGCCCCCGCCACCGCTGGTCTGAAGTCTTCCGCGCCTGGTTGATCTCTCTCGCGTGGAGTCCGCCCACGGTCGAGTCTCGACCCGGGATGCGGGCGTTCGGGTGTTCGTTTTCCGCCCGGGGTGGAGTTTCGACCCGGGATGCGTACGTTCGGGTGTTCGTTTTCCGCCCACGGTCGGGTTTCGACCCGGGATGCGGGCGTTCGGGTGTTCGTTTTCCACCCGGGGTTGAGTTCCGCGCCCGGGTCTGCGTGGGGGTGTTCGTTTTCCGCCCGGGGTGGAGTTGCGACGCGGGATGCGGGCGTTCGGGTGTTCGTTTTCGACCCGGGGTTGAGTTCCGCGCCCGGGGTCTGCGTTGGGGCGTTCGTTTTTCGCCCGGGGTGGAGTTGCGACCCGGGATGCGTACGTTCGGGTGTTCGTTTTCCGCCCACGGTCGGGTTTCGACCCGGGATGCGGGCGTCCTGGTGTTCGTTTTCCGCCCACGGTCGAGTTGCGACCCCGGGCTCCCGGCGTCCTGGTGGTCATTTCCGCCCGTGGTCGAGTTGCGACCCGGAGCCGGAGGTTGGGCCGTTCGTCCACTCGCACCGACCCGTGCAACCGTTTACCGCAGACGGTTCCGCTCTGCTATTGACATATCCGGCAGCGGTCCACCATGCTGGGCAACCGGTTTCGGGGTTTCTCGATGGCCTTGGTTCGCAATGAAGCGAAGGGAAACGACATGGTTGGCTTTTCCGATCCCGCCGTCTCGCGCCGAGCGATGCTCGGACTCGGCCTGGGGATCGCTGCGGCCGGAGTTGCCGGTTGCAGCCGTTTCGGTGGGGGCTCGACCTCCGCCGACGGCTCGACGACGTTGAACATGATCTGGTGGGGTGACGCCGAGCGGGCGAAGTCCACCCAGGCGATGCTGGACGTCTTCAAGAAGAAGAACTCCGGGATCAGCTTCAAGACCGAGTACCAGGACAGCGGTCCGTACAAGGACAAGATGGCGACCCGGTTCGCCTCCGGCGACGTACCGGACCTGTGCAACCAGCGCCGGGACAGCATCCGCGAGTACGCCGATCGGGGCGCACTGCTGGATCTCAATCAACACCTGGATGCGCTGAACACCAAGGACATCCCGGACAGCGTGCGCAAGATCGGCCAGGTCGGGGACAAGATGTACGGCATCCCGGCCGGACTCAACGCCGTCGGCATCGTGATCAACAAGCAGCTGGCGGGCAAGTACGGAGTCGAGATCCCGGACGGCGATACCTGGTCCTGGGACGACCTGTGGGCCTTCTCGCGGAAGATCACCAAGGCCAGCAACAAGAAGGTGTACGGCACCGACGTCGACTTCGCCACCATCCAGAATCTCGTCGTCTTCGTCCGGCAGACCGGCGAGGAGCTGTACAACGAGGACGGGAGCTTCGGCGCCAGCGAGAAGACGTTGACCGACTGGTTCTCGATGTCGGTGTCGGAGCGGAAGGCGGGCGGTCTTGCGCCGGCGGGATTCCTGGACGCCAGCGGCAGCGCGGCCGAGCAGGACGGGCTGACCAAGAAGGTGCTGGCATCGCAGGTCATTCCGACGAACAACCTGAAGGCCGAGACCGACAGTGTCGGCAGCGAGCTGCAACTGAATCGGATGCCGGGCGAGACCCAGGGGGCCCGTCGGGGGATGTCCATCGACACGTCGATGTACTGGTCGATTGCGCAGAAGTCCGAACACACCGACGATGCGCTGAAGGTGTTGGACTTCATCGTCAACGACGTTGACGGCAACAAGGCGGTCGGTCCGACCCGCGGGGCACCGATGAGTTCCAAGGTCGCCGAAGCGGTGTACGCCGATCTCGGGCCCGAGGACAAGGCGTCGGTCGACTACATCAGCGGTCTGAGCAAGGAGACTCTGCCGGAGTCTCGTCCCGACCCCGTCGGTGGCTCCGCGGTGCAGGACGCCTGCACCAGCATCGCCACCGAGGTGATGTTCGGCCGGATGAAGCCGGCTGATGCCGCCAAGCAGTTGATCAGCAAGGCCAACGAGGCGCTCGGTAAGAAATGACCTCGATGACCGAGTCCGGGGCGGAGGCGCCGGCGACCACGGCTGCCTCGGCGCCGGTCACACCAGCCCGGCCGCAGCG
>DATCVL010000552.1:0-1848 GCA_036566865.1 Microlunatus sp.
CCGACCGTGCCGCTGGAGCGTGCCGGCGAGCCGGAGGAGATCGCCGATGTCATTGCCTGGGCCGTCAGCGATGCGGCCTCCTACGTCACCGGCAGCACCGTCCGCGTCGCCGGCGGTCGCTGACCCGGGCGGACGAGATCCCGCGAACCTCAGCGCAGCAGCTGTTCCATGATCAACTCGGCGGTGGCCCGCATCCCGGCAGCGTTGGGATGGAAGCGACTGCCATCTGAGGGCGGAGGGCGGAAGCCGTTCACCCACGGCTCGGCACTGCCGATTCCATGATCATGACTCGGCTCGGAGACGGCGACCAGTCCGGCACCGGAGCGGGTGGCAGCGGCGGCGAAGACGGCAGCCAGGCGTTCGCCGATCCGGCGGACGCGTTCACGTTGCTCCGCGGACAGCGGGAGGTCGGGACCGACGACGGCATCGGCACCGATCAAGGTCGGGTAGTCGACCAGCAGCACCCTCGCCTGCGGCGCCCGATCGCGTACCGCTGCGACGATCGCGGTCAGCCCGGTGATGGCCTGCTCTGCGTCGGCCTCGGACGGCAACCCGACCGTCGGGCGCGATCGTCGACGCGCGAGCCGCCCGATCAGCCAGTGCGATCGCATCGAACCGTCGATGGCCGACCGGGTCAGTGAGCCGATGTAGTCAAGATCATTCCCGCCGGCGGTGATCATCACCAGGTCGGCATCAGCAGGCAATCCGGACAGCTGTGCGGGGAACTTCCTGATCAGGACCCGTTGCGGATGATCGAGCAGTGTCTCGGTGGTCGCACCGGACACACTGAGATCGGTCAGCCGGGCACCGAGTCGCTCGGCGACCACCCGGCCGTAGTTGTTGGCCGACCGCCCGGCGGCACGGTCGAGAATCGGCGGGATGCCAGGGCCTGCAGCGAAGGAGCTGCCAAGGACGGCCAGCTGACGGAAGTCGGTCACCCCGACATCATGATCAACAATCGCTGCCGGACGCCACCCGACATTCCATGCCACGATGGCCGCATGCGGTTCTCGATCAACATCCCCAACTTCGGCGACTTCGCCGACGCTCACGTCGTCCAGCGCGTCGCGGTCGCGGCCGAGCAAGCCGGCTGGGACGGGCTGTTCGTCTGGGACCACGTCGTCCACGACAAGCGGCGACGGCAGGGACAGCCGTTCGGTGATCCGTGGATGTTGCTGACCGCGGCCGCACTGGCCACCACCAAGATCAAACTCGGCCCGCTGCTGACGCCGGTGGCCCGCCGTCGACCCGAACAGCTGGCCCGGCAGGTCGCCACCCTGGATGCGATCAGCGACGGCCGGGTGATCTTCGGTGCCGGTCTGGGTGCGCCGATCGACGACGAGTACGGAAGCTTCGGCGACAGCACCGATGGCAAGGTTCTCGCCGAGCGGCTCGACGAAGGTCTCCAACTGCTGGCTCGCTACTGGTCCGGCGAGCGAGTTGATCATGACGGCCCGCACTACCGGGTCGACGATGTCACGCTGTTGCCGGCAACCGTTCAGCAGCCACGTCCGCCGGTGTGGATCGGTGGCTACTGGCCGAATCGGCCGCCGATGCGCCGGGCCGCCCGGTGGGACGGCGTGGTGCCGTTGTTCGCCAGCGCGCGGCACGGCGAGATCCCTTCCCTGGAAGAGATTCGCGCCATGATCACCTATGTACGCCGGCAGCGCGGCGACGCACCCGGTCCGTACGACATCGTGATCGGCGGCGCGACCAATCCGGCAACGGCGACCGGGATCATCACGCCCCTGGCCGAGGCGGGCGTCACCTGGTGGGACGAGCGGATGGTGCAGGCCGAGGCCGGCTTCGACCGGCTCGCGCCGGTGCTGCACCGGATCGAGTTGGGAC
>DATCVL010000553.1:0-19281 GCA_036566865.1 Microlunatus sp.
GAGGCGGGCATCGACGGGGTACTGGACCTCAAACGCAACGAAGCTCACGGACAATCTGATCTCTTCGGCGACCTGCCCACCGAGGAATCGCCGATCAACGGCGCGGTGCCGGAGTTGGACGAGTGGGACAAGCGCACCCGCTTGGCCCACGAACGCGAAATGCTCGGCCTCTACGTCAGCGACCATCCCCTCAACGGTCTCGAACTGGTGCTGGATCGCGAACGGCACATCAGTATCGGTGCCCTCTTGGCCGAGGACGGACCACGCGACGGCGTAACCGCTATTGCGGGCATGATCACCTCGGTCACCCGGAAGACCACCAAACGCGGGGATATCTGGGCCATCGTGACCATCGAGGACCTGGAAGCATCCATCGACGTCCTGCTGTTTCCCAGGGTCTACGAACTGGTCTCCACCGTGCTCGAGACCGACACGATCGTTCGCGTCCTCGGCAAGATCACGATCAAAGAAGAAGCCGTCGAGATCCACGCGAACGAGCTCACCACCCTCGACGTCAGCAACGAGACCGCCGACCAACCCATCGTCATCTCGCTGCCCGCGCAACGATGTACGCCGACGATCGTGGAAGACCTGCGATCAGTCCTGCTTTCTCATCCGGGGCGTACCGAGGTGCGTCTCAAGCTCAAATCACCAGACAAATCGATCTTGATGAGGGTTGGCGGCGATCTGTTCGTCACCGTCTCCGTCGACCTGATGGGTGATCTCAAGGCCCTGCTCGGACCGTCCAGCATCTCCACCCCCTCAGGGCCACCCACATCATCCGCGCAGACGAGGCGAACATGAGAGCCACGATCACGCGACGCGACATCCCGAACTGCCAGCGCTGCAACGAACCCGGAATCCTCCACATCAGCTACCCAACGGGAAGCAGCGGCGCTGAGGATCAACCCTGTCACGGCCACCTCGAACACGTCCTCTGCTCACAATGCGACACAGATCTGGCCGCGATCTGTGTCGTCGAGGCGGTCTGCGACACTTCCCTCACTGACGAGGACTACGAGCGGCACTTGATCGACGTCGTCATGGCCTGGATCCAGGTCCTCCGCAGCAGCCGACCAGATCCGACGCAGCTTGATCAAGACGTCGACAAGTACTTCCGTGGAGTCCTGTGACCGTTCGCGACGTCGAGCGCGACGGGTCCCGTCCGGCTTCTTCCTGGGATTTGGTCGAGCACGTCGTTCAGGAGCGAGGTTCAAGCACAGTCTCCAGGAGGTATCTGATGCAGCCGGAATGGATGTCGTTGTCGGGTCGGACTGCTTTGGTCACCGGCTCTGCCCCCGGCACTGGCCGCCGACCTCGGTCCACACGGCATCACCGTCAACGCCGTCGCTCCCGGCACGATGGCCACCGAGGCCAACGCCCACCTGGTCGATGATTCGTCCTGGCGTGAATTCCTGGCCGGCCGTACGGCGCTGGGGCGTTGGGGGCAGACCCGATGAAGTTGCCGGTCTGGTTGCCTTCCTCGCTACGGATGCGGCCGCCTACATCACCGGACAGGTGATCGCGGTCGACGGCGGGATGACCCGTACCTTCCGATCGATGGATCTGGTGTCCCGTGGTTGAAACGGCTTCGCCGTGGTGTCGGATCAGAGGAGAGTCGTTCGTGGAGTTGGTGGGCGGCCGTCCGGGCCGCCGGTCCGGGCGGCGAACCCGACGCTCGCCCTGGCCAGACAGGGTTTGAGAGGAGACGACCGTGCCGCAGTATCTGATCGCGTTCAATGATGAGTGGGTTCCGGATTTCACGCCGGAGGAGATCGCCGAGAAGAGTCTCGCCGTGCAGGCGGTGAGTAGCGAGATGAAGACCGCCGGTGTCTTCCTGTTCGAGAACGGAGGTATCGACGCCTCGACCGTGGTGGCCAGCGTCGAGGCCAAAGACGGGGAGCCTGTCTTCACCGACGGACCGTACGTCGAGACCAAGGAGCACCTCGGCGGATTCTGCGTCGTCGACCTGCTGGACGATGACGCTGCAAAGTACTGGGCCGGCCGGATCGCTGTCGCGCTGGATTGGCCGCAAGAAATCCACCGGTTCCCTGAGATGGGTCATCACCGTGAAGAGACCGATCGAGAACGGTGAGCCGAGCAGGGCAGGATCGTGCACGGATCCTCCGACGACCCGGTTGACATGAAATCCCGGTTCATCGACGGCGGCGCGGACCACTGCCAGACTCGGCGCATGAGCGACCACAAGCAGTTGGTGATGACCGCGATGACCGAACTGATCGGCAACGGAAACCTGGACGCGGTCGACCCTCTGATGCGCGATGACTTCGTTGATCACAACCCGGGCGTGGCGACGTCCTCGAAGGCGGACTGGCTGGCCGTGTTCAAATCCTTTCCGCTGCAGCAGATGCGGATCGACATCCGCAGGGTGATGGCCGACGACGAGTACGTGACGATGTTCTCCCGTCGGTGGCTGCCGGATGGCAAGGTAATCGCGGTAGCCGACCTCTTTCGGGTCGCCGACGGACTGATTGCCGAACACTGGGAAGTCGTCCAGCCGATCAGCGACGGGCCGGTCCATCCCTTGGAGATGCTCGACGCAGGTGCCGGGTTCACGTCGGCGAGGTGACGGTGCAGACGGTCGGTTGGCTGTTGCGCGATTGGCGGCATCGCCGTGGCCTCAGCCAACTTGATCTTGCCATCGCGGCGGACGTTTCGGCGCGCCACATAAGCCTCGTGGAGACCGGGCGCTCGCGTCCCAGTGCCGACATGGTGTTACGGCTCGCGGCAGAGTTGGAGGTTCCGCTTCGCGAGCGCAACCGGCTGCTGCTGGCGGCCGGACATGCGCCACGCTATCGGCAGCGACCTTTGGATGCTTCGGGCATGTCCGCCGTCCGCGATGCGGTGGTCCGCGTGTTGACCGCGCATGAGCCCTATCCGGCTGTCGTTTTCGACCGTCACTGGAACATCGTGATGACCAACCGGGTTGCCGACAGCTTCCTGGCGGGTGCGGCCGAGGATCTGACGACACAGCCGGTCAACATGGTCCGCCTTGCACTCGCTCCGGGGGAGCTGGCGTCGCGCATCGTCAATCATGCCGATGTCCGAGCGTTCTTCCGCTCCCGGCTCGCTCGGCAATTGGCCAGGACCGGTGACCCCGTCATCGCAGCTCTGTATGAGGAGTTCTTCGCAGATGAGGCGCCGGACGAGTTCACGGCTGTCGTCGAGTCGGACGTGATCATCCCGATGATCATCCGACACGGTGATCACGAACTCAGTCTGTTCTCGACGGTCACGACCTTCGGTACTCCGCAGGACATCACTCTTGAGGAGATATCGGTCGAGTCGTACTATCCCGCCGACGAACGCACCGCCGCGATCTTGAAGGGCTTCCCTGGTGTGGCAACGATCTGACTGAAGCCGCGGATGGTTGGACTTGGATCCGTGCGAAGTTCAGCGGGGTGGCGTTTCTGCCTTCTGTGGTTGGGCATCGGGGTCGGCAATGACCTGGGTGGGGCCAGGCGGATTGGTGTAGAGGATGTCGCGGGCTTGCTCAGCGGCGTGGGAGATGCTTTCGCCGACGAAGTCCATGAAGCGGGCGATGTTTTCGAGCCGCACTGCGGCGGGAGTGTTGCGGCCGAGGAGGTTGACGCCTTGGCGTGCCGTGTCGGCGATGTCGGCGTTTGATCGGGCGCTGGCGATCATCGACTGGTACCAGGCGTCGTTGTCTGCTGCGTAGCGTTCGCGTCGGCCGTCGCCTCGCTCCCGGCGGACCAGTCCGAGGTTCTCGAGCAGGGAGATTGCCTTGGAGATCGAGGCCGGACTCACCCGGAGTCGCTGGGTCAGGTCGGAGGCGGTGAGGCTCTCCGCATCGTTGGTCAGCAAGCACGTCAGCACGCCGGCAGCCACGCGCGGAAGACCTGACTGCATCAGAAGCGTGATGAACCGCTCCTGGTATTCGTGTACGGCCTCGGCGTCGCGTCCGTCGGTTTGTGGCACCGGTGCCGATTCGCGCGGGGTCGTCCGACCTCGCCGGTGCGCTCGACGTTCAGTCGATCGTTGTGCGAGGTCGGCGCGGTAGCCGCTGGGCCCGCCGTTGCGCATCACCTCGCGGGTGATCGTCGACGTCGGACGGCCGAGGCCGCGAGCGATCTCGGCGTAGGTGAGGTCGTCGGTGATGCCCAGAGCGATCTGCTGGCGTTCCTGCTTACTGAGTCTTCCGCCGGGCATCGCAACCTCCGTCGTAGCCGCTGTTCTGAGGCTTCACGATAGCCATCAGAGAGGTTCGGTTGCAACGGCCTGAACGTTGCTTGTTGCAATAGATCTCTATCCGTTGCAACAAAAACTTGCGTCTGACTAGGGATGATGCTGCTGTCGTGCAATGAAGTAGTTGCCGAGCTACTGAATGCAAAGTAGCGTTTCGCATGTCAGAAACCAACAACGACAGGAGTTCAGCACCATGTACACGTTCGCCACCACAGCACCGATCTCGGCCCACCTCGACATCCCGGCCGGCGGGATCCGCCTGATCGCTGCCGACCGCGCCGACACCACCGTCGAGGTGCTGCCCACTGATGCATCGAAGGCTCGTGATGTGAAGGCTGCGGAGCAGATCACGGTCACCTACAGCGACGGTGCCCTTCAGATCGAGGCTCCGTCGGCTCGGCATCAGATCCTCGGCCCGTCCGGGTCTGTCGAGATCGCCGTCCAACTGCCGGTGGGTTCCAGCATCGAGGTGAAGACGGCCAGCACCGAGTTCCGGGGCGTCGGGACATTCGGCGACGTGACCATCGACGCAGCACAGGGCGCGATCAAGGTCGACGAGGCCCAGAGCGTCCGTGCCACGGTCGCTGCGGGCGACATCATCGTCGGTCGCCTCAACGGCCCGGCAGAGCTGAGCACTCAGAAGGGTGACATCCAGATCTCCGAGGCTGTTGGTGGAACGGTCGTCATGCAGAGCATGGTTGGCAATCTGACCATCGGCGCCGCGGCCGGAGTCTCGGCCTCCCTGGATGCCGGCGTCACCGTCGGCCGGATCCACAACTCGCTGAGCAACGCCGATGGTGCGGCCGCCGCCCTGAACATTCGTGCGACCACCACCACGGGCGACGTCGTCGCCCGCAGTCTCTGAGCCGGCGGCCGGGTCAGATCGTGCTGTAGGCGAGATGTCGTCCGCCGCCGCCGTCCAGCGAGATCGGCCGGCGCGAACCATCTGCACTCGTCGACTTCACTGACGTGCGCTGCAAGTGAGCTCCCGCGGGCGGCAGCTTATGGGGCGTGTGGGTATGTCGGTGTATCGGTGCATGTCCGGTCGACTCCGGCGAGGATCTGTCCGCGGATCAGCATGACCGGCTTGCTTCGCTGGCTCGCGGAGGGCCGGGGTGATCGTGCTGACCTGATCAGTGATCAGGTCAGTAGTTGATCATGAGTGGATGAGGACCTGGTGCGAGTCATCGCAGCGGGTCGCCGGATCGGTCACGTTCCAGGTCGAACAGTTCGGACCAGGTGCGGGCGGCGAGAATGTGGTTGATGAGGTCTTCGCGGTTGGCCGGCCAGAGCGATCGCCCGAGGCAGCTGTAGTTGATGTGTGCGTGCCCGACCAGCAGTACGCGGATCAGGTCGAAGTCGGGCTGGTGCCCGTAGCCGCGGAACAGAGGCTGCCACCAGGCGTGTCTGGCGGCAATGCGTCCGGCAAGCTCGATGAAGAGTTTGGCGAAGTCGAACGGGGGAGAGCCGGCGGAGCAGTTTTCCATGTCAAGAACACCGCTGACCCGCCAATCCGCCTGTACCTGGTCGAGATAGAAGACGTTGGCATGACAGTCGCCGTGGACGAATCGCAGGGGTTCGTATGCGCTTCGCAGTCGCGGAAGTGTGCGTTCGAGCAGCCCGGCCGCGGCGTCGCGGGTTGCGACGCCGACGTTGGCGGCGTCCGCCGTCAGGGTTTCGAAGAAGTAGAGCAGGAAGCGTTCTGGTCGGGAGAGCCAGTGGATCCATTGAGCTGGGTCGGGTGCTGCTGGCGGACCGCCGATGAGGTAACCGGGCTGGTCGTACGTCAGGCGATGCATGGACGCCAGGTAACGGCCGACCGACGTCAGCACACGGTCGTCGGGCTCGGCGGGAAGTGTCGACAGGAGGTCGACCAGCGGAGCACCCGGGAGTTGACGAGTGACCAGGTACGGCCAGCCGAGCGGGTTGTCGGTATCGGTCGAGTATGCGATGACCATCGGGCCGGCGAGTCCTGCTGCTCGGAGGATTCGATGGCCGGTGAGTTCGTGCCGCACCGGAATCGAGGACGCCGGCCGGCTGTCGTACCAGTCCTTGGTGTGCGCCTTGACGAAGTAGCTGGCGTCGTCGGCGGTGACCTGCCAGGTGTGGTTATGGGTGCGGAGGAGATCGACCGATTGGAGGCTCTCGGCGCGCATGCCGAGAATGGTTGCCGCGGTTCGCCGGTCGAGTTGAAGATCAGTTACCCGGATCATGGTTGGTCCTCACCGGATCGCGGGAGTGCGGGCCGGGCAACCTAGGGCCCGGAGCAAACGCATCCCCGCGACCCAACGTGTCGCGATGATGAACGCTCCGGGGGAGTTCCCGGTGCAGCCTTGAATCGCTCCGATCCTAGCAACCCACGCGACAGGTCCTGCGGTGCTCGGTCGACGATCCCGTCAGACGGGGCGATCGCGATCACAACCGCCACGGCTCGGTCGTGTCCGTGGCGGGCTCAACGCAGACTCGAGGATGACGGTCGTCTCACGGACTGTGTCCCGTGGCGTGGCCCGTTCATGATCATCCGTCGGTGATCTTCGCCCGCGCCGGCACGGATTCCCTTCTGACAGGTGAACTTTGCTGTCCTGCGCACGGCTGCTGGTGATCTACCAGCTTGCTGCGAATGCGTACCAGTCACCCTGGAGGTGGACGAGTTCTTGGAGTTCGAATCCACCGTTGGATTCGAGCCGGGGACCTTCGGGGAGGTAGGCGAAACCGGCATAATCCACGAGGGCGTTGCCCAGAGGATCGAAGAACAGGTAGCCGCCGTTGGTGGTCTCGCAGTCGTCAACGAGGTAGAAGCCGACCAGTCGTGGGCAGCCGACCGGGAAGTCGGCAGCATCGCCCTTGTCCAGTCGGGACGGGGGAGGGCCGGCCTCTTCGACCAGCCCGTAGAACGCCGGCGCGCTGGCGGCGAACCGAGCTTTGACGGGCAGGTTGACGGCGATCGCGCCGATCGCGACGACGAGGATCACCCCAGCCGCGATCCAACCCCGCGGCCGCGGTCTGCCGGTGGAGAAGATCTGGGCGATGAACCAGATCAGCCAGCTGAGTCCGACGGTGAGGAGAGCCAGTGTGCCGGGGACGACCGTCAGCCAGGGCATGCCGGCGAAACTGAACCCGAACCAGCCCAACAGGGCCGCACCGATCGACATCCAGACCAACGGGGTCAGAGGTCGATGTTGATCACCCTGGGCCCGGTCGGCCGGCTGCTGCACCATGTCGAGCACCCTAGGGTCCACAGAAACTCTGTCGGGTCCGTACGCGGAGAATCACGAGCAATCCTCAGCCACAGAAGCCCGGATCGTCGTACCGAGCCGAGATCGAGGCATGTGGATTTGTTTGGCGTCAGGACAACCCGGAGCTGACCAAGCGCTACTTCCGAGAGCTCCGCCTCGACCACGTACACATCTGCACGTACGACGCTGCGGCAGCTTCAGCGAGCAGTTCGCGCTGCTGTCTCGCGACTACCTTCGAGTCCCTCGTTCCCGGGCCGGCGCGTTTGCCACGGCCAAACGTGAGCTGTCACCACTTCTGCTCACCGACCGGGACGCTTACGTCGAGTCGAAAGCGCCGCTGGTCTGGGACATCGTCCGCGAGGCGGACGAGTGGGCACAGCTGACCGGATGGCAACCAGGGCGTAGCGATGCGTGAGTCGTCACACCGATCCCCGACGGTCAACAGCAGTGCCAGCCACGCCGAGAGATGATCTTGGGCACGTAACAAACCAAGCGGGGGCTCGGACGGCTCAGATATCGAGCGGCCGGATGTGGTCGTAACTGATGCCGGAGTGGGCCCAGGCTATCCGCGGGTCGATCCGCCGGGTGAGCTTGTACTGCAGCGGTTGGAATCCGCGGCTACGCCAGAAACGGTCACTGGTCAGGTTCGGCGAGGTCCACTCGACGGCACAGAAGCGGAAGCCGACTCGGCCCGCCCAATCCATCGCGAAGTCGAGGATCGCTGTCCCGACGCCTTGGTGCCGCTCGCTTGGTCCGACACCGGCGATACCGATCCTGGCGGTGTCGACGAAGTGGTTGTCGGGATTCAGCTGGAAGAATCCGGCGAGCCGCTGCCCGAGGTCGGCAACCACGACCAGAGAGTCGGGGGCTCCGATGCCCTTGATCAACTCCTCACGGACGAAGTCATGGTCCGACAACGCAGGGCGGAGCATCGGCGATTCCGCGTGGAAGCGAGTGACTTCGCGCGCAAGCCCGACCAGCTGGTCAAGATCATCAACTCGGGCCGCACGTACCTGCAGGTCAGTCGCCCCGTTCGTCGCTGACGCCGATCGGCGCAGCGATTGAACGCCCCGTACCTGGTCGAGGCCGAAGCCCAGCTCAAACCAGGTGTCGACCGTTGCGCGGTCGGCACAGTTGACCGCGATGGTGTGGGTGAACGCTCCGATCTTGATCAACTCGCCGGCAAGGTGGGCATAGAGGCGGCGATAGATGTCGCGCCGATTCTTGGCAGCGGTGGCGTGCATCGCAGTCTTGATGCCGACTCCTTGACCGGGAGGCCGTGGTGGGGGCGCTGCCAGGTAACCGACCAACTGGCCGTCTTGGACAGCAGCAACGGAGGGGTTGGCCAGGGACGCGATGATGCGTTTTTCGGCGACGGCGATGTCGCCGACCTCGGCGACACAGCCGGTTGGGTGAGGTTCTTGCCACGTTGCGCTGAGAAGCTTGGCGGCGTCGTTGACCATGGCTGATGACAGCGGAACCAGTTCGATCACCGTGCAACCCTCTCCTAGTGGCGGCGCAGTTGCCAGTAGCCGTTGAGCTGTTCGAGGCGTGTGTCGACGTCCTGCCGGAGGTAGCCATCGCCGACGTGACAGCTGGCGGCTCAGACCACCGGATCGTCCAGGATTTCCTGCAGTACGTGGGCAGGTCGGCCGTCGGGTGAATCTGCGTGGCCGATCAGCTCCTTCCACAGCGCCCATGCTCGCGCGCGGTGCCAGCAGTCGTCGTCGAGGCCGGCGGACCTGCGCAGCACCTGCCGTTCCGGGGGAGAGAAGTAGGTCCAGGCGATCTGCAGATCGCAGGCGGGATCGCCGACGCCGCTGGTACCGAAGTCGATCATGGCCGCCAGCCCGTCGTCGTCGATCAACACATTGCCGGCGGCGACGTCGCCGTGGAACCAGACCGGCTGCTCGGTCCAGACCGTCGCTGTTCCGGCTTTCCAGATGGCCCAACACGATGCGGCGTCGACCGCAGGTCCGAGTTTGGCGAGGGCCGTCTGGACCTGGTCCCCGTACGCGCTCGGGTGACAGCCCCGGTAGAAGCTGTGCGATCCGGCCAACGGGCCATCCGGAGGAGCCGAACGCAACATGACCAGAAACGCGCCGAGCTGCTCAGCGAGCCGCGTCGGATCGTCAGGCTTCTGGCTGTCCAGTGGATGACCGTGCAGCCAACGTCTGATCGACCAGGGGAAGGGGTACGCCTCGCTCGGCGTCCCGACGGCGACCGGAACCGGAATCGGCACCGAGAGGAAGGGAGCCAGCCGCGGCAGCCACCGATCCTCCTTCGCCACCGCAGGGACGTATCCGGCCGCACTCGGCAATCGGACCGTCAGGTCGTCGCCGAGTCGAAACGTACGGTTGTCCCAGCCCTGGTTGGCGACCGAGCGGATCGGGAGTGCGCGCCATTGCGGGAACTGGGCAGTGATCAACTGCCTGACCAGGTTCTCGTCGATGTCAGTCACGAGGGCTCAGCCTGCCAGTGGGTCGGCGCCCCGCGCGAACGCTTTGCCAGTGTGAGGTGGCCGGGTTGATCATCGCGCCCGAAAGACATCGAGCTCAAGGGGCCGCGATCCAGTACGGGTTCAGCCTGCCAGTCGCTGTATCGCAGCGACCCCGTCCCTCGCCGTCGGCAGCGCCTCGATTGCGGCGGCGACGGCCCGTGCGCCGAATCGGTAGGTCGGATCGGAGAGCACAGCGGCCACCTCCTGGCAGGCTCTGGCCACCGCGTCCGGACCTTGACTCACGGCGCGGCCCGCGTCGGCCGCCTCCACATGGCGCGCGTTGACGACCTGGTCGAAGGTGAAGATCGGCGCCACGACCTGAGGCACCCCGGCGGTGATCGCGCCGAGCGTGGTGCCGAACCCGCCGTGCCCCAACATCAAACCGGCCTCGGCCAGTACGGCCGACTGTGGCCACCAGGCTTCGACCCGGGCGTTGGTTGGCACCGGCCCGATCGCGGTCAGGTCGACCTGGCGGCCGACGGTCATGAACACGCGCACCGGCAGGTCCGACAGCCCGTCCAGCGCCTGCCGGAACACTCCGGCGAACGGCGGCAGCGAACCAGTGACCGAGCCGAATGTGACGTACACCAACGGCAACCCAGGGTCACCCCACTCCGGCAGCCCGGCCACCGGCTGCACCGGCGCATCGTCTCGATAGCGGTACGTCACGGCCGCGGCCCGATAGGCCTCGTCGCCGGCGCGATCCAGCACTTCCGGCACCAGGCTCAGCAGCGGTTCTTCGGCGAGCGCGTCCGCCAGTGAGTCATCGGGAAGCCCTGCCAGCTGGGCAAGCTCGGTGAGCGGTTCGCCCAGCCGGCCGGCCAGTGTGCGCGATACCTCGGTCATCCCGATGGCCACCTGGACATGGGGTACGCCGGCTCGTTCGGCCGCGGCCAGGGATCCGAGCTCGGCAGGCTCCCGTACCACCACATCCGGCCGCCATTCATCGATCGCAGCCCTGATCGCAGGAAAGGCGGCTTGGGCGTCGATGCGGCCGAATATCTCGCTGATAACCATCGCGTCTGCCTCGGCGAACGGCAGCGTGGGTAATCGCGCGAACACGGGCGCGACCAACTCGGGCGGTGCATCGGCGAACGGTAGGTGCGTCATTCCGGTGCGCTGCACCGCAGCGGAAAACGACGCCGGTGCTGCGACGCGTACGTCGTGGCCCGCCAGGGCAGCAGCCTTGGCCAGCGGCACCAGCGGTCCGAAATGCCCCTCGTTGCCGGTCGACGACATCAGCATGCGCACACGTCGAGCCTCCCACCACAAAGTCGGTGGCACTGCCAATGCGGACAAGACGCCGGCGGCTGTCCCTGCGCTGTCGTTGGCCCTTCGAGCACTCAGGCGACCTGCTACTTGGAGCATGGGCGAAGCGTCGAGCCTCCCACCCCATAAGGGGATATCGCCGGGTGACTACCTGGCGTCAGGCCGAGGTCCCGATGCCCGGGGCACGGAGTCTTGGCGACACAACTCATCCGTGATCATCGCCGGTCCTCAGTGCTCCGCGTCGAGCAGTTGATCGATCCAGCCGGATTGAGTCGTATCGGCGATCAGGTCCCGGGCCGGCCCCCAGGTTGTGGCGTCGGTGAGGCTCGGGTCATGGTCGGCCCATTTGCCGAGCGCCCACAGGTCGCGCAGGAGGGAGTACCCGCGTAGTCGTTGGATTGCGCCGGCACGTTCCAGCGTCGACGCGAGCGCGTCACGCAGACCTTCGATCGCGACCCGGTCGCGACGGCCGACAACCTCCCGGCCGACGCAATCCACGTCGAGATCGACCGGGCCGACACAGGCGAATTCGAAGTCGACCGGGATTGCCGCCGACCCGGTCCAGATCACATTGGTGAGCACGACGTCGGTGTGCACGAGACCGGCGGGAGCCGACCGGGCCGCGTCCAGTCCTGCTTGAACGAGGTCGCCGGCCCGCACGACGACGGCGTCGCCGACGATCCGCCGAGCGGTTGCGAGCTGCTGCTCCAGGAGGTCCGGAGCGAACGCATACAACGGCGTCGCCGGCAGGTCCAGCCCGGTGACATCGGACGCAGCTACTGCATCGCGTCGTGCACACAGGGCCCGGATGCGCTGCGACTCGAATCACCAGATCGTCGTACATCCACACATCGTTGGACCACCCGTCACGGTTCCGGGCAGGTTCGCCCGAAATCCCGAATCCTCGGGCGATTCGATCCGCGCGGTCCAAGGCCTGCTCTTGGGACGACATCGGGTCAGCATGTCAGTGCGAACGGCGCCGGTTGCGGCAACACCATGATCACGATGATCGACGACGCGCAACCGTGATGAACGGTCCGAGCCATCGCTGTGTCCTTGTTGGCAGCTTGATGTTGACGAGTACCGGCTGTGCGCGTCGATCGTGTTCAGGACTCCAGGTAGGCCGGTACGCCGGAGTCGAGTGCGTTGAGCGCTGCCCGCATTCGGGACTGTCCGGCCATACCGTGACGCTGCACGACTTCGTCCCGGGGTACCCAATGGGCTTCGGCGATCTCGTCGGGTTGCAGCTTCAGCACGGTGCCTTCGTCGACTGGGGATTCCGCAGCGAAGACGAACTGCAGACTCGAGGGTCGACCGTTGACTTCGGCCTTGTGTTCGACCGCCAGCAGCCGGTCGGCTGTGATCTGGAGCCCGAGTTCTTCGGACTGATCCATGATCTTGTGTTGACCTCAAGTGCAGTTGAGCGTTTAGAACTGGGCTATGCGTGCGATAGAGGTCAGTCGTTTCGGCGGTCCCGAGGTCTTGAAGCAAGTCGAGTTGCCGACGCCTGTGCTCGGTCGGGGAGAGGTGCTGATTGCGGTTCGTCTGATCGAGGTGCTGTTCCTCGACACTCAGCTGCGGTCTGGTTGGGGTGCGGGGTTCTTCCCGATGAGGCCGCCGTGGGTGCCGGGGACCGGAGTAGCCGGGGAGATCGTTGCGGTCGGCGGTGGCGTCGACGCTCGGCGAGTGGGGGAGCGCGTGGTGGCCCGGACCGGTGACGAGGGCGCCTATGCAGAGGAAGTGGCCGTGCTGGCGGTGGAAGCGACGCGGGTGCCGGACGGCCTCGATCTCGCGGTGGCGATCGCGGCCCTGCACGATGGTGTGCTGGCACTGGATCGACTCGAGCGAGCCGAACTCGGCGCCGGATCCCGGGTGTTGGTGACGGCTGCTGCCGGCAGCCTGGGCCATTGGTTCGTACCGCTGGCGAAGGCGGCCGGTGCGCGCGTGAGTGGTGCGGCCGGCGGCGAACGCAAGGTTGCGGCCGTACGCAGACTCGGTGCCGATGTGGCCGTCGACTATCGGCTACCGGACTGGGGCAGCCGCGCGGGTGGTCCCTTCGATGTCGTGTTCGACGGCGCCGGTGGCGACATCGGGACGACGGCATTCGGACTCATCGCCGACGGCGGCATGTTTGCCGGTCATGGCGCCGCCAGTGGCACTTTCGGTTCTGCCCGGCATAGCCGCGGCATCAGGACGGTCGGAGTCGACACCCAGTTGGACGAGGCGACCTGGCGTCGGCTCACCGCTGAAGGCTTGGAGTTGCTCGCGCGTGGAGCGATTCAGCCGCAGATCGGTCAGCAGGTTCCGCTCGAGCGGGCCGGCGATGCGCACGCCGCGATGGCGGCACGATCGGTGATCGGCAAGACCTTGCTGACCGTGTGAGGCGTTCGGATGCAGAGCGATACGCCGTTGCCGTCAGCCACTCGATGACTCACAGTTCGATCACCTGCTCCGTCGAGGACATGAAGGACGGCGACCAGCAGCACCTCTCGGCCAGTGCAAGAACGGGGCACCATGGATTCTCGATTCGGACCAGACGAGCCGGCAACCGGCGATGCCGTCGGTCGTGCGCTCGCGGTCCTCGATGAAGAGCGGGTATTGATCAATCTCGGCTATCGGCTCCTCGGATCGCTTGCTGATGCTGAGGATGCGGTGCAGGAGGGTTATGCCCGGTGGTTCGCACTCTCCCGGGATCAGCAGGCCGCCATCCATTCACCAGGTGCCTGGCTGAACACTGTGGTCACGCGCATCTGCCTCGATCTCCTCGGCTCGGCACGTCACCGGCGGGAGCGCTATGTCGGTGAGTGGCTGCCCGAGCCCGTGCCCGACGCCGCGGAGTGGTCGGGCGGAATGCTTCCGCCGATAGCCGACCCGGCGGATCGGATCACCCTCGATGAGTCGGTCGACATGGCCTTCCTGGTTGTGCTCGACGCGATGACCCCGGCCGAGCGCGTGAGCTTCCTGCTGCACGATGTGTTCGGTTACCGATTCACCGAGGTTGCCGAGATCGTCGGACGGACACCGGCGGCTTGCCGCCAGTTGGCATCGTCGGCCAGGCGCCGAGTCCGGGACGCGAGGCCGACCGCGCAACCCGCGGCCGAACGCGCAGCCGTGGTCCGTAAGTTCAAGCGGGCTTGGGAAGCCAAGGACATCGCGGCCCTGATCGGACTTCTCGATCCGTCGGCGATCGCGACAGCCGACGGGGGCGGTCGAGTCGCTGCCTCACCGGTGCCGATCGAAGGTAGCCGGCAGATCGCCGGTTTCCTGGTGGACCTCGCGCGGCGGGCCGGGGAGCTCAATCTGCTCGAGCGAACGGTGAACGGTCAGCCGGGCCTGGTTGCAATCGATCATGGTGTGACGGTCGCTGTGTACGCCTTCGACATCATCGACGATCAGGTTCAGAGGCTTTGGGTCATGCGTAACCCTGAGAAGCTCCGCATCTGGAGGCAATACTGATGTCCTCCTGCCACGATCGGCCAACAGCGGGGTGCCGGGGCCTCACCTTATGTGACGCCCTGTCGTCGTACTGATGAGATGTCCGAGGTCGACCTGGAGGAACAGATGGATCCGTCACCCACCACCGTGCCCAACTTCGCCCTGCACCTGATCGTCGACGATGTTCGATCCAGCATCGCCTGGTACGAGCAGGCTCTGGGCGCCACGGTGACCCGAGTCCTCCGGCTGCCGGATGGCACCATCGCCACCGCCGAGCTCGACCTTCATGGTGTGCCCCTCGCCATGGCGGCTGCCGTTCCGGGCAGCACGTTGGCCAGCCCGGCGGTCAGTGGGACCTCGGCGGCCGCATATCGACTCACGGTCGAGGATGCCGATGCGGCGATGGCCCGGGCTCTGGCTGTCGGCGCAACCGTCAGCGAAGAGGTCCGTGACGAGTTCTGGGGCGTACGGACGGGGGAGGTGCTCGACCCGTCAGGCCATCGGTGGGCCTTCGATGAGCAGTTGCGACAAGTGCCGATCGAGGAAGTCGAAAGTCGCCTGGCCGATCTTCTCGAGGGGCACTGATGGAACACGTCACCTTCGGCCGATCCGGCCTGCGCGTGTCTCGCGCCATCCTGGGCACGATGACCTTCGGAGAGCAGGGAGGCATTGGCGCTCCGATCGAGGAGTGCCGTCGCATCCTCGCGGCATATCTGGACGCCGGCGGCACCACCATCGACACCGCATCGAATTATCGCGGCGGTGCCAGCGAGGAGTTCCTGGGTCGACTGCTGGGCAACAGCCGCGACCGGGTCGTGCTCGGCAGCAAGTACACGGTCACCCGATCCGCGGACGACCCGAAGGGCGGCGGCAACTCGCGCCGCAACCTCCGCCGGACACTGGAGAACAGCCTGCGGCGCTTGCGCACCGATCACCTCGATCTCCTGTGGGTGCACATGTGGGACCGCCACACACCGATCGAAGAGACCATGCGAGCCCTCGACGATGTCGTCACCGCGGGCAAGGTGCTCTACGTCGGGATCTCCGACGCACCTGCCTGGGTGATCGCGCGTGCGAACGCGCTCAGCGAGTGGCGCGGATGGGTGGAATTCGTCGGCGTCCAAATCCCGTACAGCCTGCTCAACCGAGACATCGAACGTGAGCTGCTGCCGATGGCCGAGGAACTCGGGCTGTCCGTCGCCGCCTGGGGACCGCTGAACGGTGGGATGCTCACCGGAAAGTACGCCGGCCCGCAGGCACCAGGGTCCGCTCGGCTCGGTGCCCACCGTCAATCGCCACGGGAGTCGGCTCTGGTGAGCGCCGTACAAGAGGTCGCCGGTCAGACCGGACTCACACCATCACAAGTCGCCATCGGCTGGGTGGTGTCCCGATCGCCGAGGCTGCACCCCATCCTTGGCGCGCGAAATGCGGACCAACTCCGCGACAATCTCGGGGCACTGGAGGCCAAGATCCCGGCAGAGGCGCTCGACCGATTGACGAGCGCCTCCGCGATCGAGCTGGGCTTTCCCCACGATTTCATCGCCGACAACTCGGCCTGGGTTCTGGGAGCTTCCGACACTCCGGAGACCGGTCGGGACGGGTCAGCCGTTGGATGGCAGACGGCGGCGGCCGGTCCGTCAACGTAACGCCGATCGGCCGGCCGGGCTCGTGAGTCGGTCAGGGAAGTACGACGGCCTTGCCGCCGATGATCCCGGCTTCCATGTCGCGGTGGGCGGTGACGATCTGGTCGAGCGGGTAGACGCGGCCGACCGGAATCGTCGCGGTGCCGGCAGCGACCGCATCCAGGAAGGCTTGCAAGCTCGCCGCCGGGAGTTCATTGGCTTCACCGGAGTAGGCGGTGAGCCGGACGCCGTTGGGCAACCAGTCCATCGGGTAGAAGTCCGGGATGGCCCATTGATCGGACAGCATGCCGGTGAAGCAGACGGTCCCTCCAGGACGAACGGCTTTCAGGGTGTCGCGCAGTACGTTGACGCCGACCAGTTCGACCGCGGCGTCCAGGCCGTCGGGCTCGATCTCGCGGACGGCGCCGGCGATATCGCCGTTGTCGATGATCACCTGATCCACTCCGGTGCGACGAAGCAGCGCGGCCGCTTGAGGGCGTCGGGTGGTCGCATAAACCGTCAGGTTCGACTGTTTGGCCAGTACGGCCAGGGCGAGTCCGACCGAGGACGTACCGCCACGGATCAACAGTGATTGACCGGGTTGGGCAGCCACGCCAACGGTGAGTGAACCGTAGGCCGTCTGCACCATCTCCGGAACCGCGCCGAGTTGGTCCCAGCCCAAGTCGCTGTGGAAGGCGATCACCTGGGCAGCAGGTACGCAGACGTACTCGGCGTAGCCGCCGTCGAAGGTGCGGCCCATCCCGCCCATCATGGTGACCACCTGGTCACCAGGGTTGAACTCGCCTCCGGGTGCGGCCTCCACGATTCCGGTGGCCTCGATGCCAGGGACGCGAGGGAAGCTGCCGCTGGTCGCCAAGCCTTGTCGGAAGTGCAGCTCCGAACGGTTCAACCCGAACGCCCTGACGCGGATCAGAACTTCGCCGGACTTTGGCTCGGGCTTGGGGATGTCGCGGATCTGCAGTGCTTCGGGCGGCCCCGGGTGATCGAGTACGACCGCGCGCATGGTGCCGCTCATGCCTGCACCCCGATCTGAGCACCCGAAAGGTGGGTCTCCAACCGTTGCAAGGCTGTAGTCAACGGTTCAAGATCCTCATCGCCGACGGCGATCCCCATAATCCGATCACCGACAGCTTGTGCGGCAGCCAGCTCCTCGGCTCCGTCGGCTGTCAGTTGCAGCAGCGACGACCGTCGATTGCCCGGATTCGGTGTGCGGGTGACCAACCCGTCGTGCTCGAGCCGGTCCACCAGCTTGCTCACCGCGCCGGCGGTGATCCCGAGTCGATCACTGATGTCCTGCACTCGGCATCGGCCGGCGAAGGACTCCACGACCCGTAGTGCTTGGAGCCGGGCCAGGCTCACCCGCCCGGACGCGCCCAATTGGCCGTCCACGGCATTCCACAGTGCGATCTCGTACCGCACCAACACGTCAAAGAACTCCATGGCTGGGCCAACATGATTCTCCGGAATGTTATTCCAAGGAATGAACTCGCCTCGTTGATCGACTGCCCCGGCCGTCCTCTGAGCTGCGCCGGGCCGGCGATCCTGCGATCCGGGCCGTGAGCTTGCCGGCTGTCCCGGGCGCTCCTCGGTCACCTCGCTTCGCGTTCCTCACGGCACGGGCCATGACGACGCGGGCCAGTTGGGCAACCTCCGCGGCGGAGTCACGCAGCAGTCCACGCATCTCGGATCTGCCGGAGTTGCTGATCCGGAGTCAGCCCCTCGACGTCAACCACGAGGTCGACGTCCGGCGGGCTGGCAACCATGCGATGCAGAAGATCGAATTCGTCGTCGGTCAGATAGACCCGTCGGGTCCTCGCCCGCTCCTGCGCGCCCGCGATCGAGATCCGCAGGTGCACGACGAAGCAGTCGGGTAGGCCTTGGCGGTAGACGTCCAGCGATGAATCGGTGACGAAGTCGGCGATCGTGATCTCGAAGCCGGCGCGACGGAAGTTCTGGGCCATTGCCGAGACATTGCGTGCTGCGAGCAGCAGTTGGGCTTCGCCTTCCGGGCCATTCCACAAGGTCTCGGCGCCGGAGACCACGAGTTGGCGTACGTCGTCGGCGTCGATATAGGCGGCGCGATCACGCTCGAGCGCGAGCGCCCGACCTCAGGTGGTCTTTCCAACCGCGGGTCCGCCGCTGAGGATGAGAGGTCGCATCGTGCATCTCCGGTTCGGATCGTCGCCACCACGGCGAGCCGAGCGTAGCGGTAGCTGCGCGACCCGGTGATGCCCGAATTGCCTTGGCTGTTGGGGTATCCGACGGCGACCGCGCTGATGCCGGTGTTCGCGTTGATCTTGTATTTGATCTTCAAGCGCCGCAGGTGGATGGGGCGTGGCGCAGGCGGTCCGGTAGTGACGTCGCCCAGCGTTCCAGCGGATCATGTCGGCGTCGCAGTTCGGCCTTCATCCCGCTCTCGTTCAGCGACGCCTGAAGGTCATCGGCAGGGTCGGCGGGGCAAAGCATGGTCGTGGTGGGCCCGACCTCGCCGCGCAGCAGCGCGGGGAATCGCACTGTGTGAATGGCCGCCATGCACTCGCCGAACCGGCGGCCATTGCTGCCCCGATCGGTTGTCGAGCCAGCACTTGGCGATCATCCGAGAGGGTGACGAGATTGAGGATGTTGTCCATGCCGCAGCCATTTGGTGAGCGGACGGATGCTCCGGATCGGAGGGAGCCCGGCCTTTGTCACCAACTTCTCGATCTTCATCTGATCACCCTGGCTGCACGACTCCTGGCCGCAACCAGCAGGGATCGGCCGAATCTGGTCCGGGCGGTGCTGAGCGCGAGGACAATGACAGCAGCGATGGTCGCTGAGCCGAGGGGGATCACAGTGGTGACATCGGGGGATCCGCAGGTGAAGGACTACGTTGACGCGGCGGGGGTGCGGACGTATTACGAGGCGGTGGGTTCGGGCGAGGCTTTGCTTCTTCTGCACGGCGGACTGTGCTCGATCGAGACGTTCGGCGGAC
>DATCVL010000554.1:0-9013 GCA_036566865.1 Microlunatus sp.
CCGGCATCGACATGTCCTCCGAACAGGCACTCGGGTCCGGGTTCGCCACGGCGATGGCGATCTCCGCCGTGCTGTGCGGACTCGGCGGGCTGACGGCCGCCTTGACCATTCGACGAGCCGCACCGGCGGCTGCCCACTCCCTGCCGGCCGTCAACGCGGGCTGTCAGGATCCCTGCACCCGGGTGGAGACTCCGTCCAGTCGGCACGGCTGATCACCGGTGGGGGCGGGGCCGGTGCAGACACCGGACTGTCCTGCCGCTCCGCGCGCCTACCACGTACGGGTGAGATCTGCACCGACCACGGTGCGATTCTCCCCCGGTGCCGTTGGACGGCCGGGTCGATCCGTGCCGGGCATCACATCCGAGCGAGCCAGGGATGCTCGGGTTGGGTCAACGAGAGCGCGTCTCGCAACCACTGCTGATCCTCGACGGCCAACAGCGGCCAGGCCGCATCGAAGTCCTGTTGATCTTTGGTACGGAGCCCGCGCGCCTTGTGCAGCAGTTGGATCTCCGGCCTCAGATAGTCGATCCCGTTCCGGGACCAGACGATCTCGTCGATGGGTCGGGTGACCCGCGGGTCGCGTTTGTAGATCCAGGTGTCCCGGGTGGTGTTCATCAGGATGATGTCGAACTCCCACGGATCGCCCCCGCTGTTGCGAGCCCAGATGTTCTCGCAGCTGTCGGGCAGTGGGGCGTCGTCGTCGGCATCGTCGGGAAGAAGAATCCGCATCGTCTCCTGATCGGCGGCCCACAGGTCGATCCGACCGGACAGGTGCCGGCGAAGCAACGCGAGGTCACGTCGCGGGATGCTGGGGTCAAGATCACCGTGCGCTCGCTCGATCCCGGTGAAGGCCTCGATCGCCCAGCCACCCGCGATCCACCATCGGCCCGGATACCCGGCGAACAGGGCCGCGACGTCGGCCGGGGTCCTGGTCAGCCAGGGCCCGTAGATGCGGTGGATCTCGTCGGCAGTCAGGTTTCGGATCGGCACGTCAGGACGCTACC
This sequence comes from Microlunatus sp., assembly GCA_036566865.1. GTDB lineage: Bacteria > Actinomycetota > Actinomycetes > Propionibacteriales > Propionibacteriaceae > Microlunatus. Next base: position 1,005 of record DATCVL010000554.1, read on the forward strand.
GCCCGGGTCAGCGGTTGGTGATCACGGGTCCGGTGCTGGCGACGTCCGCGCGCCGCACGCAATCGCCATCGCTACACAGGTCGATACAGCCGGACATCGTCATAGATCGTGTCGTGATCATGGAAGCCTGCCGGCATCCTCGCCCATTCGACGAACCCCAGGCCCCGATAGGCGTCCTCGGCGTGGGTGCCGCCGCGGACGGACAATTCCAGGATCACCGCGTCCCACTGCTCCCGCGCGTAGTCGGCGCAGGCCTCCACCAACTGTCGCGCCACCCCGGTGCCTCGATGTTCCCGGCTGATCACGAAGCCGCCGATCTCGGCTCGATGCCGCTCCAACCGATGCTGGTGACGGGTCAGCGTGCAGTTCCCGATCGCAAGATCATTTCCGTCCACCGCCACCAGCAGCACGTGATCGGCCGATTCGGCTTCCCGGCACCAGCCGGTGATCAACTCCACCGGGGCACTCGGATAACACGACCGCTGCAGCGCCTCGGCATCCTGCACGTTGGCAACCCGAATCACACCGGCACGCTAACGAACCGCCAGTACCGGCTCTACCGGTTATCGGCACCGGCTGCGTCAGCGTTGCTGGAATTCGATCCGGTTGCCGAAGGGATCACGGGTATGGAAGCGGCGTACGCCCTCGATCTCGCCGTCAGATCGGACACACTCGCTGCCCGCATCGGTCAAGCGCTGCTCGAGCGCATCAAGATCAACAACCAGGAAGGCCGGGTGGGCCTTGCGGGCCGGTGCGAACGGTTCCTCGACGCCCAGATGCAGGACGGCATCGCCCGACTCGAACCAACAGCCCCCGCGCCCAACCAGGGCAGCAGGTTTGGCGATCTCCTGCATCGTCAGCAGCTCCCCGTAGAACGCCCGCGCGATGTCCTCGCCGTTCCGCGGGATCGCCACCTGCACATGATCAAGACCGACGATCATCCGAAACCTCCCAATATCTTGACGTCAAGATATCACGGAGTTCATCCGGTTGATGATCTTCGGCACCGGCCGGTCAGCGATCGCGGTAGTCGGTCTGTCGACGGAGCAGTTCCTCTCGCGCCGGCCAGGGTGCGTCGGCCGGACGCAGCAGATCGAAACCGGTCCGGGTCTTGGCAGCCCAGGCCGCCAGCACGCCCACCACCAGCGTCGGACTGTGCAGCCGACCGGCCAACACACCGTCGACAAGATCAACAAGGCTCGCCCAGACGATGTCCATGTGGGCCTCCTCGCCGTGTTTGACGAACCCCTCCGGAGCCGGAGCGTCGGACAGGTCACGGGCGAGATACATCCGCATGCTCTCGCTCAGGCCACCCGGTGAGGTGAACTCCTCGGCCAGGACCCGCCAGTCCGAAGCCGCCAGCCCGACCTCCTCGGCCAGCTCCCGCTGGGCGCCGACCAGGTAGTCCTCGCCGTCCACGTCCAACAGCCCGGCCGGTGGCTCGATCAACCGATGCCGGACCGGGTGCCGGTACTGCCGTACCAACGCGACCCGATCATGATCATCAAGGGCGAGGATGCCGACCGCCCCCGGATGCAGCGTGAACTGGCGATCCAGCACCTCGTCGTCCGGGGTCAGGATCTCCTCCTTGACGAAGGAGGACACCGCTCCGCTGGCCAGTCGCTCGGTCGACTTCACCGGCCAGGACTCCGGGCTGTCGATCAACTCGTCCGCGCCGATGATCAACTTGTCCTGCTCGGGGATCACGCGTCTTCCCCGTCCACCGGCAGCCGGGTGGCGAGCTTGCGCTCCAGAGCGGCCTCGATCAGCCCCACGAAGAGCGGATGCGGATGAGTCGGCCGCGACTTCAGTTCCGGGTGTGCCTGGGTGGCGACGAAGTAGGGATGCTGGGAGCGATCCAGCTCGATGAACTCGACCAGGGTCGAGTCCGGCGACGTGCCGCTGATCACCAGGCCGGCCTCTTCCAGTCGCTCCCGGTAGGTGTTGTTGACCTCGTAGCGATGACGGTGCCGTTCGGTCACCTCGGTGGTGCCGTACTGCTTGGCCACGATGGTGCCGCCGACCAGCTCGGCCGGATACGACCCGAGCCGCATCGAGCCACCGAGATCACCGCCACCGGAAACGATCTTGACCTGCTCGGCCATGGTGGCGATCACCGGATACTCGGTGTCAGGGGTGAACTCGCTGGAATCCGCGCCGACCAGTCCGGCCAGATTACGGGCCACTTCGATCACCATGCACTGCAGCCCGAGACAGAGCCCGAGAATCGGGATCCGCTGGGTGCGGGCGTACTCGATCGCGCCGACTTTTCCTTCCACGCCACGGATCCCGAACCCGCCGGGCACGCAGACACCGTCCACGTCACCGAGTGCATGCGCGGCACCTTCGGGGGTTTCGCAGTCATCGGAACGGACCCAGCGCACATTCACCTTGGCCCGGTTGGCAAAGCCGCCGGCACGCAGCGCTTCAACCACCGACAGGTACGCATCCGGCAGGTCGATGTACTTGCCGACCAGGGCGATGGTGACCTCCTCCTTCGGGTTGTGCACCCTTTCCAGCAGGTCGTTCCAGCGGGTCCAGTCGACGTCACGGAAACGCAGGTCCAACTGCCGGACCACGTAGGCATCCAGCCCCTGCGAATGCAGCACCCGAGGGATGTCGTAGATGCTCGGCGCGTCGATGTTCTCGATCACGCCCTGCTCGTCGACGTCACACATCAACGAGATCTTCCGCTTGACCGAGTCCGGGATCTCCCGGTTGGCGCGGCAGACGATCGCATCCGGCTGGATGCCGGCCTGCCGCAGCGCGGCCACCGAGTGCTGGGTCGGCTTGGTCTTCAGCTCACCGCTCGGACCGATGTACGGCAGCAGCGAGACATGCAGGAAGAAGACCTGATTGCGACCGACCAGGTGCCGCACCTGACGGGCGGCCTCAAGAAATGGTTGTGACTCGATATCACCGACGGTCCCGCCGATCTCGTGGATCACCACGTCGATCGGAGCGCCGTCCTGGCCCGGTTCGGCCATCCGCAGCATCTGATCCATGATCTCGTTGGTGATGTGCGGGATCACCTGGACGGTGTCACCGAGGTAGTCGCCGCGGCGTTCCTTGGCGATCACCGTCGAGTAGACCTTGCCGGTGGTCACGTTGGCGTCACCGGGCAGGTTGCGATCCAGGAACCGCTCGTAGTGGCCGACATCCAGATCGGTCTCCGCACCGTCCTCGGTGACGAACACCTCACCGTGCTGGAAGGGGTTCATCGTGCCCGGGTCGACGTTGAGATACGGGTCCAGCTTCTGCATGGTGACCCGGAGTCCACGGGCCACCAACAGGCTTCCCAAACTGGAAGCGGTCAGGCCCTTGCCGAGAGAGGAGGCGACTCCTCCTGTGACGAATACGTGCTTGGTCGGAGAAGGAGTATCCACGGACCTCCAGCCTAAGTCCCAGAGCCCGATTTCGTCGAATCATCGACCACGCCGCCGGCCGTGTCGCCGAATCCGTGCGCCGGATCGTCCGCCGCCCCGCGATCAGCCCGACAACCGATCAGCCCGACAACCGATCAGCGCAGCAACGCGGATCGGTCGCGGGCGGCTGGGCGGCGGACGGCCCGCCAGACCACGACGCCCATCAGGATCAGACTCACGGCCGGACCGACGACATTGCGCGCTACGTCGGTCAGCAACTCGGTCGCGGGTGGGAATGCGTAGGCCGCACCGGGCAGGTAGGCACAGACCAGGACGGCCGTCCGGATCAGCAGCACCCGATCGATCAGCCCGGCGCCGAGCAGCAGAGTCAGCGGCGCCCATGCTGCCACGTCGTACCACGGCAGCGCGTAGGCCGAGGTCAGCACCCAGCCGACGTTGAGCACCACGACGATCGGCAGCACCCGGGCCAACAGGTCGCCGTCGGGCCGTTGCGGATCCGACGCCGGCGTCCGGTCGGGGCGAATCGTCCGGTAGAGCAATGCGGCAAAGACGAAGAGCAACAGCCAACCGACGATCACGATCACGGTGGCTCCGGTGTCCAGCCCGATCAACGCGCTGAGCGGATACAGAGGCCAGCGCAGCGGGCTGGCGGAGGCATACTTGCTGCCCGCCAACAGGGTGGAGTGGATGGCCTGTGGCCCGACGATCGCGTAACAGGCCGCGCCGACCACCAGTCCGCTGATCAACACCGACGCCAGCCGACGCGGCAACCGGTAGAGCACCAAGATCAACGCCAGCACGTACAGGCCGAAAGTGATCTTGACCGCGCAGGCCAGCCCGACCAGTACGCCGGTCGGGATCCAGCGTTGCCGGGACAACGTCAGCAGCGCCGCCACGGCGAACACGATGCCGATGGTGTCGGCGTGGCCGGAGTTGACGGCGATGAACAGCAGCACCGGGTTGGCCGTCCACAGCAGCGCCACCCGGGCCTGCTTGAGTTGATCATCTCCGGCCAGTCGCCGCAGCAGCACGCCGGTGATCAGGTACGCCACCGCACCGGCCAGGGTGATCACGAAGACCGTGGTGTGCACCGAACTGCCGCCGATCCAGGATGCGGCAGTCTGCAGCCAGGTCATCACCGGGCCGTACACCGAGGTGGTGGTCACCCACCGGATCCCGACGGTGGCCAGGCCGATCGGGTCGCCACTGTCGATCAGGTCCCGGACCACGTCAACGTACGGATTGCGGCCGGTCGTCGCCAATCGGCCATAGCCCGCGTACATCAACACGTCGGTCGATCCCATCGGCGGCACCAAGATCATCAACACCGTGCCGACCGACCCGGCCCAGGTCAACCTCCTGACATCCGGACGCCAGCCGAGGTCCAGCGCCCGCATCGCCAGCAACAGCCCGACCCCGCCGATCACCATCGCCGCCATCAGCACCAGCGTGACCAGCATCGGGCCGGGATGTGCGGTGAAGTGGTACGGAGGAATCCAGGCCGGACCGCCGGGAAGTTTCGCCTGCGCCGCTGACGGACCCAGCAGCCCGATGATCAACACCAGCACCACGGCGGCCAGCATCAGCAGCTGAGCGACGCCCCCACCGTGGCGTTCGGTCGTCTTGGTGTTGATCATGAACTCCCTCCGCGCAGGGCCAACAAGGACTTCACCGAAGTGCGGTCCAGTAACAAGATCAGCAAGCCGTAGCCGACGATGCAGGCCAGCGCGGTGCCGATCGCACCCAGGACCGAACCGAGCAGGTCGGCATCGAGCAAGAACCGCCCACCCCAACACACGGCGACCCCGACCAGCAACGCCGCCGGGATGTCGATCAGCATCGGTCGAAGCATGCGTCGGCTCGGCGCCGTCGAGTCGGGTGCCGCAGTCGCCGCCCCTCGCGCTGTCGAGTCGGCTGCCGCCGCCCCGTTGATCATCAGCCAGCCGACGACGGCTCCCGCGATCATGCCGATCGAGTTCGCGGCGGCAATGCCGGCCACGACCCAGTCCGCCGGAACCAGCGCGGTGATCACCACGATGGCGATGATCACCGTCGCCCAGGCGACGGCGGTGGTGATGCCGGCGGCGCGGGCACGATGCTCGGCGAACAAGGTCCGGGTGGCCAGGCCCATCAGGGCGAACCCGATCACCGCCGGGGCGTAACAGATGATCGGTACCGCCAACGTCATCGCGTCACCGGAGCCCGGCCCGAGCACCAACAGCCGGGACACCGGGATGGAGACCGCGATCAACAATCCCGCGCCCAGAGCGGCCAGGGTCACCAGCACCGGCGCGATCGCCGCCAGCACCCGATCGACCTCGGCCCGGCCCCGCGCCGCCGCCGCACCCAATCGGGGGAAGATCAACTGATGCAACGGGTAGATCAACACCGCGTACGGCAACAGGTAGACCGCGCTGGCCCAGGTGGCCCGGGTCCAGGCGCCGGCGATCATCGACTGCTTGGTGGCGAACATGCCGGTCATCACACTGAGCTGTTGCATCACCAGACCGGCCAGCCCGGCGCCCGCCATCGAGATCACCACCCGTGGCACCCCGGCCGGGAACCGCAGCGTCGGACGCAGCCCGAGCCGCATCCGGAGCAGCGGCACCAGAGTCACCAACGCCAGCACCAGCACTCCGGCCGTGGTGCCCCAACCCAGCACCGCGAGCGCGGTCGACTGCAGCCTGGCGGGATCGTCGCGGCCGGCCGGGTCGGCGACCTGCGCGAACACCAGATAGGTGGTGATCACCACGGCACTGGACGCCAGCGGCGCGGCCGCGGCCGCAACGAATCGGCGATGGGCCTGCAGCACGCCGGCACTGACCACGGCCAACCCGTACAGCCAGATCTGTGGGCCGAAGATCACCAGCAACGAGGCCGCGACGTCGACCGCACCGGAGCACCGCGACTGGACGAAGGTCCGGGCGTAGACCGGTGCCAGCAGCATCGCCCCGATCGCGAACGGGGTCAGCACGATCAGCGTCCAGCACAGCAGCGCCGACGCGGTCCGGTTGGCGATCCTGCCCTTGTCCTGGGCGAGTTGTCGGCTGATCACCGGCACGACAACGCTGGCCAGGATGCCGCCGGCGGCGATCTCGAACAGCACGTTGGGCAGTTGGTTGGCCGAGTTGTACGCGTCCCCCAGGCAGGTGTCGCCGACTGTCTTGGAGAACACCAGCCAGCGGCCGAACCCGACGATCCGTGACGCCAGCGTCAGCGCCGCCACTCCGGCGGCGACCTGCGCGAACCCGCTCCTGCTGCCGCCGACTCGATCGGGCGCGCTAGCGCTCATCGGGTCGGTCTTGATCGTGGCGCTGGTTCGAGCGGTCCGCCGGGCCGACCGGCCCGTCGACATCCCGCGCGGACTGGAAAGTTCCGGTGGAATCGGGGGCGCGATCGGTCGTCGTCCCGGGCAGCGGGCGACCGAGTTCGTCCAGGGTCCGGAGTACGTCGTTGCGCGCGATCACCGCCGTGAAACTGACCCGTTCGCTGGCCAGATTCAGCCCGACCACGCCGGCCAGCGCGAGCAACCGAACCGGTGCCGGCAGCCGGGTCGCCGACGCGGCCAGCCCGGCACCGAGCGCGTTGGCGCCGCAGTCCCCCAGCATCGACCGTCCGGCAAGATCATCTTCGAGCACGCCGGCTGCCGCGCCGACCAGGGGGAACGCGCCGACCGGCAGCCCGAGAGCGATGATCATCTTCGCAGCGCGGCCGGGACGAAGGTCCAGCAGATTGGTCAGATTGGCGGTGCCGGCGATCAGCGCGGTGTTGATCATGACCTCGGCGACCCGGCGGGTGCCACTCCGGTCGCCGGAGTCGATCACTGCGCAGGCCAGCGCGGACACACCGATCCCGGACAACTTGATCATGCCGCTGGTGATCACCCCACGACGCAGCGCACCGAGATGTCCGCGGAATCCCTTGGCCTGTGTCGATCCGGCCAGATCGTCGTACGCTCCAACAGCCGCCGATCCGGCGATCGCGACACCTCGAGCCAGTGCGGTCCGGGCCGCTGCGGGATGGTCCCCGACTGCCTGCTGGGTCAGCACACCGGCCAATGCCCCGGCCGCGGCCGCAGGCCCCTCGAGCAAGGTCACGGTCTCACCGGCATGGTTGGTCCGCCGCCAGCGAGCCGGTGCCGCAGCGGTCCCGGCCCGGCTGATGGCGTACGACAACCTGGCAGCGACCAGGCCACCGATCAGCGCGGCAGCTCCCTTCCGCGTCCGCGCCGGGCGACTCATCTGAGCTCCGGGGCGGGCGCGTCGGCGTTGCTGGCGCCGTAGTGTCCCTGCCCACCGTCGAGCTGCTCCCGACCGGCCATCACAACCGTCGTCACGCCGCTGGGCAGATCGGCCACATCAACGGTGCTGAGCACGGTCCTGCTGTCCGGATCGGTACGCACGGTGGCGACATCGGTGCCGTCGGTGCCGGTGCTGTTCGGGCCGGCGATCACGGTGCCGGTCGCGTGATCGTTCAGAGCAAGATCAAATTGGACGTGCCGCTCCAGCCGCTGCCCGTCGACCGGTGGATCGCTGGCGGCTGCGGTGACGATGATCGCCAGCTGGGCGGTTTGTTCGTCGGATCGATCGAGCTTGATCAACTGTCCGTTCAGCGAGTCGCCGA
>DATCVL010000555.1:0-10700 GCA_036566865.1 Microlunatus sp.
TTTCCAACCACAGACGACTTCGGCATCACGCCCCCGCCAGCAGGCCACCGAGAGTGCGTCAATCCACCATCCGACCGCCAGCGCGCCAGCGAGAGTGCGCCAGTCCACCGGTTCACGCGAGTTTGAGGCCGGAAATGGTGGTTCCGCGCACACTCGATGGGTGCGGCGACCCGGAATGGTGGCTTATCGCACTCTCGAACACGGACGCAACGTTGCCGGAGCGCGCGGACCGCTCATGAGCCGCGGGGAGGACTGCCCGGCGGACCTCGCCGAAGCCGTCGATGATCAACTTCTCCAGCCTTTGGCGCCGCACGCGGTAGGTCACCTGCTGAGGCCGGACCCCGAGTGCACCCCTCCGAGCGGCACAGGCTGTCGCCCAGCCACGGGCCGATTGCCATCCGAAGGCGGCCGGGAGCCTAGTTCTCCCTGCCACCAGCCATCGCCGTACGAACCCGCAGAGCAACCATCACCACAGCCGTCACATTGGCCACATCTGCCACAGCTGCCGGGACATCGTCACCAGACCTGTTCGCACACTGGTCGGGTGTTTGTAGGGTTCTTACAACTTGACGTCAAGAGATTCGTGGTGTCGCTGCACGGCGCCCGGTGGCATGGCAGGGAAGAGTTGTCCCGTGCTCGCCATTGTCGCGCCCGGTCAGGGTGCCCAGACGCCCGGATTCCTCAAGCCATGGATCTCCGAGTCGTCCTTCGCCGAGCGTCTGGCCTGGCTGTCCGCGGTGAGTGGTCTCGATTTGGCGCACTACGGCTCCGATGCCGATGCCGACACGATCCGCGATACCGCGATCGCCCAGCCGCTGCTGGTGGCGTCCGGACTGCTGGCCGCGCTCGAGCTCTTCCCACACCCTGCCGACGCGTTCGGCTCGATCGGCGTCGCCGCCGGGCACTCGGTTGGCGAGATCACCGCCGCGGCCGGAGTCGGGGTACTGACCGCCGAGCAGGCGATGGTGCTCGTTCGCGAACGCGGCAACGCGATGGCCGAAGCCAGCGCTGTCACCCCGACCTCGATGACCGCGGTGATCGGCGGCAACCCGGACGACGTCCTGGCCAAGATCGAGGAGTACGGCCTGACCGCGGCCAACAACAACGGCCGCGGCCAGATCGTCGCCGCCGGCACGATCGCCGAGTTGAAGCGACTGGCGGCTGACCCGCCGGCTCGCGCCCGGTTGATCGAGCTCAGCGTGGCCGGTGCATTCCACACCCGGCACATGGCGCCGGCCGTTGCGCACCTCGCCGATCTCGCCAAGGCGATCTCGACCCACGACCCGCGCACCCGGCTGCTGTCGAATGCCGATGGCCAGGTCGTGCACGACGGGGTCGAGGTGTTGCAGCGGCTGGTCCGTCAGGTGTCCTCCCCGGTTCGCTGGGACCTCTGCATGGCGACGATGGCCGACCTCGGCGTGACCGGGCTGCTTGAGATGCCGCCGGCCGGCACCTTGACCGGCATCGTCAAGCGCAACCTGAAGGGCGTCGAGGTGTTCGCGCTGAACACCCCCGACCAGCTCGGTGAGGCCGCCGAATTCGTCCGCAAGCATGCCGACTCGGGCACCTCCGGACCGATCAACAGCAACCCGACCTGGCGGCTCGTGGTTTCTCCGGGCAAGGGCCAGTTCATCCGCACCGATGACCTGGAGGTCGGCTCCGTACTTCCCCAGCACAGCACCATCGGTGCCGTGAAGAATCTCCGCGAGGAGATCCCGGTCAGCGCTCCGCATGGCGGGATCATCACCGAGTGGTTGGCCGAGGACGGCGATCCCGTCTCACCCGGCCAGCCGCTGCTGAGGCTGCACCCGGTCGTCGAAACGGCCGACGCAACCGAGGTGACTCGATGATGATCACGATCGAGCCTGCGTGCTCGTACCTGATCGACAACTGAATTCGGACCACCCGGTCCGGCGATCACAGGGAACAATTCCTGGATCGAAGCCACCACCACCGATCGAGCACCAGAGCAAGATCAACAACACAAGGGAGACACCTCCAGATGGCAACCACCGAAGAGATCCGCAGCGACCTGGCCGACATCGTCAACGAGGTCGCAGGCGTACCGTCCGACGATGTCCAGCTGGACAAGTCGTTCACCGATGATCTTGATGTCGATTCGCTGTCGATGGTCGAGATCATCTACGCCGCCGAGGAGAAGTTCGGCGTCAGCATCCCCGACGAGGAAGCCAAGAACCTCAAGACCGTCGGAGACGCCGTCGCCTACATCGAGCGCGCCGCTGCCTGATCTTGAAGATCATCGTCGGCGTCCGGCGGGCGTTCCCGACCGGGCGCTGACGTAGGAACGAACATCCCATCCCGCCGCTGGTCGGCGTGTTCAGCACAATCGAGGAGCTCTCGCTGATGTCCCGGAAACCTGTAGTCGTCACGGGCCTCGGAGCCACCACTCCACTGGGCGGCGATGTGGAATCCACCTGGGCAGGAATGGTCGCCGGCAAATCCGGCGTCCGCCCGATCGAGGCCGACTGGGCCAAGGATCTGCCGTCCCGGATCGCCGGCCAACTCGCCGTGGACCCGTCCGAGGTGCTCGACCGGGTCGAGGCTCGGCGGCTTGACCGTTTTGCCCAGTTGGCGATCATTGCGGCCAACCAGGCCTGGGCCGACGCGGGGTACGGGTTCGGCGAGGACAACCCCGTCGACCGGGAGCGGCTGGCCACCAGCATCGGTTCGGGCATCGGTGGCATGCACACGCTGCTCGGCCAGTGGGACGTGCAGAAGGAGAAGGGCCTGCGCCGGGTCAGCCCGCTGACCGTGCCGATGTTGATGGGCAACGCGGGCGCGGCACAGGTGAGCATGCGGCTGGGCGCCCAGGCCGGCGCCCACACCCCGATCTCCGCCTGCGCCACCAGCAACGAGGCACTCGCCCTGGGGCTGGATCTGATCCGGCTCGGCCGGGCCGACGTGGTGGTCGCCGGCGGATCCGAAGCAGTCGTACATCCGCTGCCGATCAACGCCTTCAGCCAGATGCAGGCCACCAGCCGCCGCAACGACGAGCCCGAACTCGCGTCTCGGCCGTTCGACCGCGACCGCGACGGCTTCGTGCTGGCCGAGGGCGCGGCGATCTTCGTCCTGGAGTCGCTGGAGCACGCGCAGGCCCGGGGCGCTCGGATCTACGGCGAGTTCGCCGGGGCCGGTACGACCTCGGACGCGTACGACATCGTGCAGCCGGACCCGTCCGGGCTGAGCCAGGGCCGGGCGATGAAGCTGGCGTTGCAGGAGGCCGAACTGGCGCCGACCGACATCGTCCACGTCAATGCCCACGCGACCTCAACGCCGACCGGTGACCCGGCCGAGGCGACCTCGATCCGGTACGCCCTCGGCGAGGACACCACGGCGATCGTCACCGCCACCAAGTCGATGACCGGCCACCTGCTCGGCGGCGCGGGCGCCCTGGAGTCGCTCGCCACCCTGCTCGCCCTGCGGCGGCAGGTGGTACCGCCGACCATCAATCTGGACAATCCGGAGCCCGGTCTCGGCATCGACATCGCCACCACTGCTCGGGAGTTGCCGGCCGGTGATCTGGCCGGGATCAACAACTCCTTCGGTTTCGGTGGGCACAACGTTGCCCTCGCCTTCACGAATCAGTACGCCACAGGAGACTGAAATGACTGCCGTCATTCGTGACCACAGCGTGCAGCAAGATCAACAATCGGCCACCGCCGACCAAGATCAGAAGTCGAAGCAAGATCAACAAGGCACCAAGCTCGCCCGCGAGATCGACCCGCGCAACCCCAATCTGCGGCTGGCGGCGTTGCTCGACGAGGGCAGCCTGGAGTTGATCACCGAGGACGACGGCTCCGGCATGCTGGCCGCAACGGGCACGATCGATGGCAACCAGGTAGTCGCGTTCTGCTCGGACGCGACCATGTCCGGCGGTGCGATGGGCAACGACGGTTGCGCGGCCGTGGTGTACGCCTACCAGCGCGCGATGGACGAGCAGTTGCCGATCATCGGCATCTGGCACGCCGGCGGCGCTCGGCTGCAGGAGGGTGTGCTCTCGCTGGATGCGGTGGGCAAGATCTTCAACGCGATGACGCATGCCTCCGGCAGGATCCCGCAGATCTCGATCGTGCTCGGTCCGGCCGCCGGCGGCGCCGCGTACGGCCCGGCACTGACCGATGTCGTGATCTTGGGACCGGAAGGCCGCATCTTCGTCACCGGTCCGGACGTGGTGCGTTCGGTCACCGGCGAGGACGTCAACATGCTCAGGCTGGGCGGCCCGGACACCCATGGCCGGCGGTCCGGCGTCGTCCATCTGGTCGCCGATGACGAGGCCGACGCGCTGGCTCGCGGCCGCAAGCTGATCGGGCTGCTGTCGGATCAGCGCAAGATCGACGGCGAGGTCGGTGATGATGATCTTGCTGCGCTGCTGCCGGAGTCCACCAACCGTGCCTACAACGTGCATCCGCTGGTGGAAGCGCTGCTGGACGACGACACCATGATCGAGTTGCACGCCCGCTGGGCCCCCAACATCACCATCGCCTTCGGCCGGCTCGGTGGCCGCACGGTGGGCGTGATCGCCAACAACCCGCTCCGCCTCGGCGGCTGCCTGGATTCGCTCAGCGCCGAGAAGGCGGCCCGGTTCGTCCGGATGTGTGATTCCTTCGGGGTACCGCTGGTGGTGCTGGTCGACGTACCCGGCTATCTGCCCGGCGTCGGCCAGGAGTGGGACGGCGTGGTACGCCGTGGAGCCAAGCTGCTGCACGCCTTCAGCGAGGCCGTGGTGCCGCGCGTCACCGTCGTCACCCGGAAGGCGTACGGCGGGGCCTATATCGCCATGAACGCTCGCTCCCTGGGCGCCACCAAGGTGTTCGCCTGGCCCGGCGCGCAGGTGGCGGTGATGGGCTCGGTGGCCGCCGTCCGGATCCTGCACCGACGCAAGCTGGCGGCGACGCCGGAGGATCTGCGCCCGCAGCTGGAGACCGAACTGGCCGCCGAACACGAACGGATCGCCGGCGGTGTGGAGAAGGCGGTCGAGATCGGCGTTGTGGACGAGCTCGTCGCTCCTGCCGCGACCCGTTCGGCGATCGCGGCGGCCATCGCGGCCGCCGACACCGGTGCCCGCGGCCGGCACGGCAACATCCCGCTCTGATCCGGTGACCACCTCCACCGGCTCGGACCTCTCGTTCGACCCCGATCGCGCTGTGACCACCGCCGACGTGCCGCCGGTGGTGGCCGAGTTGGCCGGCGGTGCACCGATCCGCTGGATCTGGGCCAACGGCGTCGGCGGCCGGACCTATCGTCTCGATCGCGGCGAGCGCACGGAATACCTGAAATGGGCGCCCGACCACGAGGAAATCGATCTTGGTCTGGAGGCCGATAAGCTCCGCTGGGCCAGTGCCTGGACGAGGGTGCCCGAGGTGCTCGGCCACGGTCGCGACTCGGCGACGTCGGCCTGGCTGCACACCGTAGGAATCCCTGCCCAGTCAGCGATTGCGCCGCGGTGGAAGGCCGACCCGTTGACCGCTGCCCGGGCGATCGGTGCCGGACTTCGTGCCCTTCATGATCAGCTCCCGGTCGCGCACTGTCCGTGGTCCTGGCGAATTGCCGACCGGACGCCGATGATCAAGAAGCCCGAGGACACGATGCTGATCGATCAGGCTCCGCCGGAAGATGATCTTGTGGTCTGCCACGGTGACGCCTGCTCCCCCAACACCCTGATCGGCGCCGATGGCCGGTGCGCCGGGCACGTCGATCTCGGCAGCCTCGGCGTCGGCGACCGCTGGGCCGACCTCGCCATCGCCACCTACAGCCAGACCTGGAACTTCGACCCGGCGCACGAGGACCAACTGCTGGACGCGTACGGCATCGCACGTGACGACGACCGAATCACCTACTACCGCCGGCTCTGGGACGCCACCTGATCGACCGCCGTCGAACCCGGCACGAGCTCGCTGCGGTGATCTCCGACCCGACGGTTCCCAAGCCGAGCAGGCCAGGATCATCAACGGTCGCTCGGGCGCCCAGCGCAGACCGCCGCGGGCCGGCCGACAGTCCTTACCTACTGATGACGTGCTCTTACCGGTGAGTGACGAAACCCTCCGCGATGATCATGCTCGGTCTCGATTGTGCGTTGATGATCTTGGCGTTCGGTGGATTCCGGCGCCGTAGTCGCGGCGACCAGCAGGGTCGCCCACTTCGTCCACTGGAGGACCCAGGATGAAGATCAAATCTCGTATTGCTGTCGCCGCCGGGCTGGCTGCCACGGCAGCGCTGACGGCCGTTCCGGCCGCATCGGGCGCGCCCAGCTCGCACTCGACGACCGGCACGGTCTTCGTACAGACCGACGAACTGAGCCACAACACCATCGTGACCTACACCCGGTCCGGTAGCGGCGCGCTGCACCAGGCCGGCAGCTACCGGACCGGCGGCAAGGGAGGTGCCCTCGACGGCGCCCAGGTCGATCATCTGGCCTCGCAGTCGTCTCTCGTCCGATCGGGTGATCATCTGTTCGCGGTGAACGCAGGCAGCAACACGATCACCTCGTTCGCGATCCGGGGTCATCGTCTCGTACGCCAGCAGGAGATCAACTCCGGCGGGGAATTCCCTGTCAGCATTGCGGTGTCGCACGGCCTGCTCTACGTCCTGAATGCTCGTGGTGGCGGCTCGATCCAGGGTTACCTCGACCTGGGCGGACATTTGATCAAGGTACCGTCCTGGCATCGTGAGCTGGGCTTCGATCCGAACGCGACTCCCGAATTCACCAGCACGCCGGCGCAGATCGCGTTCTCACCGAGCAACCATGATTTGGTGATCACCACCAAGGGCGACGGCAGCTCGATCGAGACCTTTGCGCTGGGTCTGCTCGGATCGCCCGCCGACACACCGGTGATCACCGAGTTGCCCGGTCAGGTGCCGTTCGGGTTCGACTTCGATCGGTGGGGACATCTGGTCGCGAGTGAGGCCGGGACCAACTCGGTGGCGACCTTCAGACTGCGCTCGGACGGCCGCGCAGCTCAGCGGGACCAACTGGCGACCGGGCAGCAGGCAACCTGCTGGGTGGCCGTGTCGAAGTCCGGTCGAGTGGCCTATGTGTCCAACGCCGGCAGCGCGACCATCACCAGCTACCGGATCAGCAGGTCCGGCAACCTCAGCCCGCTGCAGACGGTGCACACCAACCCGGGCACGGTCGACGCGGCCGTCAGCTCCGATGGCCGGAACCTGTATGTCCAGACCGGCGCCCAGGGCAAGGTCGATGGATTCCGGATCGATCAGGACGGCCTGCTCACCTCGATCGGTTCGGTGACCGTACCGGGAGCCGTTGGCGGGGAAGGAATCGTTGCCCGTTGATGCCCGATCGGCGTCGGTGTCAGCCGGCGCTACCGGCGCGACTCCGAAGCTGTCCTGCCCGGCGCAGAGGCGCCGGGCAGACAGCCCTCGATCAGCCGGTCGAACCCGATCCGGGCGTGCTGGATCGCCTTCGGATCAAGATCAAGTTGCATGGCATGGTTCAGCGACAGCATCAGTCCGGTGGCCTCGAAGATCACTTGATCGACATCGGTGTCGGCGGCGAAGGAGCCGCCGACGATGGCGAGCTCGATCTGTTCGGCGAGATAGGTCCGCCAGTCGTCGGTCAGTCTGCGGGCCACGTCATGCACCGGGCCGGGCCGGCCGTCGTAGTCGGTGGTGACCTGGGTGAAGAAGCAGCCGCCGGGGAAGACGCGCCGTTCCAGATGGGAGATCCAGGCGTCGACCAGGGAACGCAATCGGGGCAGCCCGGCCGGAGCATGAGCGGCCGGCAGGATCACCTCGCGCCGGTAGATCCGTACCGCCTCGTTGAGCACACCGAGCTGAAGCTCCAGTTTGTTGCCGAAGTGTCCGATCACGCCGGATTTGCTCATCGCCAGTTCCTCCGCGAGCCGGCCGAGGGTGATGGCGTCCAGGCCTTCTGTGGAGGCGATGTCCACTCCTGCGGCAACGATGAGGTGCCGGGTCTGCTGCGCCTGCGCTGCCGAACGTCGTGGACTCACAGCTAAAGATTAACGCAGTGACTCATTTAGAGAACGGCCGTACGCTAAACTCCGCGTCGTGACCGATGACATCCCGGCCAACGTGCCACCGACGCAGTCCGTTCCCGGACAGGGAACCACCGCCGCGGCCGCGGTGCCGCACCCCGTGCGGCACGGGTCCGAGATCATCGGCGCCGGCTACTTCCAGCCGGCCCGGGTGCTCAGCAATCACGACCTGGAAGGCATGGTCGACACCAACGACGAGTGGATCCGGCAGCGGACCGGCATCCGCGAGCGGCGGATCGCCGGCGACGATGACACCGTCCCGTCGATGGCCACCGCCGCCGCGCAGGACGCTCTCGACAACGCCGGCATCACCGCGGCTGCGGTCGACCTGATCGTGGTCGCCACCTGTACGTCGGACCAGCGTTCGCCGAACACCGCCGGCCGGGTGTCGAAGAACCTGGGCACGCCAGCACCGGTGGCGATGGACATCAACGTCGCCTGCTCCGGCTTCGTCCATGCCCTGGCGGTCGCGGATCAGGCGATCCAGGCCGGCACCGCCACCACCGCGTTGGTGATCGCCTCGGAGAAGCTGAGCTCAGTCACCGACTGGACCGACCGCAGCACCTGCATCCTGATCGCCGACGGCGCCGGAGCGCTCGTGCTGCGCCGTGCGGACCGGCCCGGCATCAGTCCGGTCACCTGGGGCACCGAGCCGGATCTCACCGATGCCGTGGTGATCGAGCCGCCGAAGAACAAGTTCGTCCAGGACGGCAAGCAGGTCTTCAAGTGGGCGATCTCCGAGGCGTCGGGGTACGCCACCAAGACCGTCACCAACGCCGGCTACCAACTGGAGGACCTGGGCGGGCTGTTCAGCCACCAGGCCAACCTGAGGATCATCGAACCGCTGGCGCGCCAGCTCGGTCTGGCCGACAAGATCGTCGCCACCGACGTGGTCACCTCCGGCAACACCTCGGCGGCATCGATTCCGCTGGCCTTCGCCAAGATGTGGCAGGCCGGCGAGTTGCCGGCCGACACCCCGTTCCTGATGTTCGCGTTCGGCGGCGGCTTCTCCTACGCCGGTCTGGTGGCCCGCACCCCTCGCTCCAGTTGATTCCTGTCGGCGGGCCGACTCCCGGACCCGTCGTGGTTACAAGGTGATCTCGTGCGGGAGGACGTCGAGCTGGCCGCGGCCTTCCTGGCTGATGACGGCGTTCTCGATCACGGGCTCCGGCTCGCCGGCCGTCTTCATCCAGGCCAGCAGCCGATCGCGAAGATGATCACTGAGCTCGCGGTGGGACGGTAGCCCGACCAGATTGTTGAGCTCGTACGGGTCCGCCTCGAGATCGTAGAGATACGTCTCCAGATAGCGATCGGCGCCGGCGTCCCGGGGATCGGCGTCCGGCGCCTGGACGCCGTACTTCCAACGCTGGGTCCGGATCGCCCGTGCCGTCTCGGACTCGCTGACCTGGATGAACGCCTCCCCTGCCGGCGGCTCGGTCGAGTGCATGGCCGGCACCAGGGAGGGCTGAATCCCAACCGGTGCGTCGATTCCGGCCAACTCGTACAGCGTGGCCGGCAGTCCGACAGTGCTGACCACGTCCTCGACGACCCGACCGCGGGGGACCTGTGGTCCCCTGATCATCAACGGCACCCGGCTCGAGCCGTCATGCACCGAGCGCTTGTACTCGCCGTTGCGGGTCTTGAAGTGGCAACCATGATCAGAACTGAAGACGGTGATCACATCGTCGTACAGACCGAGGCTTCGCAGCGCATCGAGAATCCGGCCGTACGCCTCGTCCATCCGCTTGATCATCCCGTAGTAGCCGCCGATCTGCTGGAACGACGTGCCATGCAGGCTGGCCAGGTCCGGCGGCAGCCAGCTGCCGTGATAGCGATCGCGATAGACCTCCGGCGCCGGGTAGTCGTCGCGCCGGTTCTGGTGATGCGGCTCCAGGAAGGACAGGAACAGGAAGAACGGCTCGTCGGAATGTTCAACCAGGTAACGGATCGCGGCATCGGTCAGCGCATCGATCCGATAGCCCGGCAGGTCGACCGGCTGATCATCATCGTCGTAGAGCCGGGTCGAGTACGAGTCCGAGGTGTGCTCCAGCGCGTTGGCGGCGAGCCAGCTCTGGTAACCGCCGCGCTGCTCCAGGCGGACCGGGCCCCTGGACGTGGTGTCCGCCAGATGCCACTTGCCGATGTAGCCGGTGTGGTAGCCGGCGGAGCCGAAGCGCTTGGCCAGGGTGTCGGCGTCGCCGGCCAGGCTCAGACCGTTGCGATGGACACCGTTGGTGGTGGCGAAATTCCCTGTCTGCAAACACGATCGGGCCGGAGTACACAGCGGCTGCGGGGTGTGCGCATTGTCGAACCAGGTGCCGGACCGCGCAGCATGATCAAGATTGGGCGTCAACTCGACCGGGTTACCACCGATCCCGGTAGCGTCCCAGCGCTGTTGATCAGTGAGGAAGACGATCACCGGTGGTTTGCTCGGTCGCTCGGTTCGGCGACGGTTCAGGGCACTGAATTCGGTCATCATCTTCCTTCGATCTCGATCAAGATCAACAAAATTCCGCGGACCTCACCCTACTGAGGCCGCCCGGGCAGGCCTCAGCGCGTCCCACCGAACAGGCTGCGCAGCTCCGGCTGGCGTTCGAGGTAGTGGTCCAGCAGCTGACGCGCCACCGAGACCGAGTCAACCAGCGGATGCAGGGCGAACGCCAG
>DATCVL010000556.1:0-9932 GCA_036566865.1 Microlunatus sp.
CGACCTTCGCCGAGCACTGCGTACGGGGTGAGCAGCGGGCGGCAGCCGATGCGGTCGGTGTGATCCGGTCGGAGTTGGAAGGCCAGGTCGGGCCGGAAGTCGTCGCGGCCGCGGTTGACGTCTGGCAGGCGGAGCTCGCCCGGCTCGCCCGGGTCGAACGTGAGGTCGGACTGTTGCAGCGGGCGCTACGAGGCGAGCGATTCGTGCCCAGGATGTGCTGACGAAGCGGGCCGGGCCGGCTGGCAGCCGTGCCGGATGTCGGGAGTTCGGCGGCCGGCGGAATAGGCCGCCGATGATCACGGTTGCGGCTGGGGTGTGATCGGCAACAGCCGATATGGGCGATGGCTCCCCAATGACGTGGGTCCGACAGAGAGAAGGAGAGCCGACAACCGTGAGCGTGCTGTTCGAGCCGTATCGGCTGCGTGACGTGATCATCCGGAACCGGATCTGGATGGCGGCGATGTGTCAGTACAGCGCCGCACCCTCCGGGCCCGAGGCTGGAGTTCCCACCGATTGGCACTTCGCCCATCTCGGCGCCCGCGCGGTCGGTGGCGTCGGCATGGTGATCACCGAAGCAACTGCGGTCAGCCCGGAAGGGCGGATCAGCCCGTACGACCTCGGGATCTGGAACGACCACCAGGTCGAGGCATTCGCTCGAGCCACCGCGTTGATCGCCGACCAGGGCGCGGTGCCCGCCATCCAACTCGCGCATGCCGGCCGGAAGGCGTCCACCGATCAGCCCTGGAAGGGTGGCGCCCCGGTGCCGCCGGACGCGGGCGGATGGCTGCCGGTTGCACCCAGCGCGATCCCGTTCGATGAACGCCACCCGGTGCCGCACGAGCTGAGCACGGCTGAGATCGCGACCGTCGTCGAAGAGTTCCGCCAGGCTGCCGAGCGGGCGCTGACGGCCGGTTTCCAGGTGGCTGAGGTCCATGGTGCGCACGGCTACCTGATCCATCAGTTCTTGTCACCGATCAGCAATCGTCGGACCGATCAGTACGGGGGCAGCTTCGCCAACCGCATCCGGCTCGCGCTCGAGATCACTGATGCGGTGCGTTCGGTCTGGCCGGCCGGATGGCCCGTACTCTTCCGGGTCTCCGCGACCGACTGGCTCGCCGAGACCAACCCCGATCAGCACGAGTCCGGCTGGACGATCGAGGACAGTGTCGCCCTGGCCGGAGAACTCAGCCGGCATGGCGTCGACCTGATCGACGTCTCCTCCGGCGGCAACGTCGGCGGCGTGTCCATCCCGATCGGGCCCGGTTATCAGGTGCCGTTCGCCCGCCGGATCAAGGAGGAGGCAGCGATCCCCACCGGCGCCGTCGGACTGATCACCGAGCCGGTCCAGGCGGAGAAGACGATTGCCGACGGTGATGCCGACGTGGTGCTGCTGGCCAGGGAGCTCCTGCGGGACCCGTACTGGCCGCTGCATGCGGCTCGAGAGCTCGGCGTCGAGGTCCCGATTCCGCCGCAGTATCAACGCGCGTTCTGAGCACTGATCCGGTCGGTCGCTCGACCGGCCGGGTTTGCGATTCTCGGACCTGCTCGCCACGTAGACTCAGGCCCATGTCCTTGCTGGAGACGATCAACGAGCCGCGTGAACTGCGTGGCCTCTCCGCGGAACAGTTGGATCAACTCGGCGAGGAGATTCGGTCCTTTCTGATCCACCACGTCAGCCAGACCGGCGGTCACCTGGGGCCCAATCTCGGTGTGGTCGAGCTCACCATCGCCCTGCATCGAGTCTTCGACTCGCCGCGGGATCCGATCATCTTCGATACCGGGCACCAGAGTTATGTGCACAAGATCCTGACCGGTCGAAGCAGCCAATTCCCCACGCTGAAGCAGCGGGGCGGGCTCTCCGGCTACCCGAGTCGGGCGGAGTCCGAGCACGACTGGGTGGAGAATCAGCACGCCTCGACCTCGCTGTCGTACGCCGACGGGCTGGCGAAGGCGTTCCGCTTGCGCGGCGAGAAGCACACGGTTGCGGCGGTGATCGGGGACGGCGCGCTGACCGGTGGGATGGCCTGGGAGGCACTGAACAACATCGCCGCGGCCAAGGACCTGCCGGTGGTGATCGTGGTCAACGACAACGGCCGCTCCTACACCCCGACCGTCGGTGCGATCGCCAACCATCTGACCACGCTGCGGACCGATCCGCGCTACGAGCAGGTGCTCGATCTGGTCCGGCGCGGGGTGACCCGGACTCCGTTGGTCGGCAGCGCGGCCTACGAGCTGCTGCACGGTGTGAAGACCGGGCTGAAGGACGTGCTGGCGCCGCAGGGCATGTTCGCCGATCTCGGGATGAAGTACGTCGGTCCGATCGACGGCCACGACGAGCCTGCGATCGAGCGCGCACTGCAGCAGGCGAAACACTTCGGTGGTCCGGTGCTGGTGCACGTGATCACCCAGAAGGGCAAGGGTTTCCCGGCCGCCGAGAACAACGTCGAGGATCAATTCCACACGGTCGGCAAGTTCGACGAGATCACCGGCGTCCCGCTGTCCGGGCCCAAGGGCCGGAGCTGGACCGAGGTGTTCGGCGAGGAGCTGGTCCGGCTCGGCCGGCGCGATGACCGCCTGGTCGCGATCACCGCCGCGATGCTCTATCCGACCGGACTGCACCGGTTCGCCGAGGTCTTCCCGGAGCGGACGTTCGACGTCGGGATCGCCGAGCAGCACGCGGTCACCTCCGCAGCCGGACTGGCGATGGGCGGCATGCATCCGGTTTTCGGGGTGTACGCGACCTTCCTCAACCGGGCCTTCGACCAGGTGCTGATGGATGTCGCCATGCATCGTCTCGGGGTCACCTTCGTGCTCGATCGTGCCGGGGTCACCGGCAACGACGGGGCCAGCCACAACGGCATGTGGGACATGTCGATGCTGCAGCTGGTGCCCGGCCTGCAGCTTGCCGCACCGCGGGACGCGACCCGGCTCCGACAGGCACTGGCCCGGGCGATCACCGTGGACGATGCGCCGACGGTGATCCGCTACTCCAAGGGGTCGGTGCCGGCGGACCTGGATCCCATCGACGTGACCGGTGGCATCGACGTGTTGTTCCGGTCGGTGCAGGCACCGGTCGACCGACCGAACGGGACTGGCGGCGAAGAGGTACTGGTCGTCGGATACGGCGCGATGGTGCCGACCGCCTTGGCGGTCGGTCGACGGCTTGCTGATCAAGGAATAGCCGTCTCGGTGGTCGATCCGGTCTGGGCGCTGCCGGTCAATCCGACTCTTGTCGATCTTGCTGCCTGGCACCAGCTGGTGATCACCATCGAGGACAACGGTGTGGTCGGTGGATGTGGTGCCCGGCTCGGCCAGGAGCTCGACAACTCTCGGCGCAGCACGCCGATCCGCAACTTCGGCATCCCGCAGAAGTTCCTCGAGCACGGCGGTCGCGCCGAGCTGCTGGACGACTTCGGGCTGTCGGCGCAGGAGATCGCCCGGCTGGCGCTGGAGCAGTTGCTCGGCCGGTCGCAGCCGCTGACTGCCGAGCACGTCCTGCAGCAGCAACGCCACCCCTGAACCGATCCGTGGGGGTAGCGTTCTGGGCCACCAGTCAGCGCCGCCGGGCATCGACCGGTGCTGCAGATCGCCCGGCCCGATCGGGTCACGCCGTCCTGGGTGTTGCCGACCTGGTTGACCATCGCCGGCTCGACCGGGCGCGTACCCGATCGAGCGCGGTGATCACTTACGCTTGCTGATCGGCTATCCGGCGACGCTGGCCACTCCGCGCGGCAGGAAGCGCCGGCCGACCACTCGCTCGGACACTCCGGTGCGATCCAGGTACGGAGTGATGCCGCCGTCGTGGAAGGGCCAGCCGGCGCCGAGGATCAGGCAGAGGTCGATGTCCATCGGGGCAGCGACCACCTTCTCCTGCAGCATCAATCCGATCTCCTCGGCCAGCGCGGCGGTCGCCCGATCGAGAATCTCCTCCGGGGTGCTCGGGTGGTCTCCGACGGTGAACAGCTGCTGGACCTCGTCCGGCACGTACGGCTTGCCGTTCTCGTCCCAGTCGTAGACGCCGCGCCGGCCAGACGCCACCCATGCCCGCAGGTTGTCGGAGACCGGGAATCGGTCGCCCAGCTTGGCATTCAGGGTCTCGGCAACATGCAGAGCGATGGCCGGACCGACCAGCTGGGTCAGCACCATCGGCGTCATCGGCAGACCGAGCGGACGCAACGCGGTGTCGGCCACCTCGATCGGGGTGCCCTCGTCGATCGCGGCGATCACCTCGCCCATCAGCCGGGTGAGCAGCCGGTTCACCACGAAGGCCGGTGCGTCGGAAACGATCACCGCGTTCTTTCGCAACTTCTTGGCCACTGCGAGTGCCGTGGCGATCGACTCGTCGTCGGTCTTGCTGCCGCGGGCGACTTCCAGCAGCGGGAGCACCGCAACCGGGTTGAAGAAGTGGAAACCGACCACCCGCTCCGGATGATCAAGATCGGCAGCCATCTCGGTCACCGACAGGGACGAGGTGTTCGTGGCCAGGACCGCTTCGGCCGAGACGTGCTTCTCCAATTCGGCGAAGACCTGCTTCTTCACCGCGAGCTCCTCGAACACGGCCTCGATGACGAAGTCGCAGTCGGCATAGTCCGCGTAGTCGATGGTGCCGCTGATCAACGCCTTGAAGCGGTTGACGGTGTCGTCGTTGACTCGGCCCTTGGCTCGCAGCTTGTCGATTTCGCTGTGTACGTAGGCGATTCCGCGATCAACCCGCTCCTGATCGACATCGCTGATCACGACCGGTACGCCGAGTCGGCGCAGGAAGAGCAAGGCCAGCTGTCCTGCCATCAGCCCGGCACCCACCACGCCCACCTTGGTCACCGAACGGGCCAGCCAGGAGTCCGGCGCACCAGCGGGCTTGCGGGCCCGCTTCTGCACCAGGTCGAAGGCGTACAGGCCGGAACGCAGCTCGTCGGACAACAGCAGCGTCCGCATCACCTCGTTCTCCCGCTCGAAGGCGGCGAGTCGATCTTGGTTCTTGGCGGCCGTGATCAACTCCAGAGCCTGGTACGGGGCCGGTGCGGCACCCGAGCTCTTGGCGTCGGCGATCTCGGTGCCGCGGGCGACGGCTTCATCCCACGCTGCGCCGCGATCGATCTCCGGCCGTTCGACGGTGATCTTGCCCGTGATCACCTGTCCGGCCCAGTCCAGCGATCGCTCGAGGAAATCGGCGCCTTCGAAGATCGCGTCGGCGATGCCGAGCTGATAGGCCTGTGGGCCTCTCAGCATCCGGTTGTTGTTCAACGGGTTCTCGATGATCACCGTGACCGCGTTGTCGGCACCGATCAGATTGGGCAACAGGTAGGCACCACCCCAGGCCGGCACCATGCCGAGGAAACATTCCGGCAGGGCGAGTCCGGCCGCGGCCGCGGACACCGTCCGGTAGCTGCAGTGCAATCCGATCTCCAAGCCGCCGCCGAGCGCCAACCCGTTGTAGAAGGTGAAGGTCGGCACCGGGGCATCGGCCAGCTTGGCGAAGACCTCGTGGCCGATCCTGGTGATCGCTTCGGCGTGATCGGGATCGGTCAGCCTGACCACGCCGGTCAGGTCCGCGCCGGCCGCCAGGATGAACGGCTTGCCGGTGATCGCGATCGCCGCGACGTCGTCCCGGGCCAGCGCCGCGTCGATGGCGTTGTTGATCTCCCGCAGGCTGCGTGGGCCGAGCGTGTTCGGCCGGGTGTGATCATGACCGTTGTCCAGAGTGATCAACACCGCGGTGCCCGCGCCGTGGGGCAGATCGACGTCCCGGCTGAGAGCCTGGGTGATCACCTCGTCGGTGGTCAGCTCGGTCGCCTCGTCGATGATCGTCTTCAGATCCTTGCTCATCGGGCAGCTCCCTTTTGTGCGGCAGATCCGGAATCGCTGTTGTAGAAGGGGTTCTCCCAGATCACCGAGCCACCCATGCCGAGACCGACGCACATCGTGGTCAGGCCGTAGCGGAGCTGCGGGTTGTCCCGGAAGGTCCGGGCCAGGTGGATCATCAGCCGGACACCGGAGCTGGCCAGTGGGTGCCCGAGTGCGATCGCACCACCGTACGGATTGAGCTTGGGATCATCGTCGTCGACCTTGAAATGATCACAGAACGCCAGCACCTGGACCGCGAAGGCTTCGTTGATCTCGATCGCGCCAAGATCATCAAAGGACAGGTCGGCCCGCTGCAGTGCCTTCTCGGTGGCCGGGATCGGGCCGACGCCCATCACCTCGGGATCGACGCCGGCGAAGGCGTAGCTGACCAACCGCATGGCGGCCGGCAGACCGAGCTCGGCGGCGGTGTCCTCGGCGGCCAGCAGGGAGGCGGTGGCGCCGTCGTTCAGGCCGGCGGCGTTGCCCGCGGTCACCCGGCCGTGCGGACGGAACGGGGTACGCAGTCCGGCCAGCCCCTCCAACGAGGTGTCCGGCCGCGGCGGCTCGTCCCGGGTGGCCAGCCCCCAGCCCAGCTCCGTGCTCCGGGTTGCGGTCGGGACCAGGGCCTCCTGGATGACGCCGTGCTGGTAGGCCTGGGCGACCCGTTGCTGGCTGAGCACCGAGTAGGCATCGGCCCGCTGCTTGGTGATCGCCGGATAGCGATCATGAACATTCTCCGCGGTGGAGCCCATCACCAGCGCAGACTCGTCGACCAGCTTCTCGGCGACGATCCGCGGGTTGGGATCGATGCCCTCGCCCATCGGGTGCCGGCCCATGTGCTCGACGCCGCCGGCGATGGCCACATCGTAAGCACCGAAGGCGATTCCGGAGGCGGTGGTGGTGACCGCGGTCATCGCGCCGGCGCACATCCGGTCGATCGCGAAGCCGGGAACCGTGCGAGGCAGGCCCGCCAGCAGCGCGGCGCTCCGGCCGATCGTCAGACCTTGATCACCGATCTGGGTGGTGGCCGCGATCGCCACCTCGTCGATCCGTTCCGGCGGCAGCTCCGGATGGCGGCGCACCAGCTCGCGGATGCAGTTGATCACCAGATCGTCGGCACGCGTCTCGGCGTACATCGACCCGGCCTTGCCGAATGGGGTACGGACGCCGTCAACGTAGACGACCTCCCGGGAGGCTCTTGGCATGCGGTCATATTACTCACGAGTAACAACGCCGCGCGAGGGGTCGGACGACTCCGCCACAAGTCGCATTCCGGCGGGTCGGGTAGGCAGTGCCGGAGACCGAATCGGTCCTTCGATGCCGGGCCGTCGCGAGCGCGGACGACCTGGCGGGCGCCTACTGCTCGGGCAGCAGCGGAGTGATCAACGGGACGACGATCTCCCGCTGCCAGGGCCTCGCGCCGAAGCCACCGAGCAGGTCATTGACGGCGTGCTCGTCGATCTCGCTCGGCGGTCGCCAGGCCAGCCGGCGCAGATAGTCGGGGGTGAGCAGATTCTCCACCGGCAGGTTGAGCTCCTCGGCCTTCTCGGCGAGCGCATCGCGGACGCGATGCAGCCGGGCAGCGGCGATCGGATCCTTGGCCGCCCACAGCCGTGCCTGCTGCGGCGGTCCGGACGCATGCCGATGCAGCGACGGCAGCTCGCGGTCAGACAGGGCGAGCGCGCGCTCCAGCGCCGCGGTCCAGTTCGCCCGATAGCGGGCAGCGCCGCGACGATTGAAGCCGGCGACGTCCTTCAGCGAGGACGGGGTGGCATCGCGGATCGCCGCCACTTCGGTGATCGCCGAGTCGGGCAGCACCCGGCCGGGTGCATTGTCCGTACGGCGGGCGATCTGGTCGCGGCTGCGCCAGAGCTCCGCGACGATCGCCAATCCACGTCGGGTGCGGACCTTGTGAATGCCCGAGGTGCGGCGCCACGGATCGGGCCGGACCTCGGCCGGCCGGCCGGCCCCGGCGGCGAGCCAGGCGAACTCCTGCCGGGCCCACTCGTCCTTGCCCGTGCGCAACAGTTCTTCGGCGAGGGCATCGCGCAACTCGACCAGCAACTCGACGTCGAGGGCGGCGTAGTTCAGCCACTCCCGGGGCAGTGGCCGGGTCGACCAATCGGCGGCCGAGTGCTCCTTGAGCAGCCGGATCGAGAAGACCTCCTCGATCAGCGTGCCGAGGTTGACCCGCGGATAGCCGAGCAGCCGACCGGCCAGCTCGGTATCGAACAGGCGGCGGGGAACCAGGTTGATCTCGGCCAGACAGGGCAGATCCTGGGTGGCCGCGTGGATGTCCCATTCGGCGTCTTCGATCGCCTCGGCCAGATCACTCAGATCGGCCAGCGGCCGACTGCGAGACTGCCGCGAACGGCCGCCGCTCGCGTCGCCGCGCTCGGCACTCGGCTCGCTGGTGGTTGCCGGCGCGAGGGCGACCGGGTCGATCAGGAAGGTCCCGGCATCATGCCGACGGAGCTGGATCAGGTACGCCCGCTGGCTGTAGCGGAAGCCGTGGGCCCGTTCGGCGTCGATCGCCACAGGTCCGGTGCCCCGGCCGAGTGCGTCGATCGCCGTACGGAGTCCGGGGAGGTCGGTGATCGGTTCGCCGAGACCCTCGGACGGCTCGTTCAGGACACGTACGTCGTCGTCGGACGCGGGATCGTCTTCCGCCGAAGTCACCGCTGCCGACCGCTCCGACCCTGCGGCGAACGCCGTGACGGCATCGAGACGACCCCGTCGGGCAACGGTGGCAGGCCGGCAGTCATGCACAGCATCTCGGCCCAGCCGGCCAGATGCGGGGTGATCGGTTCACCATCCTCGATCTCCGGAGTCCAGGACCCGCGGATCTCCACCTCGGCGCGCGGTGGTTCGTCGGCCATCCCGCCGAACGACTCGCTGGACACCGAGGTGACGGTGCCGCTGGG
The DNA here is from genome assembly GCA_036566865.1 of Microlunatus sp. Lineage (GTDB taxonomy): Bacteria > Actinomycetota > Actinomycetes > Propionibacteriales > Propionibacteriaceae > Microlunatus. The sequence goes on from DATCVL010000556.1 coordinate 8,769, forward strand.
GGAGTGGAAGCCTGCCTGATGGTTGGTCAGTGCCTCGATCAACCAGCTCCAGCCCACCGATCCGAGCAACGGATCGGTGACCATCTCCGGATCGACCTCGGCACGGGCGAAGGTCACCAGCCGGAACGTCCCACCCCAGGCGGCGTTGCCAGCCGGATCATGCAGCAGCACCAGACGGCCGCTGCCGGCATCCTCACCGCCGATCACCACATCGGCGGTGATCGCGGCCGCGAACGGTGCGATGCGTTGTGGCGCAGGGATCTCTTCGATCTGCAGCTCGGGGCGCCAGGTGGCAGACCGGATCTGCGTCAACACTGTTTGGAAGCCGTCCGGCGGGGCCGGCTTCACCTGGTTCGCACCCACGGCTGAGAGCCTATTCCGCGGTACCCACACCCGATCGTCTCGACGCGCCGCCCGTGAAAAGATTCAGCACGTGTCCGTCTCTGAACCGTCCCAGTCCGAAGCATCTGCAGCCGCCGCGACCAGCGGGGATGTGAAGGCCGGCGAACCGGCGCTGCTGGCCGCGGCCCGACGGCGGCAGGGCGAGCGGCTCCCGGTCTGGTTCATGCGGCAGGCCGGTCGATCGCTGCCCGAATACCACCGGATCCGCGACGGGATCGGCATGTTGGAGGCCTGCACCCGGCCGGAGCTGGTCACTGAGATCACGCTGCAGCCGGTACGCCGCTACGGCGTCGACGGTGCGGTGCTGTACAGCGACATCGTGGTTCCCCTGCGAGCGTCCGGGATCGCGTTGGACATCGTGGCCGGCACCGGGCCGGTGATCAGTGAACCGATCCGGAGCCGAAAGGACCTGGACCGGTTGCGACCGCTGGACCCGGCCAGTGTCGACTACGTCGCCGAGTCGGTCCGGCTGTTGGTCGGCGAACTCGGTCAGACGCCGCTGATCGGATTCGCCGGCGCACCGTTCACTCTTGCCAGCTATCTGGTCGAGGGCGGGCCGAGTCGGGACTTTGCCCGGACCAAGGCGCTGATGGTCGGCGATCCCGAGCTGTGGCATGACCTCTGTGGCCGACTGGCCGCGATCGCCGCCGACTTCCTGACGGTTCAGGTCGGCGCCGGTGCCCGGATCGTGCAGTTGTTCGACTCCTGGGCCGGTGGCCTGGCCGCGGTCGATTACATCCGGTACGTGCAGCCGCACTCAGC
>DATCVL010000557.1:0-6562 GCA_036566865.1 Microlunatus sp.
ACCGGGATTCGCGGATGCCCGGCCGAGTCGGACTGCCGCGTTGGGGCGTGCGCTGACCCAGGCCGACGACGAGAGTTACGCCTTGCTGTGTGAGGTTCTGGCGGCCTTCGACGTCCGAGACCGGCTGTCGGAGATCCAGACTCCCTTGATCGCGGTCTCCGGTGATCATGACGTCGCCACACCAGCTTCGGATCTGGAGGAACTGGCCACCGGCGTACGCCAGGGCGTTCACATCCGGTTGGACGACGTCGGACATCTGGCGCCGGCCGAGGCCCCGGACCTGGTGGCGAGGATTCTGGCCGGTGGATTGCCGGCCGACCGGTACGAGCGCGGGACGGCGACCCGCCGTGCCGTACTCGGTGATGATCAAGTGGATCGTGCGGACGCCGCAGTGACCGCCTTCAGCACCGACTTCCAGAAGTTGATCACCGACTACGCCTGGGACGGGATCTGGAATCGCCCCGGGCTGGATCGCCGCGTTCGTTCCATCGTCAGCATCACAGCCCTGCTGGCGCTCGGACACCAGGACGAGCTGGCGCTGCACATCAAGGCCGCGCGGCGCAACGGACTGACCGAGGCAGAGATCGCCGAGGTCCTGCTCCAGTCGGCGATCTACTGCGGCGTGCCCGCGGCCAACACCGCGTACAAGATCGCCGGCCGCGCGCTGGCCGAATTCGATCATGAGGACGAGTTGTCAGGCCGGCAGTGACACCGACCGGGCAGCCGATCCCAGGGCAGCCAGCGAGCGGGACACACCACGAGCAGCGATCCGGCCGGCCCGATTCGCACCGATGGTGCTGGCCGACGGGCCGTAGCCGACCAACTGGATCCGCGGATCCGCTACCGCCGTGGTGCCCTTCCCATGATCACTGAGCTGGATGCCGCCGTGTGGGCCGCGCAGGTGCAGTGGGGCCAGATGAGCGATGGCGGGCCGGAAGCCGGTCGCCCACAGGATCACGTCGACCGGCTCGAAGGAGCCGTCGGCCCAGCGCACGCCGTCGGGCTCGATCCGTTCGAACATCGGGCGTCGATCCGCGTACGCACCGAGCCGCTCCGCCTCCCGCTCCTGATCACGCAGGATCAGCCCGGTGACGCTGACCACGCTGGCCGGTGGCCGACCCTGACTGACCCGGTCCTCGACCAGCGCCACCGCGGCCCGGCCGATCTCCGGGGTGAATTCGTCGGTCCGCCAGACCGGCTCCCGACGAGTCGCCCACAGGGTGTCGGTGATCGGCGCCAGCGCACCCAGGAACTGAACCGCCGAGGCACCGCCGCCGACGACCAGCACCCGCTTGCCGCGAAACCAGTCCGGGCCCGGATAGTCGATCGTGTGCAGTTGATCACCGAGGAAGGTCTCCATCCCCGGATAGTGCGGCACGAACGGATGCGTCCAGGTGCCGGTGGCGTTGATCACGGTACGCGTCCACCAGCCTCGGTCACCGGCAACGACCTTCAACAAGCCGTGATCGTCGCTGACCGAGGTGACCCGCACCGGTCTGAGCACCGGCAGCCGGTGCTCCGCCTCGTACTGGGCGAAGTAGCCGGGCACGACCTGATTCGCGCGACGGTCGCCGCGCGGTGGCGGCTCGCTGCCGGGTAGTTCGGCGATGCCGTGCACATCCCGCATCGTCAAGGCGTCCCAGCGGTGCTGCCAGGCACCGCCGGGCTCGGCATCACCGTCCAGCAACAGATGATCAATGCCGCGTCGCCGCAGGTGGTACGACGCAGACAGTCCGGCCTGACCGGCACCGATCACCAGGCTGTCCAAGATCTCCACGTGGGCTGAACACCACCACCCCCGGAAAGCTTCCCCCGGTGCCGAGACGGCTACCGACGAGCAAGGTCGATCTCGGCGAAGTCAGTGCGGTCCGGGCTCCCAGCCATCGCCGCAGGCGCCGCCGTCGGTGGCAGCGGCGATGCTGAGCTCCTCACCCGACGGCGCGATCAGCGGGTTGTAGAACTTGGCCACTTCCTGCGATGCCTGCGGGATGTAGTGGAAGATCAACGAGCGTCGGAATCGATCACTGGTGTTCGGCCGGGATCCGTGCACCAGGCTGCCGTGGAAGAAGAGCACATCGCAGGGCTCCATCTCGGTCTGCACCATCTCGACTCCGTCCGGCAGTGGGACCTGGAGGTTGGTGAATGATTCGGTCTCGTCGGCCGGCTCCGGGCACAGCACCTGGATCCGATGCGATCCGGGCACCACGGCCAGGCCGCCGTTGTCGGCAGCACAGCGGTCGACCGCGATCCAGGCGGCGATGCAGGTCTCCGGATGCGCCTGCAGGAAGAGATTGTCCTGATGCATCGCCTGCCCCCGTGCGGTCGGCGGCTTGAAGTAGAACATCGACTGGGCAGCGAATGCCGGCCCGATCAGCGACTGCACCACATCGAAGATCCGCCGATCCAGCATCAGCGATCGCGAGAGCCGGCCGACCTCGGTGTCGGTGTGACGATGCGGGTGGACGAAGCGCGGATACCGTCGCAGCACATCGTCGTCGGGAACATGATCATCGTGGCCGAGGGACGTGTCCCGTTCGACCTGGCTGGTGAAAACGTCACGGATACGGGTGATCTCGTCAGCAGACAGCAATCCACGCACCTGCACGACGCCGAGCTCCTCGTACGTCGTCGATACGGTCGCCACCTCGGTCAGCAAGGTTGTCATGATCATCAGCGTCGCACAGACTGGATCCGGACGAGATGGTCTTGCTGGCTGGATTCATGGAGGATCCTGCTACCGGCGTCGGTCGTACGCCGGCAGCAGGCGTTCATCCGGGCGATCAGGCAGCGACGGCCTCCTCGGTTCGCGCTGCGGCCAAGGCTGTCGACCACCACAGCAGCCGGTCCAACATCGCTTGAGCGGCCTCTTCATGCTCGACCGGGTCGCGCAAGGCACCGTTCTCGTCGAACAGCAGGTAGTAGCGCGGGAAGCTGACGAATTCCCTGACGGTGTGGGCATCCAGCTCCCCCAGCACCTGGCGCAGCCCCTCGATCGCCAGCAGCCCACCGGAGCCGCCGCTGTAGCCGACGAAGCCGACGGCCTTGGTCTGCCATTGAGTGAAGTGCCAATCGATCAACGCCTTGATCGATGCCGGGAACGAGCGGTTGTAGTCGGGGGTGATGATCACGTACGCGTCCGCGGCGGTCAGCCGTTCGGTCAGTCCGATCATGTCGTCCGGCCGCACCGGATCGGGATCAACCCTGGGTGGCGCCGCGGGCAGCGCCAGTGGCAGAGCCACCTCGGCAAGATCGATCACGTCGATGTCGAAGGCATCGTGCCGGCCGACCTGCTCGGCGAACCAGGAAGCGACCACCGGGCCGAACCGCCCCTCTCGTACGCTGCCGATGATCACCGCTAGGCGTTGCCTGGTTGACATTTCTGCTCCTTGGTTCATCTCGGATATCGCGGCCTCTTCGGCCCGGCACCAAATCTGTGCCCTGCCGGATCGGGCGACAAGAACCGCGCTGATGGTGGTAGTCGCACGGCCACCCTTCGGCCCAGGAGTCCTTGTACGGTTGGCCGGGTGAGCAGCAACGAACTGGGTCTGTTCCTGCGCAGCCGCCGCAACTCGGTGACCCCGGCGCAGGTCGGACTACCCGGTGGTGCCCGCCGGCGGACGCCAGGTCTACGCCGCGCCGAACTGGCCACGCTGGCCGGTGTCAGTGTCGAGTACGTCACCCGGTTGGAGCAGGGCCGCGACCAACACCCATCGGCCCAGGTGCTCGCCGCGCTGGCCGACGCGCTGCAACTGTCGTCCCCGGAGCGGGTCCATCTGCTGCAGTTGAGCAAGATGGCCGGCGCCGGATTCACCTGCACGGCGCCCGGCGCGCCCACCGACGAGGTGCGGCCGAGCGTCCGGGCCGTGGTGGAGCAGCTGGAGCCTGCGCCGGCGGCGCTGTTCAGCCGGACCGATCAGGTGATCGCGCACACGCCGACCTACCGGCGGCTGATGGAGCCACTCGGATTGTTCGACGGCGTACCCAATCTGGCCGGCTTCGTGTTCACCGATCCGCGAGCTCATCAGGTCTTCCCCGATTGGAGCCAGCAGGCCGACGAGGCCGTCGCAACGCTCAAGCGCGGTCCCTTCCGCAGCGATCCGGCGATCGCCGCGCTGGTCGACGAACTCACCGTGGCCGCCGGTGCCGACTTCACCGATCGGCTCGAGACCGTGCCGGGACTACCGCCGGTGATCGGCATCACCCGGGTGCAGCATCCCGACCTGGGCGAGCTTCGACTGTCCCACGAGACCCTGGAGATCTCCCACGACCCCGGGCTTCGACTGATCGTCCAGCTGCCGGCCGACCCGCACACCGCGGCAGCCCTTGATCAGCTCGCCGGTCGCCGCCCTGGCGCCCTTCGCGCTGTCGCCGGATAGCAATCCGGAGTCCGGCCCGCCGGTAACCATACGAGGTCGTGACCCGCCGATCAGCGGCTGCACAAATTTCCTGACCCTGCATCTCCGTGGTCAACCATTGACCTGGACTAGACCAGCACTCTAGACTCCCAAATCGACCGGTAGCGAATGGAGCAGGATCATGATCACCGAGCCGTTGAGACCTTCCGCAGTGCGGCGGGCGGATGGACGAAATGCCTTGGGTGGTTGGTGTTCTGCCGCTACCGCGTCGGCTGGGTCGCCCTGGTGATCTTGAATCCATCGCCGGTCCAGAATCTCGCCTCGGGGGCCATCGAATGCTGCGCTATCTGACCGGCCGGCTGGTCCGATTGATCTTGTCGCTGTTCGCGGTCTCGATCATCACCTTCATCCTGTTGGAGTTGGTGCCCGGTTCCTACAGTGATCTTCAGGGTGCCGACGTGGGGTCCGGACTGGGTGGTTCGGCCGTTCAGGGTGGCGCGACGTCCTCATCCGGCGGCAATGACGATCAGCCGTTGTGGCAGACGTACGTGAGTTTCATGAAGGGCGCGTTGACCTGGAACATGCCCGCGAGCTACAAGTACCCGCAGCTCACCGTGAACGAGATCATCGAGCAGGCGTTTCCGGTCTCGCTGACGATCGCGTTCCTGGCCATGATCATTACGCTGTTGATCGCAATCCCGACCGGACTGATCGCGGCGGTGAAGCAGAACAGGTTCCTGGATTACGGACCGATGTTCCTGTTCACCGTGCTCACGGCGTTGCCCGGCTACCTTCTCGCCCTGGTGCTGATCCTGATCTTCGCATCCTGGTTGGGATGGTTGCCGACCGGCGGATGGCAAGGACCGAAGTACGCGATCATCCCGGTTCTGGCACTCGGCCTGGAACATGTGGCCAGGATGGCCCGATTCGTCAGGTCCTCGGTGCTGGAGTCGCTGCGGGACGAGTACGTGATCGCCGCCTACTCCAAGGGCGCCACCCGGCGCACGGTCTGGATCCGACACGTGCTGCGGAACTCACTGATCCCGGTAGTGACGGTGGCCGGTCCGATGTTCGCGGCGATGGCCACCGGAACCGTGTTCATCGAAGCATTGATGGGCATTCCTGGCCTTGGCATGTTCTTCTCGGTGGCCGCGCGCACTCGCGATCTTCCACTGATGATGGGCGCCACCTTGTTCTTCGCCTTGTTGCTGATGGTGGTGAACCTGCTGGTGGATCTGAGCTATCGCCTGCTGGATCCCCGCATCCGCTATCAGACACCCAGAGCCTCGCTGCGAACACGACGGCAGGCTCGGGCTCGGTTGGAGGCGGCGAACAACCATGGCTGACACCGACGTGACGAGCATTCTCGGCGGATCGGCACCGGTAGCGGCCGAGCGAGATCGTCCCCGCAGCGAACTCTCCCGGAAATGGGCGCGATTCCGGAAGAACCGGATCGCCTTGGTCAGCCTGATCTTCGTTGCGCTGCTCGTCGTTGTCGCGGTCTTCGCGCCGGTGCTGGCTCCGTACGACCCGACCGAGCAGGACCTGCTCAACCGGTTCCAGCCGAGCTTCGCCAGCTTGAGCCATCCGCTCGGCACCGACATGCTCGGCCGGGACATCCTGTCCCGGTTGATCATCAGCCTCCGCACCGCTCTGATCGTCGGCTTCGGCGCCGAGATCGTCGCCTTGGTGCTGGCCATCGCGATCGGCATGACCGCCGGCTACCGTGGCGGGAGATCCGACGAGGTGCTGATGGCGTTCAACGACATCATGTACGCCTTCCCCAGCTACCTGCTGACGGTGATCTTGGTGGTCGTGCTGGGGCGTTCCACCGGAGCGGTGATCCTGGCCATCTCGATCGGGTCCTGGGTCGGCCAGGCCCGGCTGGCGCGCGCTCAGACGCTCAAGATCAAGAGCTTCGGCTACGTCGAGGCGGGCCGGTCGATGGGTGCAGGAGGGCTCTCGATCACACTGCGTTACATCCTGCCGAACGCGCTCGGACCACTGCTGGTGGCGACCAGCTTCGGTATCCCGGCCGCAATTGCCGCCGAGGCAGGATTGTCCATCCTCGGCTTGGGGGTCGCACCGCCGACGCCGTCCTGGGGCGGCATGATCATCGACGGCTATCACTACGTGCTCGGCAAGCCGTATTTGATCATCTGGCCGCTGCTGCTGTTCGGGCTGACGCTGCTCGCCTTCACGTTCGT
>DATCVL010000558.1:0-4632 GCA_036566865.1 Microlunatus sp.
CGACCGCCGACACCCGGCCCACGCCCGATCACGTCGAGTTGATCGAGTTGGATGATCATGATCTTGTCCCGTGCAAGCAGATGATCACTGCCCTGGCCGACCGCGGTTTGCGTCGGGTGCTCTGTGAGGGCGGTCCCCAACTGAGCAGTCAATTGCATGCGTCCGGGCTGGTCGACGAGATCTGCCTGACCCTGTCACCGCTGGTGATCGGCGGCCACGCAAGCCGGACCACGTCGGGCGCCCTGCTGGGGCCCGAGCCGTACGAACTCGCACACTGCATCGCCTCTGATGATCATGCGCTGCTGCTGCGTTACCTCCGGCAACATCCGGGACAGGAGACCTGAACCGCCCGACGAGGTGGGTAGGTCGGTGACGACTACTTGTCGACCCGGTTTCCGGCGTCGTCCCAGTGCTCGGCGACCTTCTTGCTGGGCTGGACTCTCGGCGGTTCGCCCGGCATCTTCGGGTAATCGGGCGGGTACGGCATCTCGCCCAGACCGTGATCACGTTCGTCCCGCAGATAGAGCTCGAGCGCGGCAGCAAGATCACCGGGCTGACCCCGGTAGAAATCGGCCCAGCGATCACCGCCCTCGGCGAACCTGTTGATCATGGTCGACACGGTGAAGTCGTCCGGACGGCTGTCGCGCAGCTCATCCCATTGCAGCGGCGCCGAGACCCGGGCATTCGGAGTCGGACGGATCGAGTACGCGGAACTGATGGTGCGGTCACGAGCCATCTGGTTGAAGTCGATGAAGATCCTTTTGCCCCGCTCCTCCTTCCACCAGTTGACCGTGACCTGATCCGGCATCCGCCGAGACAGCTCCCGGCCGATCGCGATCACCGCATGCCGAGCCTCGATGAAGCCGAAGTCGGGCTTGACCGGGACGAAGACGTGGATGCCCCGGCCGCCGCTGGTCTTGCAGTAGCCGGTCAAGCCGATCTCGTCCAGCAACTGCCGCAACTCGTACGCCGGGTCGATGGCGTCGGTGAAGTCGGTGCCCGGTTGTGGATCGAGATCGATCCGCAGCTGATCGACCTTCTCGGTTTGCGGGGCCGACACCGGCCACGGGTGATAGCGCAAGGTGCCGAGGTTGGCCATCCAGGCGATGCTGGCCAGGTCATGCGGACAGACCTCCTCGGCCGTCCGCCCGGACGGGAACTTGATCTCTGCCGTACGCACCCAGTCGGGTGTGTTCTTCGGCGCACGCTTCTGATAGAAGGCATCGCCGCGGGGATCGGCGCGGGTGCTCAGCTTGGCATCCTCGCGATAGCCGCCGGGCCAACGTTCCATCGTCGTCGGCCGGTCCTGCAGGGCCGGCAGGATGCCGTCGCCGACGGCCACCACGTAGTTGACGATGTCGATCTTGGTCAGCCCGGGCTCGGGGAAGTAGATCTTGTCCGGGCTCGATACCGCTACCGTGCGGTCGCCGATGGTCAGCTCGGCCTTCGGGGTCGGCATGACCTCACCCTATCCGTAGCCCGCTCGACCGAGGCCCGAACGACGCAGCGCCACAGCCGAACCAGTGCTCCGGCGCCGCAGCCCGGACGCGTACGCTGAGCGGGAACGTCCCGTGGGCAGCGCGTGTTGCACCCTGCGGATCGACGTAGGAGGAAGTGATATGACCACCGAGCAGAACCAGTCCCCAGCCGCCGGCGTGGGCAAGATCATCAAGTCAGAGGACGAGTGGCGCCGGCAACTCAGCGCGGCCGAATTCCGGGTGCTCCGCGAGGCCGGGACCGAGCGGCCGTTCACCGGCGAGTACACCGACACCAAGGCGGCGGGGGTCTACCGCTGTCGAGCCTGCGGCACCGAGCTCTTCCGCAGCAATGAGAAATTCGACAGCCATTGCGGCTGGCCGTCCTTCTTCGCGCCGCTGGCCGAGGATCGAGTTCGCTACATCAGCGACGACACGCTCGGCATGCGCCGGGTCGAGGTCCGTTGCGCGGCCTGTGATTCGCACCTGGGCCATGTGTTCGAGGGCGAGGGCTACAGCACGCCGACCGACCTGCGCTACTGCATCAACTCGATCAGCCTGACCCTTGAGCCGACCGAGTAAGTAGCGGGATCCCTGGTAGTACGTGGTGCGGCCGAGCCGGACCACGTACTGACGGGTCGGTCACCAGGTGGCGACGATGTCGGCCAGTTCACGCCGACGGCCGGTGTAGAACGGCGTCTCCTCACGGGTGTGCCGACGCGCCTCCGCCTTACGCAGTTCGCGCATCAGGTCGACGATCTGATGCAGTTCGTCGGACTCGAAGGCCAACATCCACTCGTAGTCGCCGAGCGCGAACGAGGCCACGGTGTTGGCGCGCACATCGGCGAACGGCCGGGCCATCATGCCGTGCTCGGCCAACATCGTCCGTCGCTCCTCGTCCGGCAACAGATACCACTCGTAGGACCGGACGAACGGGTAGACGCAGACGTAGGACTTCGGGTCCTCGCCGGACATGAACGCCGGCACATGGCCCTTGTTGAATTCGGCCGGCCGGTGCAGCGCGGCCTGCGACCAGACCGACTCCAGCTGATCGCCGAGCGTCGAACGCCGGAAGGCCAGATAGGCATCCTGCAGGACCTGGATGTCGGGAGCGTGCCACCAGACCATCAGATCGGCATCGGCCCGCAGCCCGGCCACGTCGTACCAGCCGCGGATGGCGAGATCCTCGCCGTCGGCCGCCTTCTCGATGTCGGCCAGCGCATCGGCGGCCAACCGCGACGGGTCACCTTCCGGCCGGTTGGGCCGGCGGAACACCGACCACATCGTGTAGCGGATCGTGTCGTTGATCTCCCGCGCCTTCACCGCAGTTCCCTTCCGTTCAGCTTCATCGTCGCCCCTATTCTGCGCTGCCTGCCGGGTTGTCAAGACTTCAGGTCGTGCTGCGCGCTCAGACTCCGACAGGTCGGTCAGCGGAGTGTGTCGGCGGCGGCCGTTGCACTGGCCATGCAGGCCGGCAGTCCGACCCCGTCGGCGTACGCCCCGGCAACCGCGACGCCGTCCAACTCACTCACGGCAGCTCTGATGTCGGCGATCCGCCGACGGTGACCGAGCAGGTACTGCGGCAGGCCACCACCCCAGCGTTGCACTCGCATCCGCACCGGCGTTGCGGACCGCCAGCCGGGCACGAACTCCCGCGCCTCGGCCAGCGTCCGGCGGGCCAGTTCTTGATCATCCACCTGCAACAGTTGCTCTTCGCCGAATCGGCCGACGCTGGCCCGCACCACGGCCGTACCGGGGCCGAATTCGGCCTCGGCTCGGTCCTTGATCCAGTCCCACTTGTTGAAGGAGTAGGTGAAGGCCTTGATCGTCGGCAACTCCCCCGGCGGTACCAGCAGCCCCGAACCCTCCAGCGAGGCCCCGGCCAGGACGAAGGTGATCACCGCCATCGATGCGTACGGGATCTGCTCCAGCCCCGCTGCGGCCTCCGGTGACAGTTCTTTCAGCAACCGCGCGGTCGGTGCCGCCGGTGTGGCCAGCAGGACCCGATCGGCCATGATCAAGTCCGGGCGCGGCACCGGGCCGGTGATCAACTCGTACCCTGTGGAGGTCCGGGAGAGCGAACGCACGGTCGTTCGTGTCAGGATCTTGACACCGCGGCGTTCGAGATCGGCGGACAGCGCCGTGACCAGACCACCGACCCCACCGACCAGTCCGGCGAACACCGGCGGCGCCACGCCGTCAGCATGATCATTGCTCCGCCTGGCCGCAGCAGCGACGCGTTGTGCGGCGGTCAACAGCGATCCGCCCTGTCGCGCTTCGGCGAAGAGCGCCGGATGCACGGCCTCGAAGGAGAGTCGGCGCGACTGGCCCGCGTACACCCCACCCAGCATCGGCTCCAGCACCCGGTCGGCCACCTCATCGCCGAACCGCTCGGCCACGTACCGGCCGATCTCCACATCTCCCGCGAAGACCGGCGCCTCAAGATCAACTTCTGTACGCGCCCGGCGCAGACCCTCCGCGGTCAGGTAGCCCTCGAGGGCATCCAGGTCGGTCGGGATGCCCATGTTGCTCGGCGGCAGCGGGCGGATCTCCCCATCCAGGAAGGCCTGCGCGCGAGCACCGGTCGGGTGCACCCGTTGATCATCGAGTCCGAGTTCGCTGATCAACTCCAGCCCTTCGGGCCGACGGGCCAGCAGTGACTCGGCGCCGACATCGACGGCAAAGGGAACGTTCCGCTGGTCGCGATCCGATGCCTCGACCTGGCCAACGTCCGTCGGCCGATGTTCGGACCCAGGTTGTTGATCAAGCTCGGTGACATCATCGAGATCGAGTCGATACAACTTGCCGCCCAGCCGGGCTGACGACTCGCAGACGATGATCTCGGCGTCGGTCTCAGCGCGGAGCCGGCGGGCTGCCACCAGTCCGGTGATGCCGGCGCCGACCACCACGACTCTTCGAGTCACGACACCACCTCGGCCCGCAACGCCGGTCCTTCGTCATGGACGAGATCGGCGATCTTGGCCAGCACGTCCGGGTCGGCGGTCGGCGGCACCCCGTGACCGAGATTGAAGATGTGACCGGGTGCCTGCGCGCCCGAGCGGATGACGTCGCGGACGCGTTCGGCCAGCACCGGCCAGGGCGCCGCCAGCAGGGCAGGGTCCAGATTGCCCTGCACCGCGTGACCGCGACCGATCCG
>DATCVL010000559.1:0-4325 GCA_036566865.1 Microlunatus sp.
AGCCGGGCTCGGTCGGCACCCCGATCCGTGGCGTCGAGGCCATGGTGGTCGGCCCCGATGATCAAGAGGTCCCGGTCGGCGAGACCGGCGAGATCGTGATCCGCGGCGAGAACATCATGAAGGGCTACCTGAACAACCCGACCGCAACCCGGGAGGCGATGCGCGGCGGCTGGTTCCACAGTGGTGATCTTGGTCGAATGGACTCCGACGGCTACTTCTACGTCGTCGACCGGGTCAAGGACATGATCGTCCGCAACGGCTACAACGTGTATCCACGCGAGGTCGAGGAACTGCTCTACACCCACCCGGCGGTCGCCGAGGCCGCGGTCGTCGGCGTCCCGGACGCCATCCATGGCGAGGAAGTCGCCGCGCTGATCACCCTGAAGGACGGCGCCACCGCTACCGAGGACGAGTTGCGGGAGTGGACCAAGGAACGGATCGCCGCGTACAAGTACCCGCGGCTGGTCCGCTTCGGATCGATCCCGAAGGGTCCGACCGGCAAGATGCTGAAGCGGGAGATCAAGATCAACTGATCATCGTCGGCCGGCCGCCACTAGTCTGCCCGCATGCTCACCGACCTGGAGATCCTGCGCGTCGACCCGCATGACGCCGACTTGTACGACGCCTGGCATGCGGCCTATGCCGCCGCCGAACGGGCCGATCGCGGGGACGATGCGCCGGTCTGGACGCTGGAGGAATCGCGCACCGAGCTGCAGCAGCAGTCGCAGCAGTACGAGCGCCGCGCCTTCGTCGCTCGCCGGGACGGCGCCGTGGTCGCGGCCGGCAAGCTCGGGTTGCCGTTGACCGACAACACCCATCGGGCGGGCCTCGGCGTGTACGTGCCGCCCGAATTCCGCCGGCAGCGGATCGCTTCCACTCTGCAGGCCGAGTTGGAGCGTCAGGCGGTCGCAGCGGGACGCACCACCGCGGTGGCCGAGGCGTCCTGGTCCTACGACCTCGGCCCGGACGGCAGCGGATCGGCAGGTCGGGAGTTCGCCGGGCGACACGGTTATGCCCTCGCGATCGGCGACGTGATGCGGCGCCTGGAGCTGCCGGTGTCGACCCAGGTGCTGGACCGGCTGGCGGCGCTCGCGGCAGAACGGCATGCCGGCTACACGATCCGCGCCTGGTCCGGCCAGGTGCCCGAGGACGTCGTCGCCGGCTGGGCCGTCTTGGACGCCTCGCTGGAAACCGAGGCACCGGTTGGTGATCTTGAGCTGGAGCCCTCGACGCCGGACGTTGCGGCCGTCCGCGAACAGGAGGCCCTGTTCGTCGATCAGCACCGGACCTCGTACGGGACGGTGGCGCTCGACCCGGCCGGCGAGGTGGTCGCCTACACCCAGCTGGTGGTGTCCGCGGACGACGGCAGGGCCTATCAGTGGGGCACGCTGGTCCGCGCCGCCGACCGCGGGCACCGGCTCGGAATGGCGGTCAAGATCGCCAACCTGCGGCAGCTGCAATCGCATCAGTCCGCGGCCGCTGTGATCACGTACAACGCCGACAGCAACTCCTACATGAACGCAGTGAACGAGCAGCTCGGATTCGTGCCGGTGGAGCGGATGGGCGAATTCCAGAAGAAGCTCGGCTGAATCGGCCGGTCGCTAGTCGACTCGGACCACAGCGGCTGAGTAGCCGCCGAGCTCGACCCCGTCGGGATCCTGCAGCACGTCGCCACAGCTGAACAAGAGTTGGCATGCTGGCTCGGCGACGGGTACCGGCCGGTCGGAGAAGTTGATCATGACCGTGATCGACTCGCGCTGGAGCAGCAACAAGCCGGCGTCGTCGCTGTATGCCTGGATCCGGCCGAATCGCGGATCGGTGAGCTCCGGAACTGCCCGCCGGAGCATGATCAGCTCGCGGTACGTCGCCAGCAGCTCGGCATGTGTGCCGGTGCCCGGTTCGGCCCAGTCCAGCTTCGACCGGAGGAAGGTCTCCGGGTCCTGCGGATCCGGCACCACGTCCAGGTCCCAATCCATCTTGGCGAATTCGGCCAGCCGGCCTTCAGCAACGATCCGACCAAGATCAGCTTCCGGGTGACTGGTGAAGAACTGGAACGGGGTCCGGGCGCCCCACTCCTCGCCGGCGAAGATCATCGGCGTGAACGGCCCGAGCAGCGTCAGCACAGCGATCAGCCGGAGTTGAGGGAGGCTGACCTTGGCCGACAACCGCTCCCCTGCCGCCCGATTGCCGATCTGATCATGGTTGTCCGAGCAGACGACCAGTTGCCAGGTCGCGGCGTCGGAGGTGTCGATCGGCCTGCCGTGGCTGCGGCCGCGGAAGCTCGACCAGGTCCCGTCGTGGAAGAAGCCTCGCTGCAGCACCTTGGCCAGCGCACCCGGCGCTGCGAAGTCGGCGTAGTAGCCGGTGGCGTCGCCGGTCAGCCGGACGTACAGAGCGTGATGGAAGTCGTCGCTCCACTGCCCGGCCAGTCCGTACCCTCCGGCCGAGCGAGCGGTGATCAATCGCGGATCGTTCAGGTCAGACTCGGCGATCAAGGTCAGCGGGCGGCCGAGCCGGCTGCTCAGCGCATCAACCTCGACCGCGAGCTCCTCCAACAGGTGCACCGCACGACTGTCGATCAACGCGTGTACGGCGTCCAGTCGCAGGCCGTCGACGTGGTAGTCACCCAGCCACATCGTTGCGTTGTTGATGATGTGGGCACGTACCTCGTCCGAGCCGGGGCCGTCCAGATTGATCAACTCACCCCAGGTGCTCCGGCCCGTGGTCAGATAGGGCCCGAAGCGGGGAAGGTAATTCCCGCTCGGTCCGAGATGGTTGTAGACCACGTCCTGGATCACCGCGAGCCCGCGCTGATGGCAGGCGTCGACGAACTCCTGATAGGCCGCCGGCCCGCCGTAGCTCTCCTGGACCGCGTACCAGTCGACGCCGTCGTAACCCCAGTTGTGATCACCGTTGAACGCATTCACCGGCATGATCTCGACGAAGTCGATGCCGAGCTCGACCAGATGATCAAGCCGCGAGATCGCGGATCGCAGGTTGCCCTCAGCGGTGAAGGTGCCGATGTGCAGCTCGTAGATCACTCCGCCGGCGAGCTGCCGCCCGGTCCACTGTTGATCATGCCAGCGGTGGGTCTGCGGGTGATAGCTGCGAGACAGCTGATGTACGCCGCCGGGCTGACGGCGTGATCGTGGATCCGGCAGCGGTGTCGGATCGTCATCCAGCAGGAAGCCGTAGTCGAATTCGCCGTCCAGCAGGTCTTCGGGCACCGGTCCGGCCGGCCGCCACCAGTCCTGGACGTCCTTGATCAGCTCGATCCGGTGAGCACCGGCGATCGCGATGATCTTGGTCGGAATCGGTGCCCAGACGCTGAGGATCTCGCGCAGCTGCGCGTCGGTCCTCGCCGGTGCCGTCATCGTCGCCTCGGCGGGTACCGAGCCGCCGGCCTGCGGCTGTCGTCCGGGTTCATCGGCCGAGGGCATCGCTGGTCAGAGCTCGCAGTTGATCAGGTTGGGTTCGGGAGCCAGCTCGATGCCGAACCGATCTTGAACCCCGGCGCGGATCTCCCGGGCGAGTGCGAGCAGGTCGGCCGCTGTGGCGCCGCCCCGATTGGTCAGTGCCAGGGTGTGTTTGTTGGACAGGGTGGCGGGCGGAGTCCCGTACCCCTTGCCGAAACCGGCGTGCTCGATCAACCAGGCGGCGCTGGTCTTGATTCGACCGTCGGGCTGTCCGAAGCGGGGGGCTGCCTCCGGTAGCCGACCGGCGGCGTCGACATCGATGATCGGGTTGGTGAAGAACGACCCGGCGCTCCAGGTGTCATGATCATCCAGGTCTGTCACCATTCCCTTGTCGCGACGCAGCTCGAGCACCGCCTCCCGTACCGCGCAGGCGTCGATCCGGGTGCCCACCTCGACGCCGAGGGTGTCGGCCAACTGCGCGTAGCGGACCGGCGCGGAAAGGTCGGCCAGCGGGAGTTGCAGGGTCACCGACAAGATCACGTACCGCTGCGGATCGGCCTTGAATCGCGACCAGCGATAGCCGAAACCGCAGTCGGCGACGGCGAAGGTCTTCTGCTGCTGGAGCAACCGGTCGTAGGTCCGCACGCCGGCCAGGGTGTGGCTGATCTCGGCACCGTAGGCGCCGACGTTCTGGATCGGAGTCGCACCGACGAGGCCCGGGATCCCGGACAGCGCCTCCAGCCCGGACCAGCCTTGCTCGACGGTCTCGGCCACCAGATCGTCCCAGGGCTCGCCCGCAGCCAGGGTCAGCATCGCTCCGGAGCAGCTGCTCACGTCGGCGTCCCGGCCACGGGTGTTGATCTTGATCACGGTGCCGTCGAAGCCGTCGTCGCCGATCAGCAGGTTGGA
>DATCVL010000560.1:0-6687 GCA_036566865.1 Microlunatus sp.
GTCGAGGATGCGGTAGGCGTAGCCCTGCTCGGCCAGGAATCGCTGTCTGTGCTGGGCAAAGTCCGCGTCGACCGTGTCTCGTGCGACCACCGCATAGAAGCGCGCAGAAAGGCCGGCGCCCTTGGGGCGGAGCAGTCGTCCGAGCCGTTGGGCCTCCTCCTGGCGCGAGCCGAATGCGCCCGAAACCTGGATCGCGATCTCCGCGCTCGGCAGGTCGATGGAGAAGTTGGCGACCTTGCTCACGATCAGCAGATCGATCTCACCGGAACGGAATTCCTCGTACAGCTTCTCCCGCTGCTTCACCGTGGTCTCGCCCTTGATCAACGGGGCTCCGAGTCGCTCGGACAGGTCGTCGAGTTGATCAACGTACTGACCGATCACCAGTGTCGGCTGGCCACGATGTTTGGCGACAAGATCAACAACGACCTCGGTCTTGGAGTCTGCGGTCGCGGCCAGCCGATACTTGACGTCCTCCTCGGCCACGGCGTAGGTCATCCGCTCGTCGTCGGTGAGCGTGACTCGTACCTCGACACAGTCGGCCGGCGCGATGTAGCCCTGCTGTTCGAGGTCCTTCCACGGTGCGTCGTATCGCTTCGGCCCGATCAGGCTGAACACGTCACCCTCACGGCCGTCCTCGCGGACCAGCGTCGCGGTCAGCCCGAGTCGTCGGCGGGCCTGCAGATCGGCGGTCATCCGGAACACCGGTGCCGGCAGCAGATGCACCTCGTCGTAGATGATCAAGCCCCAGTCGCGGGCGTCGAAGAGCTCCAGGTGCGGGTGTACGCCGCCGCGCTTGGTGGTGATCACCTGATAGGTGGCGATGGTGACCGGCCTGATCTCCTTCTTGGCACCGGAATACTCGCCGATCTCGTCCGCGGTCAACGAGGTCCGCTTGATCAACTCGTCTCGCCACTGCCGTGCCGATACCGTGTTGGTGACCAAGATCAACGTGGTGGCCTGAGCCTGTGCCATGGACGCCGCGCCGACCACGGTTTTACCGGCACCGCACGGCAGCACGACAACGCCGGAACCGCCGTGCCAGAAGGATTCCGCCGCGTCCTTCTGGTACGGCCGCAGCTGCCAGCCCTGCTCGTCCAGGTCGATCGCATGCGCTTCACCGTCGACATAGCCGGCCATGTCCTCGGCCGGCCAGCCGAGCTTCAGCAGTACCTGCTTGAGGTGGCCGCGCTCGCTGGGATGCACGACCACGGAGTCGTCGTCGATCTTGGCGCCGATCAGCCCCTTGACCTTGGCGCTCTTGCACACCTCGGTGAGGACAGCCCGATCGGTGCTGACCAGCACCAGGCCGTGGGTCGGATGCTTTTCGATCCGCAGCCGGCCGTACCGGTCCATGGTGTCGGCGACGTCGACCAGCAGCGACGACGGCACCGGGTAGCGACTGTAGGTGAGCAGGACGTCGACCACCTGCTCGGCGTCGTGTCCGGCGGCTCGCGCATTCCACAGCCCGAGCGGGGTCAACCGGTAGGTGTGGATGTGTTCGGGTGCTCGCTCCAATTCGGCGAACGGGGCGATCGCCACCCGGCAGGCTGCTGCGTCGGGATGATCGACCTCGAGCAGCAGGGTCCGATCGGACTGCACGACGAGGGGGCCTTGATTCATAGCCGACTGGACCTCACAAACGGTTGCGCGGTGGATGGTGGTACGTCGCCGCCGGAAGGCGGTCGGCGATGTCCCGGTCGCCGGGCGTGGGCGGTGCGGGAAACGAGCGTACTAGGCGGGTGTGAACCAGGCCCCGCGTCTCGGGACGGCTCGAGGGCGGTGCGCCGGTCGCGCGGCGGACGGGACCGGCCGAGCGCGCCCTGCGAGCGGGGAATCAGCCGCCTGCGGTCGGCGACGGGGAGTCGGTCGAGTCTGCCGTCGGCGACCGCGTTGCCTGCGAGCTCCCGCCGGGCCGAGCGTTTCCGGACGGCTTTCCGCCCGACGACTCGGCGGTCGACGACTGGCTCGCTGCCGTCGTCGACGGAGTGGTTGGCTTGTCGGAGGCTTCGTCGCTCGGGCTCGGTGACGGAGCCAGCTCGCTCGAGGACGAGTCCGGGCTCGGGGTCACGGTCGGATCCGGTGTCGAGGTCGGGTCGGGGGTCGTGGTCGGGTCAGGAGATTCCGTCGCCGGAGGCGTCGGTGCGGTCGGAGAGTCCGAGGAACCGGCGCTGGACGAGCCCGGCAGGGGACCTTCGTCCGGTCGAGCCGGCGGTTGGCTCGGCTGCGGTGCCGGCGGGCGGGTGTCGGTCTCCGGCGGGACCGTCGGATCCGGCTTCGTGTGATCGGGTTCGGCCTGCTCTGATTGCGGCGCGGTCGGGGTGGACCGGTTCGGCGGGTTGGTCGCCTCCGGCGGGCGGGTCAGCATCAGCGGTCGGCCGCGGGCTCCGCGGTTTCCGGCGCCGTCGACGGCCCGGATCTGGATGAAATGCGTACTGGTGTCGTCGTTGAACCAGTCGGCCGTCAGTTCCCGTCCACCGGTCTGGCCGACCGGGATGCTGTTCAACGTCACCTCGTAGTAGGCGATGCCACTGACATCGTCGGCCGGGCGCCAGCCGACGGTGACCGAGTCGTGGCTGTTCTGGATCACGTGGACACCGACCACGGCAGCCGGCCCCATGGTGTCCCCGGTCGCCGTCGTGTGCGGGCGATGCGGATCCACCGCCGATCCGGAGGAGACCGGCCGGGACGTCGACGAGTCGCGGGAGACGGGATCGTTGATCGGTGAGGCGCCGCCGTGGGCCGGCCGGGACGGCTGGCCCTGCGCCGGAATCGACTGGTCTGCGGACGGGTGCGACCGGATCTGATCGTTGAGGATCCAGAGGGCGACGACCCCTAAAGCGCACACGACAAACACCAGCGTTCTCCGCAGTGTCGACTCGTGCATTGGCGGGAGTCTATGCGCTATCGGGTCCCGGAAGCACGCCCGAGATCCGGGCGATCGGTAATGAAACGATTTCCGAGGAGGCCGCATCGATGCCCTGCAGGCTGCCTCCGGTGAGCTCAACCGGGCGGAGTTCGCGGGTTGCCGGAGTGCCGTCCGGACCGACATAACTGACCCGAATCCGGCGCCTGGTCCGGACCGCATCGGTCAGCGCGGCGATGCCGTCCTCGAGCGGCATCGCGAACCGTTGACCGGCCGGCAACCGCTCCTCCGCGGCCAGGATCGCGTCGGCCGCCTCGTCCGGTGTCGCCGATCGCGCCGCCGGACCGCCTTCGGTCCGGGCCGCTGCCCGGCGCCGCGGACCGGTGGTCAGTAGTCGACCCTCGGCGTCCTCGGCGGCCGGCTTCAAGCCGACGTCCTGCAGCACCGTGACCACCTCATCCGGATCGGCCGGTGAAACCAGGACCCCGGGCGCGATCGAGCGCAGCTGCAGCCGTGCGGCCTGCGGATGGGCCAGGATCGCGGCCTGCTGGGCCGGGTCCTCCACTCGCAGATAGCTGGTGGCGGCGCCGACCCGGATGGCGCCGTACTGCCGGGCAACGTCGTCGATCAGGTAGCGCAGCGGCTGCGGTACGCCGGTGTCGGAGTGGTGTTGCAGCCAGTCGCCGATCTCGGCCGCCGCCCAGCCGGCATCGAACCCGCGGCGTACCGACCGCTGACTGAAGCGGTAGACCGCGCCGCCGCCGCGGGACTCCTGGTCGGCCAGCAGCCGCAGGGTGCTGGACACGGCGGCCTCCAGCGGACCCTGGGCGACCGCGGTCAGGTCGGACTGGATGATCACGTGATCCAGCGGTTCCGGGAACAGCCTGGCCAGCTCGGAGGGCAGGTCTCGGTCTTCGGCAAGCACTGAGAGCAACTCGGACACGCCGCCGAGCGCGACCAGCCCGAGCCATTCGGCCTCCTGCCAGGTCCAGTTGATCACCTCGTCCAGCCGGTGCCCGTGCCGTGCCGCGGCCGGTCGGTACCAGCCGGCAGCCGTCATCAGCTGTTCGGGTGCCAGGATCGTCCCGATCGGCGCAGCCGCGGCCATGCCCAAGATCAATTTCCGGTTGTCGACGGCGCGGGCGGCGTAGGCATCGGTCCGCAGCGGATGAGTCTCGGCTGCGGACGAGAAGTAACGCTCGGCGCCGCGCCAGGCGCGGGCGAGCCGCATCCACCGCTGCGGCCCGGGTTGGCCGATCCAGCGGTCGTATTCCACCGACGGCACCACAGTGATCTTGTCCGGACTGCCCACCAGCCCGGCCGCGGCCGAGACCTCCAGCAGGAAGCCGGTGTACGGCAACCGGCCGTCGAAGTCGCGGGCCATCGCCTGGACGTCCCGCGCCGACAGCCCGCCGTCACGGAGCAGCCGACGCGGATTCAGATCGAGCTCGGCGATGATCAGCTCGACGTCGTGGACGAGCTCGTTGGCGGCGCCGGCGGCGGCCGACCTGATCACCGTCCGACTCCTGGTGCCGCCGGTCAGTTCGGGTGGTCGGGGCGAGACCGGGTCGGTGCTGAGCAGCCACGACGAATGTTCGGCACGCAGCCGCAGGGCGACCTCGCGAGACAGGATCACCGTGTCCCGGTCCAGTGGCCGCAGCAGTCGGTAGGCGAGCAGCCGTTCGACCGGCGTCCGGGCCGCCTGCGGGGTGATGGCCCGATCGGCGTTACGGACGGTGCCGGTCGGCGGCCCCCACAGCAGCCGGTCCAACACCGGTCGTACCTGATCACCGCAGGCATCCAGGGCCTGGTCGATCTGGGCGTCGGTGAGCGGATGCGGCGAGGCGGGTGCGAGTCCTGCGGGGTAGTTGCCGAAATGATCACGAACGGCGCGGACCAGATGAAGATCATCATCCGCACCCCACAGCAGCGCCCGCCGGCGAAGTGCCTCGACCGCAGGTGTGATCGCCGGCTCGGGCTGGCCCAGCAGGCCGGCGACCTGCTCGGTGCGGGTGCCGTCGGGCAGCACCGCGAGCGCCTCCGCGACCGCTGCCTGCCAGCCGTCCAGTCCGTCGATGGCGCGTGCGATCGAGGTGGAGGTGGTGGCCTGGCTGACCAGCTCGGCGATGTGTCGGGGCAGCGGGTAGCGCAGGTCCGGCCGGAGCCGGAGCAGCGCACTCAGTTGATCACGGTCAAGGAGGCGGATCGCCTCGGTGAGGGTACGTGGAGCAGTCACCATGAACTACGCGGCGGCTGTTGGTCCGGGTCCTGGCCCTGCTGGGGAGGACGCGGGTTCTGCTGGGGCGGGCCTTGCTGGGGCGGGCCGGGAGCCGGGTACGAATTCGGCGGATACGGGCCCTGGCGTTGATCCAGGTAGGGATTGCCGTACGGGCCCTGGCCGTAGCTGCCCGGGCCGGACGACCCGCCGTTCTTCAACTCGGTGTTCACCAGCACCAAGATCAACACGATCATCACCAGCGAGCCGAGCAGTGACCACGGACGCAGCGTGCTCCACCAGGTGCTGAGGTCGCCGTAGTTGGCGATGGTGGAGACGGTCGCGATCAACAGGATGGCCGCGGCAGTGACGGCAAAGCCGGTCATGATCTTCCGCTTGGCGTAGCGGGCCCGCAACGACAGCAGCAGCCCGATCAGGAAGGTGATCGGAGCGATCGGGAAGATCACCGACACCGCGAGGGCGATGATCGCGCCGGGTGGAGTCGCGCTCCACAGCGAAGGCGGTCGGATCGCGGGTGCTGGTGCCGACGGGCCGGGCCCGAACCATCCCGGTGTGCCCGGTGCGGGCAGGTTCCCGGCCGGGTGCGGGGCCGCGGACTGCAGCTGCACCGGAGCGGTCGGCTGTGGACCCGGGGCACCGGTCGGCGGACCCCACGGCCCCGGTGCGGCGGCGATGGCCGGCGGTGCGCCGGCCGGTGGGCGCCAGTGAGCGGCACCCCAGGCGCCGGACGTGTTCGTGGAAGACGTCATGGAATCGCTGTCGACGTCGAACGGCGTCTTGGGATCGCGGTCGTCGTCGCCTTCGGCCGGGACCAGGGTCGCCAGCGGAGCAACCGGCTGGTCGGGGTTGCCGAACTTCGGTCGCTCACCGGGCGCGGTCGGCAGCCGGCGGATCGGCGGGGCAGCGTCCAGCGGTGCAACCTGCGGCACGGCGTACTCGTCCGGCGGGTCTGCGGGCGCGTACTCCGGACCGTCCTCCCAGGAAGCCATGCGGGTCAGTCTACGGGTGCTGCGCGCCGGTGCTTCCGGCTCCGGGTGCTGCGGCCACGGCCGGCCGGAGGGTGTGGCTCAGCGGACGGTCAACTGCAGGATCCGGTCGTCGCCGGAGCGCGGGCTGCTGCGGTGATCGGTATTGCTGGTGGTGACCAAGACGGTGTGCTCGTCGATGGCGATCACGCTGCGCAAGCGGCCGTACTCGTCCTTCAGGAAATCCTGTGGAGCGGCCACCGGTTCGGCGCCGTCCAGCGGGATCCGCCACAGCCTCGTCCCTTGAAGAGCTGCCATCCAGATCGACCCGGCGGCGTAGGCGATGCCGCTCGGCGAGTCTTCGTCGGTACCCCATTCGGCGACCGGGCTGGTGAACCTGTCGTCGCCGGTCTTGCCCTGGGTCTCGGGCCAGCCGTAGTTGTGGTCGGGCTTGATCAGATTCAGCTCATCGGCCGTCTTGTCGCCGAATTCTGATGCCCACAATCGGCCGGCCGGATCCCAGGCCAGGCCCTGGACATTGCGGTGCCCGTACGACCACATCACCGAGCCGTCGATCGGGTTGCCGGGTGCAGGCTTGCCGGACGCGGTCATCCGCAGGATCT
>DATCVL010000561.1:0-17078 GCA_036566865.1 Microlunatus sp.
CGCTCGCCGACCCCGGATCGCGGTGCCATCGTCGCCACCTTCCCTTGCTGGTGAGACTACGCCGGTGCCGACCCGGATACGCCGAACGTCGTATGGCGGTGCCGGTGCCCGCCCGATGATCATGAGCAGCATGGCGAAGAAAACGATCTTGAACCGTTGGTCGGTGGCCGCCGTGGCAGTAGTCGGCTGCACCGTACTCGTGATCCCCGAGGCGGTTGCCGCCCCTCGCCCGTTCGATCCCAGTCCCGATGTCGTCGGCGCGCAGATCGCCGTCCGGTGGAATGTCCTGGCGCTCCGGACGACGACGGCAGCGGCGGCCGACCCTCCGCAGGAGACGCGAGCGTTGGCGATCGTGCAGGCGGCCGTACTGGACGCCGTCACGGCCGCCGTGGATCGTGGCCGGCCCTATGCGGTGCAGGTCGATCGGCCACGCTCCGGCTCTGGATCGGCGGCAACCGTCGCGGCCGCGCACGACGCCTTGGTTGCGCTCTATCCCCGGCAGCGACCGGCGCTGGATGCGGAGTATGCCGATGATGTCGCCGCCCTTCCGGCCGGCGATCAGACGACCGACGGTCTGGCGATCGGACGCGCGACCGCGTCGGCGATGCTGGCCCTCCGTACCAGCGACCGCTCCGCCCTGCCGACGTACCACGCGGTTGGCGAGGAGCCCGGGCAATGGCCGCCGACGTCGCCTCGCCGCCGGCCGGCGACGGAGCGGGGCTGGGGCGGAGCCACCCCGTTCGTGCTCGGTTCCCGACATCAGTTCCGGCCCGCACCGCCTCCGCAGCTGGGATCTGCCCGCTATGCCAGGGACTACGCCGAGGTTCACGCCGTCGGGAGTACGGACAGCAGCGAACGGACCCCCACCCAGGGCGTCACCGCGCAATTCTGGGTGGCATCCGCGCCGCAGCAGTGGAACCAGGTCGTCCAACAACTCGCGTTCAGCGATCGCCTGTCGCTGGTACGCACAGCGGAGGCATTCGCACTGCTCAATCTCGCTGGCGCCGACGCCGTCATCGGAGCCTGGGACGCCAAGTTCGCCTACACCCAGCAGCGGCCGGTGACCGCGATCCGGGCGGCGGAGAATGCCGCGCGACCCGCGCCGACGGCCACCCCACGATGGTCGCCGCTGCTGGCGACGCCGCCGTCCCCCGACTACCCGGCGGCTGACGCGGTGTACGCCGGAGCCGCCGAGACCGTCCTGGCCTCGGTGTTCGGGCGCTGCCCCGGCACCTTGATCCTCTCCAGCGCGACGGCTCCGGGGGTCGTCCAGGTGTACGACGACTTCCGGACCGTCGCGACGGAGGTCGTCGATGCCCAGGTCTGGGGCGGTGTGCACTGGCGCACCTCGGCGGTCGTCGGCCGCAAGCTCGGTCATCGGATCGGCAGCTATGTCGTCGAACACCGTTCTGCGCTGGACACCGGCTCGACGGCGCCGGACGAGTGACTCCCAGGCGCTGCGCGAATCTCGGAATCGCCCGTCTAGCCCAGATGGGCGATGCCGAGCGCAGCGAGACTGACCAGCCAACTGACGAAACTGCCGAGCAGGAAGTACTCGGTCACCTCGTCGATGCCGATCCCGTTGATCCTGGTTGCGTCCGAACGCCGGGCGCTCAACTCCGGGAACCGGATCAGTCCCTTCGCGGCGATCACCAGACCGGCCGCCGTCACCTGCCCGGCCAACCCCAGCCCGAGGATGAAGACCCGCTCCAGCGGTCCGAGCAAGCGGCCGCCCCGAAGCTGATCAGCGGCCTGGGGCTGTCCGGCGGGTTTGATCGCACCAACTCCGCCCAGCACCAGCCGGACCAACTCGTTGCCGGTGCTCAACTGGAGGACGAACAAGCCGGCGAGCAGCAGGAACCGGTCCGGCTCGAGATCGGCCAGCCCGGACCAGGGCGATGCTCGCAGCCAGTCGCCGAGCCAACCGCCCGCCGGGCCGGCCAGCCCGGACAACGCGATCATCAACGCCGCCCCGCCCAACAACACCGCCAACGGCCAGGGCTGCGGAATGCCGTACGTCCTGGTCCGGCGAACCAACACCGTCCAGGCCACGGTGATCACCCCGACCAGCACCAACAGCAGCACCTCGGCGGGCGAACCGAGACCGGCCAGCAGGCCGAGCACCAGGACGGCGAGCGGGCCGACCAGCAGCGGCAGCCATGGCGGGGTCCGCTCGCGTCGGGACAGGTCGGAGACGCCGACCGCGATCAACAGCACAGCCAGGATGCTCATCCGACCTCCCGCAGCATCGCGCTGGCCGCGACGATCACGTCGAGGCCGTCCCGCTGAGCCCGCTGGGAGACCGCCGAGGTGGAGATCCCTTCCTCGCGGGCGATCTCGGTCTTGCTCCGGCCTGCCACCAAACCTCCCAGGATCCGCATCGATCGCGTACTCAACGACCCAATCAGTTGGTCCCGACAGATCAGCGCAGCCTCCACCGCCGACTCCCCCGGCCCCTCGCCGTCGGGTCCGGCCCGGTAGCAGAACCGGGCATGCCGGGTGCCCGGATGTTGAGCCCGAGCCTCCACCGTGTCGATCGCGGCCCGGGCCTGCCACCACGCCGGCCCGTCCTGCGCACCCGATTCCGGATCGAGCACCTCGACTGTTCCCCAGCCGATGCCGAAGCGGACATCGACGTCGGGAGCCATCCGCACCCTGATCAGGAAGGCGGCCTGCAGCGCGTCACCGAGACTCGGGTAACTGATCTGCATCTCGTCGCCGGCGATGATCACCACGGGATCGATCGGTGGCAGGTCCTTCTCGACCGTTGCCAGGGTCTGGGTCAACCGGCGATGCATGGCGCGCCGATCGACGGCAGTGCGCGAGCCCACGATGTCGCCGATCACTGCGGCCCGGTACTCGCCGCTGGTTGAAGCCGATTTCTTCACTCCACCAGTGTGAAGCTATAAGCTTCATAACCGCAAGGGTGAAGGAGAAAGCTTCATCAGCGATTTCCCCCGCCACCGGGGTCAGTCGGCTCCGGTGCCGCCGCTCGGAATCCGCACGACCACCACATCCACACCAGACTTGCGCAGCATGCTGATGATGGCCTTCGGCGTCCCGCTGTCGGTGATCACGTGATCGAACTCGTCCAGATCCGCCAGCGCATGCAGGGCCCGGGTGGTGAATTTGGTGTGGTCGGCCAATAGCACCCGGGTCGCCGACGCATTCAGCATCGCTCGCTTGGTGTCGACCGTCTCGGATGCCTGGAAGTACGCGGTCCGGTCGATGATCGCCGCTGCCGACATCAGCACCAGGTCGCTGCGGAGCCGGCCGATCGCCTCGGTGGTCATCCGTCCCATGAAGGAGCCGAATCCGTTGTGGTACTCGCCGCCCAGTCCGATCACCGAGATCTGATCCATCCCGGTCAACTCGTTGATCGCCAGCAACGAGTTGGTGATCACCGTCAGCGGCGCCGCCTCGGCCAGCAGCGGGATGACCTGCTGCACCGTGGTGGAGTCGTCCAGCAACACCGACTGGCCGCTGTCCAGGTAATCCATCGCGGCCGCGGCCAGCGCCCGCTTGATGTCGAGGTGCTGTGATCGCCGGTACACCACGCTGGATTCGACCAGACTCGAGGCCTGCGCCGTGGCCATCCCACGGGACTTCCGCAACAGCCCGCGGGCCTGCAACTCGTCAAGATCACGATGCGCGGTCATCAAGCTGATGTTGAACTGCTCGGCCAGATCCTCGATCCGGGCCGAACCGTTGGCGATCACCGCATCGACGATCGCGTTCTGTCGTGCCGCCCGCCGGTCCTGGCGGCTCGCCCGATCCGGGCCGGTTGCACCACCGGCGCCGGTTGCACCCTCCTGCCCGGTCGCTCCCGGCTGCCGGGCTGATCGTTCCTGACGGGTCACGCCGTTGCCACTCATCCTGGAAGGTCCCCTTGATCAAGTTCGATCAGCGAGCCGCGGCCTCGATGATCACTCGGCGCAGTTGATCCGGGTCGTGCGCGAACCGGCCGAGGAACAAGCCGTCCACGGCGTCACCCAAGTCCGACAGCAATCCCGGGCCGGCACTCCCGCCATAGATCACCCGTACCCGTTGCAGCCGATGATCATCCGCGACACCGGCGCGCAACCGCCGGCACACCGCTTGAACATGATCAACTCCGGCCGGCCGGTCGGCGCCGATCGCCCACACCGGCTCGTACGCGATGATCAACTCCGGCAAACCGGCGGCCTCAGGATCGGAACCGTCGATCTCGGCCAGCGCGCCGGCGACCTGATTCAGGCAGAAGTCGGCAGCCTGGTCGGACTCCTCACGATCCTCCTCGCCGACACAGAGGATCGGTATCAACCCGTTGCGCTGCGCCGCCGCCAGCTTGCCGGAGATGATCTTGTCGTCCTCCCCGAACAGTCGCCGACGTTCGGCATGCCCGACCTCGACATAGCGGCAGCCCAGCTCGGCCAGATCGCGGCCGCTGACCTCGCCGGTGTAGGCACCGCTCTCGGCCCAGCTCAGATCCTGGGCGCCCAACGCCAACGGGCTCCCGACCATGATCCGCGCCGCTGCCTGCAGGGAGACGAAGGTCGGTAGCACAGCCAACCGCACCCGACCGTCGAGGACCGCAGGTTGCTCGTCGGCGATCGCGGCCACGTCGGCGATCCACCGCAGCGTGCTGTGGTGGTCCAGGTACATCTTCAGGCTGACGCCGAGAAAGGCGGATCCCTCCGAGGCCGCAGACGTTGGCATCGAGTCCTCAGCAGGCCGAGCCGGAAGCCTGGTCGGCGCTGGCGTCGACCTTGCTCTCGTACTCGCTGATCACCGCGACCTTCTCCGCCGACGGGCTGGACTCGTCGAAGTGCAGCGTCAGCCATTCCTTCGCCAGCTTGCGGGCCAACTCCAGACCGACCACGCGCTGGCCGAAGCACAACACCTGGGCGTTGTTGGAGAGCACCGACCGCTCCACCGAGTAGGTGTCGTGCGCGGTCACCGCGCGGATCCCCGGCACCTTGTTGGCCGAGATCGCCACTCCGAGCCCGGTCCCGCAGACCAGCAGGGCCCGGTCGGCCTCACCACGGGCCACCATCTCGGCGGCCGCGATCGCAACCGTCGGGTATGGGGTGTGCCCGGTGGCATCCACTCCGGCGTCGACCACCGAGTCGACCAGGTCGGAATTCTCCAGATCCTTCCTCAGGGCTTCCTTGTAGTCGAAGCCCGCGTCGTCGGAACCGACGACGATCTTCCATCCACTCATGATCTTCCTCTTTCCTCGTCGACTTGTCGGAAGCTGATGCGACGATGGCCGAACCAGCGGACACAAGTCAGAGTTGTTGGCCTACGGCGGTGGCGATCAGGGCGAACGAGATCGCACCAGGGTCTGGGGTGCCGAGGCTCTTCTCGGCATGGGGTCGGGCCCGGCCCAGCTTCGGCATCAGGTCGGCGGTGGCCTCGGCCTCACTGGTCGACTTCGCTGCCGCCTCGGTCCAGGCCTCGGCCAGTGATTTGCCGGCCTCGACGCCCGCGGTCAGCGTCTGCGTGAACGGGATCACTGCGTCCACCATGGTCTTGTCGCCGGCGTGCGCGCCACCGATCTTGCGTACGCGCTCGTCGGCCTGTGCCACCCCGGCGGCAACTGCGGCAGCATCGGGCTTCTGGTCGTCACCGAAGGAACGGCCGATCGTCTCCAACAGGGCACCCCAGAGCACGCCCGAGGTGCCGCCGGCCTGCGCCGCCCAGGCCTGACCGGCCTGCACCAGCAGGGTCTGCGCGCCCGGCTGCCGATCCAGCAATCCTTCGGCGGCCTCGACGGCGGCCCGCGCTCCACGCTCCATGCCGATGCCGTGATCACCGTCGCCGGCGATGGCGTCGAGCTTGCCCAGCTCTTCGGCGTGGGCGTCGATCGTTTCGTGCACCGTCTTCAGCAGTCCGGCGATCCGGCGGGCCGCTTCTCGGGACAGTTCGCCGGCCTCGCCAACCTCGGTCTCGGTGCTGGCCGCCACATCCTCCAGCGCCTCGCCCTGTCCCAGCTGGACCGAACCCTTGCGGTAGCCCGAGGTGTACGCGGGTGCCGCCCACAGCTGCTCGATCTCGTCGTCGACCCACCACAGGCTGAGCGACGTGCCCGCCATCTCGAAGCTGGTGACGAGTTCGCCGACCTCGACCGCAACCGGCTCTACGCCGTCGCGCTCGGCCAGCGCTCGGACATCGTTGTAGAAGATGAAGAGCTCCTCGTTCTTCACCGCGCCGAGTCCGTTGACGAAGATCACCGCTCGGTTGCCGGATCCCTGCGGGCGTTCCGCGATCACGGCGTCCCACAGCATCGTGGCCAGCTCGGCCGAGGTGGGCAGGTCGGTCTCGTCGATCCCCGGCTCGCCGTGGATGCCGACGCCGACCCCCATCCGGCCTTCCGGCACGGTGAACAAGGGCTCATGCGCCCCCGGCAGAGTGCATCCGGAGAACGCCACTCCGAGGGTACGGATGTTGTCGTTGACCCGGTTGGCCAACGCGACAACTTGATCAAGGTCGTGACCGGCCTCGGCCGCCGCCGCGGCGATCTTGTAGACGGCGAGACCACCGGCGATGCCGCGACGTTTGGTCGCCTCCTCCGGCTTGGCCGAGGAGATGTCGTCGGTGACGAACAGGGTCTCGGCCCGGACGCCTTCGGCGACCAGCCGCTCCTTGGCCTGGGTGAAGTTGAGTACGTCGCCGGCGTAGTTGCCACAGGTGAGCAGCACCCCGCCGCCGTTCTCGACGGCCTTGGCCACGTCGTACACCTGCTGTCCTGACGGCGACGCGAACACGTTGCCGACCGCGGCACCGTGCGCCAGGCCCGGCCCGACCAGACCGCCGAAGGCCGGATAGTGACCGGATCCGCCGCCGATCACGATGGCCGGCTGCCCGGCCGGGGTGGCCGTACGCCGCGCGACACCACCCGGAACCGCCCGGACCAGATCGGCATGAGCGGCCACGAAACCCGCCGTCGCCTGCTCACTGAACCGGGCGGGATCGTTGCTGATGAAGGACATCGGTGTTCCTATCGTTATTTCTTGTGCTGGAAGTCCTGCCACTCCCCGGCGTTGGCACGGGTCACGAGTGAGCAGTCGAACAGTTGCTTTTCGTCGTCGACACCAGTCTTGCCGCTTCGCAGATAGTTGTCGATCTGATGAACCACATCGGTGGAGAAGTCAACCACCGGCTGGACGACCGTGTAGGCCATCTCACCGTTCTTGACGGCGTTCACCGCATCCTGGTTGCCGTCGAATCCTCCGACCACCACCTGGTCCAGCTTGCCGGCCTGCTTCAGCGCCGAGATCGCTCCGAGTGCCATCTGATCATTGCCGGCGATCACGCCCTTGATGTCGGGATGGGCCTGCAGCATCGTCTGCATCTTGTCGAAGCCCTTCTTCTGGTCCCAGTCAGCAGTCTCCTGCTGGACCTTCTCCAGGTCGGGGAACTGCCCCAGAACACTAGCGAATCCGTTCGACCGAACCGCCGCATTCGTATCGGTGGACAGGCCGACGAGTTCGACGTACTTGCCCTTGCGGCCCATTGCCTGCGCGAACTGCTGCGCGCCGAGCACCGCACCCTGCGCGTTGTTGGAGACCAGCTGGGACTTGGCGATCCCCTGCTCGTTGATCTCGGCGTTCACCAGAAACACCGGGATGCCGGCCGCATTCGCCTTGCTGGCGTTGCCGATCGAGGAATCAGCACCCGCCGGGTCGAGCACGATCGCTGCCGACTTCTTGGTGATTGCGGTGTCGACCAGATCGCTCTCCTTCTTCGGGTCCGCGTCGTGCGAGACCACGTTCACCTGGTAGCCCATCCGCTTGCCCTCGGCGGTGATGGTGTCCGCCTCGGCTCGCCAGTACGGGTTGTCCAGCGGCGACGTGATCACCGAGATCAACGCGCCCTTGAGG
Organism: Microlunatus sp.; assembly: GCA_036566865.1. GTDB lineage: Bacteria > Actinomycetota > Actinomycetes > Propionibacteriales > Propionibacteriaceae > Microlunatus. The sequence continues at coordinate 7,866 of DATCVL010000561.1, forward strand.
TCGTCGGCCGACTTCTTCGCTGCCTGGTCGGTGCCCGAACTGCAGGCCGACAAGATCAAACTCGCGACCACCGCGAAGATCGTCAGGGCGCCGAGCCGGTACCGACGCGAGCGTCCGTTCCGGACCGCATTGCGGGAGTTGAACGTCATGATCATTCCTTTCCGGCGGTACGGCTGTCGGCGGACTTCTGCGCTGCCTCGGCGTCATCGACCGGCGGCGGGCGGAGCCCGGCTGCGGCCAAGGTCCTGGAGGCGGACGAACCGGCCGGTTCGTCCTTGGCCTTCCTGCCGGAACGCCGGCTGCGGTAGTCGACCGCGTTCAACATCACCGCGAGCACGATCACCGCTCCCTTGAAGACCATCTGCCAGTACTCGGAGACGCCGATGATCACCAGTCCGTCGGAGAGGAAGCCGATCACGAAGGCGCCGATCAGGGTGCCCCGCACGGTGCCCTTGCCGCCCATCAGCGAGGCGCCGCCGATCACCACGGCGGCGATCGCGGTCAGCTCGTACGAGTCACCGGCCTGCGGAGTGGCGCTGGTCAACTCCGAGGTCAAGATCAAACCGGCCATGCCGGCCAGCGCACCGGAGATCACGTACACACCGGTCTTCACCGAACGCACCGGGACGCCGGACAGCTCGGCCGCCCGCTCGTTGCCACCGGAGGCGTACAGCCAACGACCGAAGGGCGTCTTGGCCAGCACGAAGCTGGCCGCCGCGGCGACGATGATCATCGCGATGATGCCGACCGGCAGGAACCCGATCGAGTTGAAGCCGATCCAGTTGAAGCCGGTGTTGCCCAGCTCCTCGGATCCCTGCAGCCGCGGAAAGGTCTGACCGTTGGTGATCAACAACGCGATACCGCGGGCGATGTACATCATGCCGAGGGTGGCCACGAACGGTGCCACCTTGAACTTGGAGACCAGGATGCCGTTCACCAACCCGACCAGCGCTCCGATGGCGATGGACAAGATCACCACCACCCAGACTGCCGGGTAGGCGACCAGGTGGGTGAGCGGCAGATCGACGCCCTGCAAGAGGTATCCGGCAACCACACCGGTCAGCGCAACCGTCGATCCGACCGACAGGTCGATGCCGGCGTTCAAGATCACCATCAGCATGCCGATGGCCAGCAGCGCATTCACGGCGACGTGCCGCGTCATCACGATCAGGTTGTCGAAGGTGAAGAAGTTCGGCGACAGCAGCGAGAAGATCAGGATGATCACCAGCAGGGCGATGAACGCCCTGCCGTCGAGCAGCAGCCGGCCGATCGTCATCCCCTCCGGGAGCACGCTGCGCGGCTTGCTGATTGCAGCTTCTGTGCTTGTCATTGCGAAGTCCTCATCGATTCGGAGTCGGCCGATTCTCCGGAAGCGGCCATGATGTCTTCCTTGGTTGCTTGTTCGTGGCTGAATTCGGCGGCGAAACGACCCCGGTTCATCACCAGCACCCGGTTCGCCACGCCCAGGCACTCCACCACTTCGGAGGTCGTGTAGACCACGGCCAGCCCTTCGGCTGCGAGCCTGGCCAGCAGGGCGAAGACTTCGGTCTTGGCGCCGATGTCGATGCCGCGGCTCGGCTCGTCCAGCAGGATGATCGCCGGGTCGGTCTGCAGGATCTTGCCGATCACGACCTTCTGTTGATTGCCGCCGGACAGGGATCCGATGGCGGCCTGGGTCCCGGCGGCCTTGATGTGTACGTCCTTGATCGTTTTGCTGTTGCGGCTGCGTTCCTTGTCCCGGGACAGGATCTTGCCGCGAACGATCTCGGCCAGGCTGGCCAGCGACAGATTGCGGCCGACGCTGAGCGTCTGCACGATGCCGTCACGCTGCCGGTCCTCCGGCACCAGCGCCAGTCCGGCATCGATCCGATCGGAGATGGCGAGCCCGGCCATCTCGGCACCGTTGACCCGGATCGTCCCGGCCACCAAACGATCCCGGCCGGCGACGGCCTCCAGCAGCTCGGTCCGGCCGGCGCCCATCAGGCCGTAGATGCAGACGATCTCCCCTGCCCGTACGGTCAGGTCGAGGTTGTCCACCGCCAGCCGTTCCGGGTTGGCCCGGTCGGCAACGCTGATCTTGGTCAATTCGAGCACCGGCTCGCCGAAGCGCTGCGGATCCGGCGGCGTACCAAGATCGAATCCGCTGCCCACCATCTTGCCGACGATCCAGCCCAGGTCGATGTCGGCCGCGTTCTCGGTGGCCACCAGACTGCCGTCCCGGAAGACCACCGCATAGTCGGAGACCTCCAGCGCCTCCTCCAGATGATGGGAGATGTAGACGATCGAGACCCCGTGGGAGGTCAGGTCGTCGATCACCTTGAACAGCACCTCGACCTCGGATGCGCTCAGCGCCGAGGTGGGCTCGTCCATGATCAGGATCCGTGCGTCCTGGGACAGGGCGCGGGCGATCTCCACCATCTGCTGCTGACCCAGCCGAAGATCAGAAACCAACGTCCGGGGGTTGATGTCGGCTTGCAGCCGGCTCATCAACTCGGTGACGATCTTCTCCTCGGCGCGGTAGTCGATGGTGCCACCGGGCCGGGTGATCTCCCGACCGATGAAGATGTTGTCCCGGACATTCAGGTTCGGCGCCAGGCTGAGCTCCTGGTGGATGATCACGATGCCGCGTTCGGCGGCGTCTCCGGCCGATTCGAAGACGACCTCTTCTCCGTAGAGTTCGACCGTTCCCTCGGTCGGCTGCTCGATGCCGGAGAGCACCCGCATCAGGGTCGACTTGCCGGCGCCGTTCTCACCGAACAGAGTGGTGACCTTGCCGCGATGAACGGCGAAGTCGACGCCCTTCAGCGCCTGGGTGCCGCCGTAGTTCTTCCGGATCCCGCGTGCGGTCAGCACCACGTCGGTGCCGGTCCCGGCCTCCGCCGTCGCCGCGGACATCAGGACTCCTCGATCGAGACCGGCATCACCAGCAGTACGTCCGGGTTGACCGGCTGGAAGGCACCGACCACGGTGACCTTCGAGCCCGAGAGCTTGGCCGAGTCGACCTTGCTCAGCACCTTCTGCTTCATCTGTTTGTTCAGTTGGTCACCGGCGGACTGGTAGTCCAGCTGGTTGGTGAACATCGGGAAGGTGACCTCGCCGGTGGCATCGCGCAGCGCCGTACCCAGCAGGGCGGGACCGGTCTGCACCGATACGTCGACGCCGTCCGGCATTCCGTCCACCGTCACCGGCAGGTAGCCGGTCTCGGGATCGGCCTTGCCGGCGGTGCCGGTGAACTTCACCGAGTACGTGGCCGAGGGGCCGCTGCCGACGGCGTACTTCTTCGCGGCGGCGGCCTGGTCGGTGCTCATCGCGGTGGCGACCTCGGGCAGCGGCTTGGCCCGATCGGCGATCTTGTCGGCGATCTCGTCGTAGTTGTCCCGGGCGAAGGTCGCCGGGTCGACGCCGGTGCTGCTGGCCTGGCTGGCCTCCAACGGCGTGACGAATTTGGTGCCGAAGCCCATCGCCAGCACCAGCACGACCACCAGCCCGGCGATCACCCAACGCCCGGTGTGACGCTTGGCTGCGCGTCGTGGATGGGCCGCCGCGGCATCGATCTTCACTGATTGCGACATGTTCATCTCCTGTCGGAGTTTCTTGGAAATCTCGGGACGCGCCGGCGACCGCGCTCTGCTGGGTCGGTTCGGCAGCGATCAACGCCCGGCGGATCAGGCGGGCAGCAGGACCTCGGACTGCGCGGCATTCGGCCGGATCTGCAGCTTGCGTCCGGTGCCGGCCCTGAACTGCGCCAGTGCCTGCTCGTAGTCGTCGAGGGCGAAGGCGTGCGAGATCATTGGCGCCGGTTTGATCGCTCCGGCCTCGAACATCTCGACTGCGCGTCCGAAGCTGTTCAGCACGGCCATCGTGCCGACGATGTTGATCTCGTCCCGGTACACCCGGAACGGCGAGTAGCGGGCGGCTGCCTCAGCCGGGGCGACGCCGAAGTGTTGGAAGGTGCCGCCGGCCTTGACCCGTGGCAGCGCATCCTCGATGGCCGCGATCACACCGGTGCAGTCGATCACCACATCCCACTGATCGCGGTCGGCCGCATCGGCGGTGGTGAGCGTGTTCGCGACACCGACCTCGCGGGCGGCCTGCAGTCGGGCGTCGTTCAGATCGACGACGGTGACGCTGGCCGCTCCGGCTCGCGGCGCCAATTGGGCCATCAACAGGCCCATGGTGCCGGCGCCGTACACCAGGTAGTGCTCGCCCATCTTTCGTGGCAGCAGGTCATAGCCGCGGATCGCACAGGCCAACGGCTCGATCAAGGCGGCCTGGTAGAGGTCGGTGTCCGGACGCAGCTTGAACACATTCGCCCGCGGCACGCAGGCGTACTCCGCCGAGGCACCGTCGCTGGCCACCACGCCGAGCCCGTTCCAGGCGCGACAGAGATTGGAGCGCCCGTTCAGGCAGAACTCGCACCGCCCGCAGGTCGTGCTCGGATTGATCGCCACCTGATCACCGACCGCCAGATCGTCCACCTCGGCGCCGGTCTCGACCACCGTGCCGGTCGCCTCGTGACCCGGGATCAGCGGGTAGACAGTGCCCTCGAACTCGCCGTCGAAGACGTGGGTGTCGGTACCGCAGATGCCCACCGCCGCGGTCTTGATCACCACGTCGTCGGGTCCGGGCCTCGGGTCGTCGACCTCGGTAACACCGAGCTCATGGGGGCGAAGAAAAACTACTGCTCGCATCCTCTTTGACTTCCTCGCCGTCGGATCGCGCGTGGACCGGAAGGCGTCTGCTGCGGCGGGGACGGGCAACGCATGGTCACCGACCCCAGCCAACTCATGTGATATTTCATGCGTTCTTCTCAGAACCTGCGTGAGGTTAGCACGAGTTGACGTTAGGTCAACTGGGTGGTGGGTGACCGTCGAGAGTTGTTCGGACGCTTCCGACCCCGGGCCCGGTGCGGCTTCCGCGTGCCGTCGAAACGCCGGCCGTCGAAGCCAGTAGGTTCGTCCCCGGCGAACGCCCGGGTACGTTCGCCGGACACCCGCGGGAGGACTTGTGGCCGATGCCGACCGACTGGCCGACCTCACGGCTGCCGAGCAACGGCAGGCGTACGCCGCCGGCTCGGTCTCTCCGGTCGAGGTGACCCAGGCAGCGCTCGCCCGGATCGCCGACGCCGAACCGGTGCTGCACGCCTTTGCCTCGCGCTATCCCGACCGAGCCATCCAGGCGGCACGCCAGAGCGAACGCCGATGGGCGTCCGGCGAGCCGCGTGGACCGCTGGACGGGGTCACGGTGACGATCAAGGAGAACGTCGATATCGCCGGCGAGCCGACCCGCTGGGGTACGGCGGCCAGTTCGGATCAGCCGAAGGATCGCAACGCCCCGGTCGCCGATCGGCTCCTCGCCGCCGGTGCCGTCATTCTCGGTCGCACCACGATGCCGGACTGGGGCATGTTGTCCAGCGGAGTGTCGTCCCTGCACCCCACCACCCGCAATCCGTGGCATCCGGACTGGAATCCGGGCGGCTCGAGTTCTGGTGCGGGGGCCGCGGCTGCGGCCGGCTACGCGCCGATCAACCTGGGCAGCGACATCGGCGGCTCGATCCGGCTGCCCGCGACCTGGAACGGCTGCTTGGGGTTCAAGCCGAGCTACGGCCGGATCGCGGTGGATCCGCCGTACACCGGTCGCTCGATCGGTCCGCTGACCCGCACCGTCGCCGATCTTGCTCCGGCCATGGCGTGCCTGAGCGGCCCGGACGATCGCGATCCGTACAGCCTGCCGGCCGCCGCGATCGACTGGGACCAACTCGACTGCGACCCGGCCGGCATGCGGGTCGGCCTGCTGCTCGAGGCCGGCGCCGGCACACCGGTCGCCGCCTCGGTCGCGGCCGCGGTCGAGCGCGCCGCCCAGACCTTCGCCGAGGCCGGCGCGACGGTCGAACCGGTGTCGCCGTTCCTGACCGCGGAGCTGCTCGATCAGGTCGATCGGTTCTGGCGGGTCGGGCACTGGAACGACTACCTGGCGCAGCCGCCGGACCGGCAGAAGCTGCTGCTGCCGTTCATCGCGGACTGGTGCCGGATGGGCGCCGACGTGACCGGACCGGAAGCGGTGGCCGGTAGTGATGCGCAGCTGGCGATCGCTCGGGCCTGCCTGGCCGCCACGTCCGGGTTTGATCTTGTGCTGTCCCCGGTGGCGCCGGAACCGACCTATCCCGCGGACTGGCCGATGCCGAGCAATGACGTCACCCGGGCGATGGCCCACATCGGCTTCTGCATGCCGTACAACATGTCCGGGCAGCCGGCGCTCAGCATCAACTGCGGCTTCACCGACGAGTCCGCGGCGGGAGCGCCGGCGGGTCGTCCGATCGGTGTCCAGCTGGCAGGTCGCCGCTTCGACGATCGAGGCGTGCTCGCGGCCGCCGCCTGGTACGAGAGTCACCGTCCGGCAGATGCGGTCCGGCCCTGGCCGAGAGTCGGTTCATGATCACCGTGGACAAAGTCCGGCGGTCGGCCGGCCACCCTCGCCGGCCGATTCGTTCCGCTCGTCCGACGACTCCCGCGGCATGCTTGGACCGTTGGTCGTCGATCAAGAGAGAGGCAGCTCCATGATCACCAGCTCCACGACCCGACGGCGCCTCGGATTGCGTCCGCGCAGGGTGGGCGCTGCGGCGCTCATGATCATCATCGGCGTGCTGGCCGCCTGCTCTGCGGGTGCCGGCGACTCCACCGGCGGTGCTGGTGGCAACGGCACGGCCGGGGCGGGACAGCAGACACTCACGGTCGGTCTCGGCGCTGCCCCGGCCAACCTCGACTTCACCCAGACCGCCGGTGCGGCCATCCCGCAGGCGTTGATGTACAACGTCTACGAGGGACTGGTGAAGCTGGACGCAAACGCCGACGTCCAACCGCTGCTGGCCACCTCCTGGAAGATCAGCGACGACGGGTTGCGCTACGACTTCACCTTGCGGTCCGGGGTGAAATTCTCCAACGGGGACCCGTTCAATGCCGATGCGGTCAAGTTCAGCCTTGATCGGGTGCCCGATTGGAAGGCCAACACCCCGACCTACCTGGCCGCGATCAAGTCCGTCCAGGTCGTCTCCCCCACCAAGGTGGCGATCAACCTCAAACAGCCGGACAACAACCTGTTGTTCTGGCTGGCCGGGCCGCTCGGCGCGATGTTCTCCCGCAATGCCGTGGACAACCTGGCGACCGAGGCGATCGGCACCGGCCCCTACCTGCTGGACGGGTACAACCGTGGCGAGTCGTTGATCTTGAAACGCAACGACGACTACTGGGGCACCAAGGCGAAGCTGGGCACCGCGACCTTGCGCTACTACAGCGATGCCAATGCGCCGGTGAACGCACTGCGCAGTGGCGATCTGGACGTCGTCTATCAGGCCCAGGCGACCGACCAGGTCAAGCAGTTCCAATCCCAAGATCAATACACGGTGCAGATCGGCGCCACTACCGGGATCACCGTGATGGCGATGAACAACGCCAGGGCACCGTTCGACGATCGACGGATCCGCCAAGCGATCTTGTACGGCGTGGACCGCAACGCGATCAACACGACCGCGACCTCCGGCTACGGCAAGGTGCTCGGCGCTCCGGTTGCGCCGACCGACCCGTGGTACGTCGACCTGTCGAAGAAGTATCCGTACGATCCGCAGAAGGCCAAGCAGCTCCTCGCGCAAGCCGGAAAACCCAAGCTGAGCGTGGATTTCACCGTGCCCAGCCTGCCCTACGCGCAGACCATCGCCCAGGTGGTGAAGTCCGATCTGGCGAAGATCGGCGTCACCGCCAATCTGCAGACCCAGGAATTCCCCGCGGTCTGGCTGGACAAGACCTTCACCCAGCATGACTACGACCTGAGTGTGATCAACCACGTCGAGGCGCGCAACGTCTTCAACTACGCCGACCCGAGCTACTACTGGGGCTACCGCAACAAGGCGGTGCAGAAGGAACTCACCGATGCGGTCGCCGCGCCCGATCAGGACGCCTTCGTGGCCGGCATGAAGAAGGCCGTTGACGGGATCGTCGACGACGCCGCCGCCGATTGGCTCTACAACGCGCCCAACATCGTCATCGCCAAGACGTCGGTCAGCGGTGTGAACGCCAACGACACCGGGGTATCGCTGGACCTGACCAAGGCCAGCAATCCGACGTGATGGGCGTGCGTCTGATCCGGCGGACCGGCGTCTTCCTGCTGACCGCCTGGGTCGCGTCGATCGTGGTCTTCGCGATGCTGAGTCTGTTACCGGGCAATGTCGCGCAAACCATGCTCGGCGTCCAAGCCACCCCGGAGAAGGTGGCACAGCTGGAGGAGCAGCTCGGCCTCGATCAGCCGGCCCCGATCCGTTACCTGGAATGGATCGGCGGCCTGCTGCACGGAGATCTCGGTACCTCGTACGTGACTGGTGAGCCGATCGGGCCGGAGGTTTTCGATCATCTGCAGGTGTCGTTGATCTTGGTGATCTCGGCGATGATCATCGCCATTTGCGTCGCCCTGCCGGTTGGTGTCTTCGCCGCGTACCGGCATGGCCGCTGGAGCGGCACCCTGGCCAGCGCGCTCAGCCAGTTGGCCGTTGCGGTGCCGGGATTCCTCGCCGGCCTGCTGTTGGTGATCTTGTTCTCGGTCACCCTGGGTTGGCTGCCGGCCAGCGGCTGGGTGGCGCCGATCGAGGGCATCGGTCCGTTCCTGTCACATCTGCTGTTGCCGGCGCTCTCGCTCGGACTGATCCAAGGAGCGATCCTCAGCCGGTACGTCCGATCCGCAGTCCTGGAAGTCGCCCGCGAGGACTTCATGCGCACTGCGCGCTCCAAGGGACTGACACCGTTGCGGGCCTTGATCCGGCACGGCCTGCGGAACGCGATGATCCCGGTCCTGACCGTGTCCGGCGTCGAGCTGGCCGCCCTCTTCGTCGGTGCGATCGTGATCGAAACGGTCTTTGTGGTGCCGGGCATCGGCAGCCTGCTGGTCAGCTCGGTGCAGAACCGGGATCTGATCGAGATCCAGGGCATCGTGATGGTGATCGTGATCATCGTGCTGGTGATCAATCTGATCGTCGACCTGTTGTATGCCGTGATCGATCCGCGCCTGAGGAGTTCCCGATGACCCTGAGGAGATCACGATGAGTGCGCTGCCGCTGATGCCGGAGTCCGGCCTGGTCACCTCCGAGCATGGCCGCCGCCGGCCCGGCGCGACCTTGATCATCGGCGGGTTGATCGTCGCGCTGGTGGTGTTCGCCTGCCTGCTCTCCTT
>DATCVL010000562.1:0-8617 GCA_036566865.1 Microlunatus sp.
TCGGCGGCTTCTCCCTGACGATCAAAGATGATCTTCGGCTGTACCTCATCCAGACCGCCGAGAAGGGCATGAACTGGCTGAAGTTGATCGCCGACGGGACGGCCGGACACGGGTCGATGCGCAACTACGACAATGCCGTCACCGAGCTCGCCGGCGCGGTGTCGAGGGTGGGCAGCTACAAGTGGCCGGACCGGATCACGCCGACCCAGCAGGCCTTCCTGGACACGATTTCCGACGCGCTGGAGATTGATCTTGATCCGGACACGGTGGAGGACACGCTGGCCAGGTTGGGCAGCATCTCCCGGATGATCGGCGCCACCATGTCCAACACGGCCAATCCGACCATGATCAACGGCGGTTACAAACACAACGTCATTCCCGGCCAGGCGACCGCCGCGATCGACGGCCGTACGGTACCCGGGGGGCGAGAGGAATTCCTGCAGACGATCACCGAACTGATCGGTCCCAAGGTCCGCTACGAGCACGCTGTCGACCTGCCGTCGGTGGAGACCGAGTTCGCCGGCGCGCTGACCGAGGCGATGCAGGCCAGCCTGCTGGCGGAGGACCCGGGAGCGCGGGCGGTGCCGTACCTGCTCAGTGCCGGCACCGATGCCAAGGCCTGGGACCGGCTGGGCATCCGCTGCTTCGGATTCGCCCCGCTACGGCTGCCCGCCGAGCTCGACTTCGTCGGCATGTTCCACGGCGTCGACGAGCGGGTGCCGACCGACTCGCTGGAATTCGGTGCCCGGGTGTTGGACCGGTTCCTCGCGATCGCCTGATCTGAGGATTAGCCTGGGTCGACGATGAAGAAGCCCGTTGAATACCAGGTCGAGCGGGTCCGGCTGGACCGCAACCTGTCTCGTGGTGCGGTGCGCAAGCTGCTCACTGATCATGCCGAGTACGGCGGTTGGGAGCTCACCCGGCTGCGCCGCTACCGCGACGGCACCCGGGACGTCTGGATCCGCCGCAAGATCATCAAGGTCGAATCCACCCTCGAACCAACCCTCGATCGCACCCGCTGACCGAGCTCCGGTGAGGTGCGGGGACGCAAACCCAGCCACCTGCTGGCAACTCGGTCGATCGGCGCGTGTTGCGCGGTCCCGCCGAGCGCGTCCGAGTAGCGTGCGGCGTCATGCAGACCCCCGATGACTTCGATGACGCAGTCCCCGTCCATGATCAACTCGCCGGCCATGATCAGCTCCGTCCGTTCAATCGACGCAGGATGCTGGCGGGTGCCGGCGGCGCCGCGCTGGGAGCGTTCGTGTTGCCGACCCTGAGCACCGGAGTCGCCGCCGCGGACGGCACCGAATTCGAGACCCTGCGTGCCCGTTGGCGGGACCTGTTCCTGGGCACCGGTTTCGACGCGACCGCCGAACCGTTCAGCTCGAAGCTGGCCGCGATCGGTCGGACCGCGAGCGGATACCTCGACTCCATCGACCCGGCTCCGGGTGCGATCTGGCCCGATCTGAACTACGCCGATCCGGATCCGAACACCGACACCGAGTCCTACAACTACTCGGCCCGGATGAACACCACGATCACCCGACTGCGGCAGATTGCCGAGGCCATCCGCCAGCCGGCGACCGGACTGACCGGTGACAGCGCGGCGACGCAGACGGTGATCGACGGGCTCGATCAGCTCAACCGGGAGGTGTTCGGCGCCGGCATCCCGCGGTTCGGCAACTGGTGGAACTTCCAGATCGGTGGCTCGCAGGACTTCAGCACCACGGCGATCTTGATCTTCGACGAGCTCAGCGCCGACCAGCGGGCGTCGTACGCGGCCGCCGTCGACTACTACGTACCGGACTCCACCTTCGATCACTACACCGGCACCAGTACCGGGGCCAATCGGGTCGACCTGTGCCTGAGCGTGATCCTGCGTAGCCTGCTGGCCGACAATGCCGACCGGCTCACGGTTGCCCGGGACGCGCTCTCGCCGGTCTTCCCGTACGTGACCACCGGCGACGGGTACTACGCCGACGGCTCGTTCGTCCAGCACACCAACATCCCCTACATCGGTGGCTACGGGGCGGTCCTGGTCAGTGGTCTCGGTCGGCTCTTCGCCCTGCTACGGGGCTCGACCTGGGAGGTCACCGATCCGAATCAGTCACTCTTCCTGGACACCATCGACAACGCGCTGGCGCCGTTCATCTACAACGGCCTGATGATGGATTGCGTCTCCGGTCGCGGCATCACCCGCGAGGGTGGCAGTGATCACAGCAAGGGACACTCGGTGCTGCCGTCGATCGCCTTGATCGCCAAGGGTGCCGGCGAGGAACAGGCGCAGCGGTGGCGCGGGATGCTCAAGGGCTGGGTGCAGCGCGACGACTACGACGAGGCCGTCAGTACCGGGCTCGGTCTGGTCCAGTTGGCCGACATGCGCCAGGTGATCAACGACGACTCGGTGATCGCCCGGGGCGAGCCGGTCGAGCATCGGGTCTTCGCCAACATGGACCGGGCCACCCATCGCCGGCCGGGTTGGGCGGCGGCGATCTCGGCCGCCTCGAAGCGGATCAGCTATTACGAGACCGGCAACCACGAGAACAAGCGCGGCTGGCACACCGGATCGGGGTGGCTGCAGTGGTGGTCTGTGTCGCCGCCGAGCGGTGCCTCGCAATCCCACGATGATCTTGGTCAGTACTCCGACGCCTACTGGCCGACCGTCGACCCGTATCGATTGCCCGGGATCACCGTGTCGAAGAAGAAACTGGCCGACGAAGCCGGCGGCCAATGGGCTAATCCGACCCCGGACACGACCTGGGTCGGCGGTACCACCGACGGTGAGTTCGGTGCCTACGGGCAGCATCTGATCGGATTCCAGAGCACCGTGCAGGCCCGCAAGTCCTGGTTCAGCCTGGACACCTACGTAGTCTGCCTCGGGGCCGGGATCAGCTCCGAGGATGCCGAGGCCGCCGAGACCGTGTACGACAACCGGGCGCTCGGCGAGCAGGGCACCGCGAAGTTGATCATCGACGGCGCGGTCCAGCCCAGTGCGCAGGGTTGGTCCAAGACCTTCAGCAGTCCGAGCTGGGCACATCTGGACGGCCACGCCGGCTACGTCTTCGTCCAACCGACCGAGCTGACCGCGCTTCGGGACGAACGCGTCGGCGCCTGGCATGACATCAACGACGGCGGTAGCAGCACTCAGCTGACCCGGCGCTACCTGACCTTGTACACCGATCACGGAGTGCGTCCGACCGATGCCGGTTACGGCTACGTGCTGATGCCGGGGGCCAGCCGGCAACAGACCGAATCGCTTGCCCACCAGGTCCGCGGCACGATTCAGGTGCTGGCCAACACCGCGGCGCAACAGGCGATCCGAGTGCCGGCGCTCGGTTTCACGGCGACCAACTTCTGGCAGCCCGGCAGTGTCGGTGACCTCAGCTCATCGGCCCCGGCCGCCGTACTGGTCCGTCAGCAGCGGGGCACTGCGACCATCTGCGTGTCCGATCCGGGTCGACAGGTGGACGGCCTGGAGTTGGTCTGGAGGCACCCGGTCAGCAGCATCGTCTCGGCTCCCGACACGGTCACCGCAACGCGGACCGGCGGTGATCTTCGGGTCAGCTTCGGCGACCTGACCGGGCAGGCCGGAGCCACCCAGCAGGTGGTGGTCAACCTCGGCTGACCTGGCTGCGGTCAGCGTCGGTGCGGACTCAGGCTCAGCTTGCTACGGAGTCTGGGTCCGTGCCGTCATCCTGCCGCCGGACACATCGTCCAGAGCTACGGCGATCTCCTCCGGCAGTGCCTTGCCCTCGACCTCCAGGGCCGGCCGGAGCTGAGCCGCACTGCGGGCGCCGAGCAGCGGGGCGGTGACGCCGGGGGCGTCGCGGACCCAGAGCAGCGCCACCTGCAGTGGATCAAGATCAAGTCCGTCGGCTGCCTTGGCCACGGCCTCGACGATGGCGCGGGACCGGGTCTGCAGGTACGGCTCGGTGAACCAGGAGAAATGATCACTGGCGGCCCGTGAGTCCCGGGGGATGCCGGTCCGGTACTTGCCGGTCAGCACCCCTCGACCCAACGGTGACCAGGGAAAGATGCCCAGCCCCATCGCCCGCGCCGCCGGCAGCACCTCGACCTCGGCCCGCCGGGCCAGCAGGGAGTATTCGACCTGAGTGCTGGCCAACCCGATCCGGCCCGGTACGGCGCGTTGCCAGGTGGCGGCCTGGGCGGTCTGCCAGCCGACGAAGTTCGAGATGCCGACATAGCGGGCTTTGCCACTGGTCACCGCATGATCCAACGCAGACAGGGTTTCCTCCAGCGGCGCCGTACCCCAGGCATGCACCTGCCAGATGTCCACATGATCGGTGTCCAGCCGCCGCAGTGAGCCCTCGAGATCGCGCAGCAGCGCCCGCCGGGACGTGTCGGTGATCCGCTTGCCGCCACGGATCGCGAAGCCGGCCTTGGTGGCGATCACCAGATCCTCGCGGTCCACCACGTCACGGGTCAGCTTGCCGATCAACCGCTCCGCGTCACCGGCCGCGTACGCCGCCGCGGTGTCGATCAGATTGCCACCGGCCTCGCAGAACGCTGCCAGCAGGTCGCGTGCGTCCTCGGCACTGGTGTCGCGGGCCCAGGTCAGGGTGCCCAGTCCCAGCCGGGACACCTGCAGACCGCTGCTACCGACGTGCCGGCTTTCCATGGGATGTGACCCTAACCGGTGAAGTCCGCGAACGGTGACGGGGCATCGAGCGCGGCGCGGCGTTTTCCCGTGCTCGGGCCGCCCGCCGACGGCTTCGGACGGCTGCCGACCGACTGGCGGCGGGCACCGCGTGCTGCCGCTACGGTGGCCCCATGCGTCTCGCGCTCAATCTCGGTTACCTGGTCGGATCCGACGATCCGCAAGATCAACTTCGGCTGGCCCGACGAGCCGAGGAGCTCGGCTTCGACTCGGTCTGGACCGCGGAGGCGTACGGCTCGGACACCCCGACCGTGCTGGCCTGGCTCGGCGGTCAGACGACCAAGATCAACTTGGGCGCTGCGGTGATGCAGATCCCGGCACGTACGCCGGCGATGACGGCGATGACCGCGGCCAGCCTGGACCGACTGACCGACGGCCGGTTCCGGCTCGGGCTGGGAGTCTCCGGTCCGCAGGTCTCCGAGGGCTGGCACGGGGTCCGTTTCGACTCGCCGCTGGGCCGGACCCGGGAGTACCTGGAGATCCTCGAGCTGGCCCTGGATCGCAAGACGGTTTCCTTTCAGGGCAAGCATTTCCGGTTGCCGCTGCCGGACGGTCCGGGCAAGCCGCTGAAGCTGATGCTGAAGCCGGTCAGTGAACGGATCCCGCGCTACCTGGCTGCGGTCGGCCCGAAGAATCTCGAGCTCTGCGGTCGCTACACCGACGGCTGGCTGGGCATCTTCTACGCGCCCGGGTTCGCCGCCGAGCAGCTCGGCCACATCGAGCTCGGCCGGTCCAAGATCGGCAAGACGATGGACGACTTCGACGTGATGGCGACGGTGCCGCTGGTGGTCGGTGACGACGTTGCCGCCTGCGCCGGCCCGGTCCGGCCGTACGCCGCGCTCTACCTCGGCGGGATGGGCAGCAGGGAACAGAACTTCTACAACCGGCTGGCCATCCGGATGGGGTACGAGGCCGCGGCGGCCGAGATCCAGGATCTGTATCTGAGCGGTCGGCAGCGCGACGCGATGGCCGCGGTCCCGGAGCAGTTCATCGACGACACCTCACTGCTGGGTGATGTCGGCCGGTTGACCGAACGGCTGCAGGGCTTGGCCGAGTCCGGTCTGACCACCTGTGCGGTCAGCCCGTACGGCGATGTCGAGACCAAGCTGGCCGCGCTGGCCACCATCGCCGAGGCTCTGAACCGTTCCGGTGTGGGCGACTGATCACGGCCCGGGAGCGACCCCGAGCGGATCCAGCACCCCGGTCAGCAGCAACACCGCAACCACCGCGGCCAGTCCGATCCGGTAGATCACGAAGGGCCAGAAGCTGTGTGTGCTGACGAATTTCAGCAGCCAGGCGATCATGATGAAGCCGATGATGAAGGCGACCACGGCAGCCGCGACGGTCGGGCCCCAGGACACCTGGACGTGGGCTTCGCCGGTCAGCGCCGCGTACAACTGATAGATGCCGGCGCCCATCACCGCGGGGATGGCCAGCAGGAATGAGTAGCGGGTGGCGTCCTCGCGCTTGTAACCCATCGCCAATCCGGCGGTGATGGTGCCGCCCGATCGGGACACCCCGGGGATCAACGCCAGCGATTGGGCCAGCCCGTAGAGCAGGCCGTGCTTCCAAGTCAGGTCCTGCAGGGTCCGTCGATGGGTGGCCAGGCTGTCCACGATGCCGATCACCAGGCCGAAGCCGGCCAGCATCGCGACCGTGATCCACAGATTGCGGAAGGTGCTGTCGATCCAGTCCTGCAGCAGCAGCCCGAGGACAACGATCGGGATCGAACCGATGATCACCAACCAGCCCATCCGGGCGTCATGGTCACCTCGGTCGACCCGGCCGATCAGGGACAGGAACCAGGCCTTGATGATGCGGGCGATGTCGTGACGGAAGTAGACGATCACCGCGGTCTCGGTGCCGATCTGGATGATCGCGGTGAAGGCGGCACCCGGATCGCCGTTGCCGAAGAGTTGGCCGATGATCGAGATGTGCGCACTGGAGGAGATCGGCAGGAATTCGGTCAGCCCCTGCACGATGCCGAGCACGATCGCCTCGAACCAGCCCATCGGGTCACCCCTCCACGTCTCCGCGACCGTAACGGCTGATCCGTTCGGCCCAACACCCGCTTGGCGCGCCGACCTCGACGCACGACCGCCCATCTTGTCCTGATCGGCGCGTCCGGCCAAAGCTGGCACACCCGAAATCGGCGTCCGACCACAGAATTCGTCCCCTGGTCACAGGTCGGTACGACTCCGGTGCTGTCCGCATCAGCGAAACGGGATCGCCGCGGACGACGACCGGCTGCGGCGGGCGGACAACGGCCGATCCTCGATAGGTGTGGCGCCCCCCGGTTGAGACGGGCCGAACCGCGTCGCGACCGGTCGGATACAAATGGAGCTGTGTCGATCCACGCCGAGCATCCGTTCTTGACTCCCGAACCCGATCGCGATCCGGTCCGCCGCGCCCGCGGCCGGTTGAGCGCTCCGGTAACGATCTGGACCAGCGGCGAGGGTGCCGAACGGGCCGGCCTGACGGTCTCGTCCATGATCATCGCGGAGGGCGATCCGGGCGAGGTGATCGGACTGGTCAATCCGGAGTCCGGGCTGGGTGAGCGGCTCACCGACACCCACACGGTCGCGATCAGCGTGCTCGGAGGTCATCACCGGCAACTCGGTGACGTGTTCGCCGGTGTCACCCCGTCGCCCGGCGGGAAATTCCGGACCGGCACCTGGACCCAGACCGAATGGGGACCGGTCGCCGACGGCGCCCCGGCCTGGATCGGCGCCCGGCTGCTGGAGGGCGTACCGGAGAAGTCCGGGTGGGCCTATCTGGTGCGGGCGCGGATCGAGAAGGTCGAACTGGCCGGCCTGGTCCAGGGCGATCGTGCTCTCGGATACCTGCGCGGTCGCTATCGCTTCTTGGATTGGGAGTCCTGAGTCGGCGGTCGCCTCTGACGTAGGGTCGGCAGGTGCCAGGTTGATCAGGCGTCACTTCGTGCCAGGTTGATCAGGCATCAATTCATCACCGGCCTCACAGAAAGGGCCACTCGTTGACCACCGTGCTGCTTGTCCGCCATGGCCGGACGAACGCCAACGCCACCGGCGTGCTGGCCGGGCGATCACCCGGCGTCGAACTCGACCAGGTCGGCGTACAACAGGCCGCGGCATCGGCCGAACGGATTGCCCCGCTGCCGATCCGGGCTGTCGTCTCCTCGCCGTTGCGGCGTTGCCGGCAGACAGCCAAGGCGATCAGCGACGCCCGCGGCAAGACTGACAGCCATCCGCTGCCGGTGGTCGCCGAAGCAGGCCTGATCGAATGCGGGTACGGCGCCTGGACCGGCCGCAAACTGCAGGACCTGGCCAAGGAGAAGCTCTGGCGTACGGTGCAGCAGCAGCCGTCCGCCGTACGGTTTCCCGACGGCGAGGCGATGACCGAGATGTCGGCCCGGGCGGTCTCGACCGTCCGCGGCTGGGACAGCAAGATCGCCGCCGAGTTGGGTGATGACGCGCTCTGGGTCGCGGTCTCCCACGGCGACGTGATCAAGGCGATCCTGGCCGACGCGCTCGGCATGCACCTGGACGCCTTCCAGCGGATCATGATCGACCCGGCCTCGATCTCGGTGATCCACTATGCCGAGACGCGTCCGTTTGTGTTGCGGATGAATTCGGTCGGTCAGGATCTGGCTTCGCTGATCGCCAAACCGGCCAAGAAGTCTGCGAAGAAGGGGCGTGCGGGCTCGGCGAAGAGCTCCGCAGACAAGGACGCGGCGGTCGGCGGCGGGCTCGGAAGTGCCGATGTCTAGCGGACCTGTTTCACAACCGGCTCGGTCGGTGGACGCGTCATCGAGCGGGCATAGGGTAGGCGCATGGCGATAGTGGTGCACCAGTTCGACTCGCCCGATCGGTTCGTCGCCGGTACGGTCGGCCAGCCCGGAGAGCGGACCTTCTTCCTGCAAGCACGGGAAGGGAACCGGATCACCAGCGTGGTGGTGGA
>DATCVL010000563.1:0-6362 GCA_036566865.1 Microlunatus sp.
CGACACCATCATGTTGCGCATGCCCAGCAGCCAGCCGCCGATGGAGGAGATCACGATGGTGACTGCAGGCAGGATCGCGTAATAGGTCGCGTTGGCGATGAACGGCAGATCCCAAGCGGGCTTGACCAGATTGGGGTCATACCCACCGCTGATCGGGAACCAGCCCAGGTTGACGGCGAAGATGTAGACGAAGATCAACGCCAGCCAGAAGTACGGGATCGACTGCAGCATGGTGGTGGACGGGATGATCGCGTCCAGCCAACTGCCGCGCTTCCAGCCGGCCAGCATGCCGAGCCCGACACCGAGGATGAAGGTGATCACGGTGGACAGGCCGACCAGCCACAGCGTCCACGGAATCGAGTCCGCGATCACCGTACTGACATGCTCGGGGAAGTAGGTCACACTGACCCCGAGATCGCCGGCGAACAGGCCCTTCAGGTAGCTGATGTACTCGGCACCGAGTGACTGCTGGGTGTCGGTGCCCAACATCAGTTCGATCGACTTCCGGGTGCCCTCGCTGACCGGTCCGCGGAGTGCGAGCTTGGCCAGCATCGCATCCACGGGACTGCCGGGCAACGCACGCGGAATGAGGAAATTCAGCGTGATCGCCGCCCAGGCAGCCACCAGGTAGAAGGCGAGCTTTCTGATCACGTACACAACTGGGTCCTGTCCTGGAGACCGTCCGACGAGCTGGTGATCACTTGGCAGGCTTGAGATTCATCAGCACCTGCGCGTTGTCCGGCGCGGACCACGCCGGCGGGTAGGCGTACATGTTGTCGTCGGTCGGGAAGCCGGTGGCCTTGCTGGTGTTGTACTCGGTCAACGTCGAGCCGATGATGATCGGGATGTACGGCAAGTCGGCCGAGATGATCTTCTGGATCTTGAAGTAGGCCTGCTTCTTGGTCTCGACATCGTTGGTCCCGGCCGCGGTCTTCAGCGCGGCATCGACCTGGGGATCGGAGAAGCGGGACGAGTTTCCGTACGGATTGCCGTTCTTGCCCACCGCGACGGTGTTGGAGAAGAAGGTGTTGTACAGGTAGTACGGATCGGGCGCCGGGCCCTGACCGAGCGAGTCGATCACCAACTCGAACTTGCCGTTGGTCTTGGCCGCATTCCACTCGTTCACGCTCACCTGCTGCGGAACGATCTGGATGCCGATCTTGGCGAACTGCTGCTTCAGCAAATCGATCGCGGTGATGTAGTCGGTCCAGCCCGAGACCACCTTGACCGTCAGCTTCAGCGGCTCCCCGTCCTTGCTGTAGACGCCGTTCTTCAGCTGGTAGCCGGCATCCTCCAGCACCTTCTTCGCCCCCGTGACATCGGCCGTTTGCGGTGCATTCTGGATGTCGGGCGAGATGAAGTCCTTGTCCCGGTCGGGCAACGCGTAGGCCGGTGTGACCGGCTGGCCCAGGCCGTAGAAGGCGAGCTTGTTCAGTTGCTCGCGATCCATCCCGAGGTACATCGCCTTGCGCACAGCCAGTTCGGTCTGCGGGCCTTCACAACCGAGCTTGGTGTTGGCGCAGGTGAACAGCGATGCCTGGGCGGTGCCGGTGTTGACGTAGGACAGCTCCGGCTTGCTCTTGATCAACTTGTCCAGATTCGGGATGGACGCGCTCTGGTAGTCGATCTCGCCGGCCACGTACTTGTCGGTCGCAGCCTGGTTGCCGGACAAGGCGATGTAGCGCACGCCACCGATCGCCGGCTTGCCCTGCTGCCAGTAGTTCGGGTTGGCCTTGAGCAGGTAGGACTGCTGGGTGAATTCGCTCAGCTCGAAGGCACCGGTGCCGATCGGCTTCTTGTTCTCGTAGGTCACCGGGTTGTCGATCTTGGACCAGATGTGCTCGGGAACGACGTAGGTGCGGCCGAGCGCGTTCGGGCCTTCGGCGTAGGACGGCTGGTCGTAGGTCAGCTCGACGGTGTTGTCGTCGACCAGCGTCGCCTTCGGCGAATGCCCGGTGGTGTTGAGTTCCTTGGTCTTCTGGATCAGGTTGAACGTGAACGCCACGTCCTTGGCGGTGAACGGCTCACCGTCGCTCCACTTGGCACCGGAGCGGATCTTGATCGTCAGCTTGGTGCCGTCGTCGTTCCAGGAGTACTCGGTCCCCAGCACCGGCACCGGTTTCTGGTCGATCGCCTTCAGCGGGTTGAAGTAGAACAGCGGCTCGTAGATCACGCCCTGGGCCAGGCTGAGCACGTTCGGTGAGAACGGGTTGAAGTTCTCCTGGAACGGGCCGGCATTGCCGCCGATGGTGATGGTCGTGTTGCTCGACTTCGAGGACTGGCCCGAGTCGTTGCCGCTGTTGCTGTCGAGATTCGATCCGGCGTTGCAGCCGGCCACGGCCAAGGTGGCGGCGGCCGCCAGTGCGACCAGTCCCTTGGTCAGAAAAGTTGTGCGTGACATCCGGCCCCCAGTGCGTCGATGAACCAGGAGGTGCCCATGGCCTCGATCGAGACGGGGACACTTCCTTAACCAAATGAACAAACTTGCGGTAGTTTGCAGTGCGCAACTGCACCTTGTCAATGGCTACGAGAGGCGTTTGACATCGTCCTTCCATCGCACCGGCCGACTTTGGGCGACAGTGAGCAAGAGCACCACGAGGGTTGCGATCGAAGGAGTGATCATGAGCCGTTCTCGGCGCCCGCTGGACGGTGCGGTGCTGGACCTGACCCGGCAGCGCGGGGTCGTCACTCGACTGGAGCTGGCCGAGAGCCTGGGTGTCACGCCGGCCACGATCACCAACATCGTCAAGCGATTGCTGGCCGACGGGTTGCTGGTCGAGCACGGTCACTCCGCATCGACCGGCGGCAAGCGCCGTACCCTGCTCCGGCTGAACCCGGCCTCGAAGTACGCGCTCGGGTTGAGCTTCGATCGGGTCCGGCTGACGGTCGCACTGACCGACTACGCCGGCGGCCTGGTCGGGCAGGCGGTGACCGCGATGCCGTCCGATGGTGCGGCCCTGGACGAGGCGGTGCGCAAGACGCTGACCGCACTGGGGGTGACACCGACCGAGGTGGCCGGGATCGGACTCGCCGATCCGGTCAGCAACGCCACCCCATGGCTGCCGGCCGCGGTCACCGAGCCGGTGCTCAGCCCCGACACCGTCGAACGGATCGGCGCCACCGTCGACGGGCCGGTGGTGATCCGGGACGAGGCGACCTGCGCGGCGCTGGGCGAGTTGTGGACCGGTTCAACCTCGGCGACCGACTGCTTCGCCACCGTCTACATGTCCGACCAGATCACCGCCGGGCTGGTGCTGAACGGGCTCGCCCATGACACCGAACCCCGCGGCAGCCTCGGTCACATGTCGATCGACCTGGACGGGCCACCCTGTCCGTGCGGCGCCCGAGGTTGCGTTGATGTGTTGGCCTCGCCGGCCGCGGTGGTCGCGCACGTGCTGACCAACGGTGCCCATGCGGTACGACTCGGGCTGGCCGGCTCACCCGCCAGTCGAGCCACCGACTTCAGCAAGATCGCCCGGGCCGCCGTCCAGGGCGATCGGACCTGCCTGACTGCGATCACCGATGCGGCCGCCGCACTCGCCGTCGGCGTCGCCAACCTGGTCACTGTGCTCGGCCTGAACCGGATCTTCCTGACCGGGCCGGGCTTCGCCGACGCCGGTGGGATCTACCAGCGGGTGATCACCGATCGGCTGGCGCTGGTCCACCGCAAGGGCACGCCGTCGGTGACGGTGACCCTGTCGACGCTCGACCTGGAGGCAGCGGCGATCGGTGCCGCGACGCTGGTGTTGCAGTCCTCGGTCGGGTTCTGATCCGAGTCCCGGAACCTACTTCGTTCATCAACTTAAGTTCGTGAGCACCGAATCGCCGATCACGCCGACGGCCCTCAAGATCAACTTGGCTCGGCATCGGCCGTCCGCCGATCCGCGGACCGGGCTCAGTCGCTGACGTTGCTGCAGCGCGACAGCGCGTGCAGCATGTCCCGGTTCAGCCGGGAGATCACCTGCAGCGGGATCTCCTTCGGGCACACCGCCGCGCACTCGCCGATGTTGGTGCAGCCGCCGAAACCCTCTTCGTCGTGCTGGGCAACCATTCCGATCACCCGAGAATCCCGCTCCGCCTGGCCCTGCGGCAGCAGTCCGAGGTGAGTGATCTTGGCGCCGGTGAACAGCATCGCCGAACCGTTCGGGCAGGCCGCGACGCAGGCTCCACAACCGATGCAGGTCGCCGCGTCGAAGGCGGTGTCGGCGTCGTCCTTCGGGATCGGCATCGCGTGCGAGTCCGGCGCAGCACCGGTCGGCGCGCTGATGTAGCCGCCGGCCTGGATGATCCGGTCGAACGCACCCCGGTCGACCACCAGGTCCTTGACCACCGGGAAACCGTCGGCCCGCCACGGCTCGATGTCGATCACATCGCCGTCACTGAACGATCGCATCTGCAACTGGCAGGTCGTCGTCTGCACCGGACCGTGGGCTTCGCCGTTGATCACCACGCCGCACATGCCGCAGATGCCCTCGCGGCAGTCGCTGTCGAACGCGATCGGGTCCTCGCCCTGCAAGGTCAACCGCTCGTTCAGCACATCCAGCATCTCCAGGAAGGACATGTCGGTGCTGACATCGTCGACGTCATAGCCGACCATCCGGCCCTCGGCCTGGGCATTCGGCTGACGCCAAACCCGTACGGTGATCTTCACGCGTTCGTCCTCATCTCTTCTTCGACCATGATCGACTTCCTGCTCGGAATGCTGCTGTTGATCATGATCACTTGTAGCTGCGCTGCTTCAGCTCGATGAATTGGTAGGTCAGATCTTCCTTGTGCAGCACGGGTTTGCCGACATCTCCACCTGCCGAGGTACCGCCGAATTCCCAGGCAGCGACGTAGGCGTACTCGTCGTCATTGCGCAGCGCCTCGCCGTCCTCCGTCTGGCTCTCGGCCCGGAAGTGACCGCCGCAGGATTCGCGCCGATGCAGGGCGTCGATGCACATCAGCTCGCCCAACTCCAGGAAGTCGGCAACTCGACAAGCCCGTTCCAACGCCTGGTTGAGCTCCTCGTTGGTGCCGAGCACCTTCACATTGGTCCAGAACTCCTGCCGCAACTCACGGATCTGCCCGATCGCCTTGCGCAGGCCCTCCTCGGTCCGCTCCATGCCGCAGTACTCCCACATGATGTGGCCGAGTTCCTTGTGGAAGGAGTCCACGGTGCGTTCACCGTTGATGGACAACAGTTTGTCGATCCGCTGCCGGACCGTGTTCACCGCGTCCACCGCAGCCGGATGGTTCTCGTCGATCTTCTCGTACGGGCCGCTGGACAGGTAGTCGTTGATCGTGTTCGGCAGCACGAAGTAGCCGTCGGCCAGACCCTGCATCAGCGCGCTCGCGCCGAGCCGGTTCGCACCATGATCAGAGAAGTTGGCCTCGCCCGCGACGTACAGCCCGGGGATGGTCGACTGCAGGTCGTAATCCACCCACAGTCCACCCATCACGTAGTGCACCGCGGGATAGATCCGCATCGGCACCTGGTAGGGCGACTCGCCGGTGATCCGCTCGTACATGTCGAACAGATTTCCGTACTTCTCGGCGATCTGGTGCTGGCTCATCCGCGACATCGCCTCGGAGAAGTCCAGGTAGACACCACGCCGGAAGTCGCCGACCTTCGGGCCGACCCCGCGGCCCTCGTCGCAGACGTACTTCGCTGCCCTGGATGCGATATCGCGCGGCACCAGGTTGCCGAAGGACGGGTAGATCCGCTCCAGGTAGTAGTCGCGATCTTCCTCCGGGATGTCCCGCGGATCCTTGTCGCAGTCCTCGGCGCGCTTCGGCACCCAGATCCGGCCGTCGTTGCGCAACGACTCGCTCATCAGCGTCAGCTTGGACTGGTAGTCACCGGACACCGGGATGCAGGTCGGGTGGATCTGTGTGTAGCAAGGATTCGCCATCAACGCGCCCTTGCGATGCGCCCGCCAGGCCGCGGTGACATTGGAGCCCATGGCGTTGGTGGACAGGTAATACACATTGCCGTAGCCGCCGGAGGCCAGCACCACGGCATCGGCGAAGTGGGTCTCCAACTCGCCGGTGATCATGTTCCGGGCGACGATCCCGCGCGCCCGCCCGTCGGCGATGATCAATTCCTGCATGTCATGCCGGGTGTACGCCGTCACGGTGCCGGCCGCGATCTGCCGCTCCAGTGCCTGATAGGCGCCGAGCAGCAACTGCTGCCCGGTCTGGCCCCGGGCGTAGAAGGTACGCGACACCTGGACACCGCCGAAGGAGCGGTTGTCCAGCATGCCGCCGTACTCGCGAGCGAACGGCACTCCCTGGGCGACACATTGGTCGATGATCTGGGTGCTGACCTGGGACAGCCGGTAGACCGAGTCGCCGTCGTTGCGGTAGTTCTTGGCCGCGTT
>DATCVL010000564.1:0-29818 GCA_036566865.1 Microlunatus sp.
CGATACCCGGGCGCGTGCAGCTCCTTGCGCAGAGCGACCTCTGGCAGGGTGTCACGACGACGCTGTCGGCTCATCCGCGCCCTGATGGCTTGTGTCGTCTCCAACCGAGCATCGGCCATGGACGAATCGTCACACGGCAACGCGATCCTGACCACTCGGCGTGCTCGGCCACACTATGATCTGCGCGAGGACGAAAGGGAATGCCGGTGAACTTGGGAACCGAGACCATCCGCAGCCTGGATCTGTTCGCCGGTGCAGGGGGGCTGACCGAAGGCCTGCATTCCGCGGACGGCCGTTTCACCACGGTTAGAGCGGTCGAGTCCGACCCGGCTGCTGCGGCGACCTTCGACGCCAACCATGGTCAGGGCGTAACGTTCGCCGGGGGCATCGAGGACTGGCTGTCGAGCGAGGACGTGCCACAGGTCGACCTCGTCGTCGGTGGACCGCCGTGTCAGGGATTCTCTTCGTTGAACCGGGCACGCGTCGGTGCGGAGCGCAACCGACTCTGGGAGAAGTACGCGGACACGATTGTTCGCGCACAACCGAAGTGGTTCGTCCTGGAAAATGTATCGAACTTTCGGAAGTCGCCCGAGTACCTGAAGCTGGAACGCGAAACGCAGCCGGGGGGTGCGCTGAGCGACTGGTGCATCGAGTCGCAGGTTCTTCTTGCGGCCGACTACGGGTCGGCCCAGCTGCGGAGACGGACTGTGGTGATCGGGCATCACCGGGACGTCGTTGCGCCCGAGTGGCCCAAGAAGACACGAGATCGTACGACCTACAGGACTGTCGCTGAAGCCCTCGACGGGCTGACCCCTTCGGTCGTGCAGACAGACCTCCCAGACCGGTGGGTTGTCGGGGATGACCGCGAGCGACCTGGCGCCTTCACAACGAACGAACTTCACCTGACCCGCTTCTACACCGACCTCTCCCTACTGCGGTTCGGCCACATACCTCTCGGTGGCAACAGATTTGATCTTCCCGATGATCTGAAGTCGCCCTGCTGGCTCAAACACACCAGCGGATCCGGGGACGTGATGGGCCGGCTTCACTGGGATCGTCCGTCGGTGACGATCCGCACGGAATTCTTCAAGCCGGAGAAGGGTCGGTACCTCCATCCCACTGAGCACCGAGCCCTGACGCATCACGAAGCCGCGCGGCTGCAGGGATTCCCGGACGATTATCTATGGGTCGGCAACAAACTGGAGATCGCCCGACAGATGGGAAACGCCGTCCCGATCGAGCTCGGCAAAGCAATCGGTGCGTCCATTGCGGCGTGCAGTTCCCTACGGGATCGCTCAAAAGCTGCGTGAACGCCTCGGCGACACCACTCTGATCCCTGCAGTCGTGTCGTAGTTGCCGACAGAAGTCTGGTTTGGCCGAATTCTGCGCGCGTTGCCATAGGATGAGCCGGTATGGCGGCGATGCTGTACAGGGACACCGGGTACTCGCTCACCCACCTGGTGGAAGACATAAGGCATGGCAACCTCGCTCTTCCCGACATACAACGGCCGTTCGTCTGGAAGGCCGCGAAAGTCAGAGACCTGTTTGATTCGATGTACAGGGGTTTTCCGGTAGGCACACTGATGCTCTGGGAAACGGGTGCGCCGGTCGGCACCAGGCAGGTGGGTGGTGGTGAAGCCGATCGCGTGCCGAGGCTGCTCATCGTCGACGGGCAGCAACGTCTGACATCATTGTTCGCCGTCCTCACCGGCGATCCCGTGCTGACGACGACGTTCCAGTCGAAGCGCATCCAGATCGCCTTCCGACCCACGGATCAATCGTTCGAGGTGGCTGACGCTACGTCGGCGCGGGATCCTGAGCTGATACCGGACATAACAGTGCTCTTCCAGGGGCGCGTGCGTCGGACAGTCAACGAGTACATCCAACGCTTGGAGACGGCTCGAGCCGAACCGCTCGGTGACGAGGAGGAAGACCTCCTGGCGCAGCGGATCGAGTCCGTCAGCGATCTTGCGGACTTCAGGTTCCAGGTGGTCGAACTCACCGATCAGGCCAACGAGGAGCACGTTGCGGAGATCTTCGTCCGCATCAACTCCGAGGGTGTTCAACTCAACCAGGCCGACTTCATCCTGACGATCATGTCGGTGCACTGGGAGAAGGGCCGCACCCAGCTGGAGGAGTTCGCCCGCGCGGCGGTTGACTCCAAGGCTGCGATCCCCTCGCCGCGGAACGCGTACATCGACCCTAAACCGGATCAGCTGCTGCGGGTCGGTGTAGGCCTGGCATTCCGCCGTGGCCGTCTGAGCACGATCTACAACCTGTTGCGCGGAAAGGACCTGGAAACGGGTCGAGTGAGCAGTGAGCGACGAACCGAGCAGTTCGAACGTCTGAGAGACGCACAAGATCAAGTTCTTGATCTTACAAATTGGCATGAGTTCCTGAAGTGTCTCGCACACGCCGGCTTCAGGAACAAGTCAATGATCACGTCCAACAACACGCTCCTCTACACCTATGTGCTTTGGCTCATCGGCAGACGCGATTTTGGCCTTGACCTAAGGACACTCCGGAGTGTCATCGCCCGTTGGTTCTTCATGGCTCACACGACGAACAGATACACGTCCTCTCCGGAGAGCCAGATCGAGTCGGATCTCGGCCGCATTCGCGACATCTCTCCGGGGGACGGGCTCGCATTCTGTGCCGAGCTCGATCGACTCGTTCGAGCACATCTCACGGGGGACTACTGGGCGATCCAGCTTCCCGGTTCGTTGGACAGCTCTGCCTCGTACTCTCCGGCGCTGCATGCCTACTGGGCCGCCCTGAACCTTCTCGACGCCGAGCTGCTGTTCAGCAATCAGAAAATCCGGGACCTGTCGTCTCCTGGAGTTGCGGCGCCGCGCAACATCGAGCGACATCATCTGTTCCCGAAGAAGTTCCTCGCCGGTCACGGCTTCACAGAAATCCGCCAGATGAACGCGATCGCCAATATGGCCTACCTGGACTGGCCGGACAACGCCGAGATCGCTGCGACCGATCCACGGGAGTACCTCCCAGTGATGAAAGCTCGGCTCGATCCCGCACGTTGGAAGCGCCACGAGTTCTGGCACGCACTTCCGGTCGGCTGGGAGCAGATGCCGTATCCGGAGTTTCTGGAAAAGCGTCGGGCATTGATTGCAAACGTTATTCACGAAGGATTCAAGACTCTGCTGGAGACACCACAACCGACGCGGGCGGTGACTCTCTCCGATCTGCTCGATGCCGGCGAGTCCCAGTCATTGGAGTACAAGTCGACAGCACGGTGGAACATCCGGGCGGGCCAGGCTGACAAGAAGATGGAGCAGGTCATTGTCAAGACGGTCTGCGGTCTGCTGAACGGGGACGGAGGCACGCTCCTGATCGGGGTGGATGATCAGGGCAACGTCCTGGGCCTGGACTACGACTACCGGACCCTCGGCAGCAAAGGAAACCGCGACGGCTACGAGTTGTTCCTCAGACAAGTCCTGGATGCGAGCCTCTCGATCAACACGGCTGGGATTGTCAACATCCGTTTCGACGAAGAGGGCGGCCATGACGTTTGTGTGGTATCGGTGGCAGCATCTGGGCGGCCTGTGTTCGCAAGGACCGTTGCTGGCTCGAACCTCAGCGATTTCTGGGTCAGGATCGGCAACGCCACGAAGCAACTCCACGGGGACGAGATGATCGAGTATCAGGAGCTCCATTGGGGCTGACATGCTAGGTCATCGACCTGGTCGGCGCAGATCACACCGGTTGGCAATGGTGATCTTGAAACAGCTGAGCTCGCGCGGGTAACCCGTACCGGTAACCACTCCCAGAGATCAGGGAAATGATCATGGAATTGCTGATCTCGTCCGGGAGGAGCGTACCCGGCAAGTGTCGCTGACGCGTCATGTGCTGTCGGTATGGTGACCAGGAGGGTATGCAGCGCGGCACAGTCAACACGCGACGCGTAACCGTTGGCGCAGGACATCTGCCAGACGATCAACGGCGTCGGCAGGCGGTGACCATCCGCACGCAGCAGGGGACGGCCCAGCCGACGCTGGCTGACGACAGGCCGTACTCCGCGCGAGGTGAGGAAAGCACCGTGATGTGGGAGCTGGAAAGTGGCGCCGGTGGCCACATCATCGACGTCATCCCGTCGTTCAAGTCACCGTCCGGCGCGGCCGCGGCACAGTCGCGAGCACATCCTGGCCAGGATGCTTCGGACCTGTGGCTGGGCGATGCCCGCGCGAGAATGAGCAAGGCGCTTCGGCTCAGTGAGTTCGGTTCATGCCGAGATCCCGATGATGCGTGGCAGTGGCGGCGGCCTTGGCGGGTGGGCGCTGCGTCCGCTCCTCGAAGCTTCGGAACCCGAAGTCTCGCCAGGTGGGGCCCAACCCTCGTCGCCAGCCACCCTACGACCGTAAAACAGCTATCGGGTCGAGTCCTTGATCAGCGCTGGTTGCACTGCAGGCTCAGGCCCGATCGGATTCGGCAGCCTTGACCGAGGTCGGTCCGACGGTGCGGTCGGCCGCCCGCCCGGCCACCACGAGGTAGCAGAACAGGGCTCCGGCAACGCCGACCAGCATGACCCAGATCATCGGGGCTGCGGTACGGCCACCGCCAGAGCTGGCGAGCGGGGCGGAGACGGCCATCGCGATCGCCTGGATCACCCCGAGGACCGCCGATGCGGCGCCGGCCACGTGCCGGGCCTGGCCGGCAGCCAGCGCGGCGGAATTGCCGAAGATGAAGGCCTGCGCCGCCATCAGCACCAGGAACCCGGCGCAGGTGAGCAGCAGTGGGGTACCCAGTGCGAAGACGCTGATGGTCAGCGTCGCGACGGCCGCGGTGGAGACACAGAGCCCGAACCCGATCAGCTTCCGCGGCCGGAAACGGCCGACGATCTTGGCGTTCAGGATGGACAACAACACCTGCGACAGCGCAGCGCTGGCGAAGAACAGGGCAAACGGCATCGGTCGCAGGCCCTTCTGCACCTGCAACACATACGACGAGTTCGCGATGTAGGCCATCATCGTGAAGCCCGACAGGGACGCCGTCAGCGCGTACCCGACGAACATCCGGATCCTGATCACTTGACTCAGACCGGTCGCGAACTGACGCAGACCGCCACCGTGACGCCGTTCGGCCGGCAGCGACTCGGGCACGAACACGATCGCGGTGATCATCATCGACAGCCCGAGGCCACCCAGCACCCAGAACACCGTCCGCCAGCCGCCGCCGACGGTCAGGATCGCGCCACCGATCACGGGTGCGACCATCGGCGCCAGTCCGCCGAGAGCCATCATGATCGACATCACCCGAGCCAGCGTGTCGCCCCGGGCCACATCCACCACGACGGCCCGCGCCACCACCGCCGCCACGCCGCCGCCGAAGCCCTGCACCACCCGGAAGATGATCAAGAACCCGATCGACGGGGCCAGCGCGCAGCCGATCGCCCCGAGCATGCAGATCAACCCGCCGGCGATGATCGGCACCCGCCGGCCGCGCTGGTCCGACAGCGGACCGCCGACCAACTGCCCCAACCCCATGCCGAGGAAGAAGGTGGTCAGCGTCAACCCCACCAGGGACGCCGACGTTGCCAGGTCGGCTGTCACCCGCGGAAACGCCGGGGTGTACATGTCCGTCGCGAACGGTGGCACCGCGCACTGCAGGGCAAGCGTCAACACCAGCGACAACGACACCGCCGCCCTGGCCGTCTCACTCTCCGCCGGCCGCCTCACGTCAGCACAACGCCCTTGCCTGCGACCGCGCCAGCCTCCATGTCGCGATGGGCTTGCACGACCTGGTGGAGTTGGTAGACCCGTCCGAGCCGGATGGTGGCCGATCCTTCGGTGACGACTGGGGCGCTCCGCGCGAGCTCACGGCCTGGTGCCTGCGCAGCGTTCGCGGTCGCCTCGATCCGCGGCACGCTGGCGCTGGTGGTCAGGCCCTGTCGGACGCGCAGCTCGGAACGATTCTGTCCGAATGCGTTCACTCGGTTCGGCAGCTGCCCGGCTGCGGGACGCGGAATGGGCGGCTGGTGGATCCGGAGCATCTCGAGAGGTCCAACTCGCTCGACAAAGACGGCGCGCATCGAGTCGGTCATGCCGTCACCCCGGTCCTGCGCCCAGTCATCGCTGCCGCCCATCCCATCACGCGGGCAGCGTATTCCCCAAGGCAGCGGGATCGAGCATCCAAACCGGCGACCGCGGGATCGTTTCCCGATCCAGACGTACGCCGTCGCAGCCGACCCAGGGTAGGACAGGAAACGCGTCGCCAGGGATGTACGGACGGGCCTCCCGTCGTAGCCGCTGAACCAGTGCCGATGCGTTCGGTCGCGCCAACTAGCTGCAGACCCTGATCGGGCAGGAGCGCTCCGGTTGGCCGCTGGCTGCGGTGGCCGCCCGGCGATCAGTCCGGGGATATGGCGTCTGGACAAGATCATTTGAGATCAAGATCATCCAGTTCCATGATCATCGGAACCAATCCGACATCGATGCGGTCCTGGGCCAGATGTCGCAGCGGAGTCAGCTTCGCAGGATCTTGTCCATCTGCTTCCCCTTTGCGAGTTCGTCGACCAACTTGTCCAGAAAACGAATCTTCTGCATGAGGGGGTCATCGATCGACTCCACCCGCACTCCACAGATCACCCCGCTGATCAGGGAAGCGTTCGGGTTCAGGTGCGCGTCGGCGAAGAAGTCCTCGAAGGTGGTGCCCTCGGCGAGATGTCTGCTCAGGTCGGCATCGTCGAAACCGGTGATCCATCGGATCACCTGATCCAGCTCGGCCTGCGTACGCCCCTTCCTCTCCACCTTCGCGAGGTAGAGCGGATAGACGGAGGCGAAGCTGGTCGTGAAGATGCGGCTCACGCTTGGAAGCCTAATGTCGACGCGATGACACGACGACAGAAGGCCACCCGCCAACAGGGTCCTAGGCCGACGGCGGGTCGGCGATCCCCTTGCCGATGTCCACCTCGTTGCCCTCCGGGTCGGCGATGGTGGCGCCGCCTTCACGGGTGAGGCGACCGCCGGCGGCCAGGGCGGCGGCGATGCGGGCTTCTACTTGATCATCGGGGACGACCAGGTCGAGGTGGATGCGGTTGCGTTGTTCACGTCGCGCCTCGTCGGTCGGATCCATTTGCTGGAAGATCATTTCCCGGTTCAGTCGGCGCGGGTCGTAGATGTCGGTGACGAATTCGCGGGGGTCGTTCACATATCCGAGAGCAGCCCGCCAGAACGCCCGTACGG
This sequence comes from Microlunatus sp., assembly GCA_036566865.1. GTDB lineage: Bacteria > Actinomycetota > Actinomycetes > Propionibacteriales > Propionibacteriaceae > Microlunatus. The sequence continues at coordinate 7,200 of DATCVL010000564.1, forward strand.
CAGGAACATCGACGGCGTCGATGCAGACCTGGAAGAAGCGCAGCCGGGACGGATCCGACGTCAGTCCGATAGCTCGGGCGATCGCCTGTACCTCGCGGGCGGTCGGCGCGAAGCGCTTGTCCTCCCAACCGTCCTTTCCGGTGTCGATCGTCACGCCGGCAGGACGGAGGTCGATCATCAGCGGAAACCTGAGGTCGTCGGCGACCCCGGCCACCCGTTCGGACAGCTCAACGGCCTGACCAAGATCATCGGTGGGATAGAACACCTGGCCGCCGAACGGCAACCACCAGTCCGCGGCGTCCTCGCCAAGATCAGGAGCGCCGGCCGGGATGTAGTCGACCTCGTTGCCCTCGGCATCGGCGAGCAGCGCCTTGCCGCCCTCAGGCGCATATTCGCCGCCCCTGCCGTTGCCGCCACCGTGACGAGAAGTGACCTCGGCGGCGCGCTGCAGTGCGAATTCCCGCGGTACGGCGACATCGAAGTGGAAGCGATTCCGCAGTGGCCGCGGCTCGGTGGAGTAGAACCAGACCCGCGGATCGCGCCGCAGAGGGTCGAGCAGATGGTCGTTCTCGGTGTCCTCATAACCCAACAGGGTCTGCCAGAACGGCGACAGCGTCGCCTCGTCGAGCGTGTCGATGCTCCACTCCAGCTCCTGCGGCACCGACGGATCGGCGGTCAGCCCCAGGTCGCGCGCCGCGGCCGAGATCCCTTGTGCCACGGCAACATCGTCGGTGGTCCAACCCGACTCATCCGGGATCCAGACCTCGACTCCGCTGCCCCGCAGATTGATGTTGGGGCGATTGCCGTCGGCCGCTCCGTGTTCGGCAACCACCTCGGCAATGCGTCGCACCAACGCAGCTCCGGCACGATGTGACGGCGCGTCGAACCAGGTCCCGATGCCCGACAGACTGATCACCCGCCAGTCCTCAGCGGCCTTCTGAAACTCCCAGCCCCGCACGCGTTCGGCCATGGCCGCAGCCTGCCAGTGATCACCGACGTCCGCCAGAGCCTGACTCCGCTCGCCCGACCTCGAGCTGCAGCGGTCGCCGCCGGCGCGGGTGTGCTGGGGATCTCGATGCGGAGGCTCGATCCATTGACCGTTCCGCAGCGGGTCTGCAAATATCTGACCTGTCCTGCTGTCCCGGCGTAGGGAGTCGACATGAAGGCGAACACCGCCCCCACATCCCGTACGCGTCCGAACAAGATCACCAGGTGGCTGGCGACGCTGCTCTCGGTGTTCGCGCTGATCATTGCCGGTGTCACTCCCGCAACCGCCGAGCCGGCCAACCCGGACAAACCGAGCGCCGGCACGTTCAGCAGCAAGTCTGCGACGCAAGCGCTGGTCCGACTGATCGGGCCGGACCGTGCTCGGCAGGTGATCTTGAAGAGCATCGATCGCGGCGACGGCAAGGACCGCTTCGACGTCCGTGCGTCGAGCGGCCGACTGGTGATCAGCGGGACCACGCCCGCGGTTCAGCTCACCGGCTTCGGGTGGTACCTGCGCCATGTCGCGCATGCGGACATCGCGATCAACGGGACCCAGCTCGATCTGCCGCGTCGACTGCCGTTGCCCGACCAGCCGATCAGCCACGCAGCAGCTGTTGATCATCGATTCGCGCTCAACGACACCAACGAGGGTTACGCCGGGGCATACCTGAGCTGGACGGAATGGCAGCGGCGGATCGATGTCCTCGCCCTGCACGGCATCAACGAGGTCCTGGTGTACGAGGGCCAGGAGGCCGTCTATCAACGCACCTTCGAGCAGTTCAACTACACCGCTCAGGACATGCGGGAGTGGATCCCCACTCCGGCACACCAGTCCTGGTGGCTGCTGCAGAATCTGTGCTGCAGCACGTCACCGATCTCCCAACACCTGATCGACGAACGCGCCCGGCTCGGCCAGAAGATGACCCAGCGGCTGCGGGACCTGGGCATGACGCCGGTCCTGCCGGGCTACTTCGGTACGGTGCCGACCGACTTCGCGGAACGCAATCCCGGCGCCCACACGGTCGAGCAGGGCACCTGGAACAAGCTGCAGCGACCGGACTGGCTGGACCCGACCGACCCGTACTTCGCCCAAGTGGCCAAGGCGTTCTACACCGTGCAGACCAAGCTCTTCGGCAACAGCACGATGTACAAGATGGACTTGTTGCATGAGGGCGGCAAGGCCGGAGATGTCGACGTGCCCGAAGCGTCCAGGGCCGTACAGCAGGCGCTCAATGCTGCCCACCCGGACGCCTTGTGGACAATCCTCGGCTGGCAGAGCAACCCGCTGCCGGCGACCCTGCAGGCGATCGACCGATCCAAGATGTTCATCGTCGACGGCATCTCCGAGCAGCCCAGCATCACCGATCGAGACAAGGACTTCTTTGGTACGCCGTACGGGTTCGGGACGATCTGGAATTTCGGCGGCCACATGAACCTGGGTGCCGGCCTCAAGGTGTGGAACGAGAAGTTCTTTGCCTGGCTGAAGAAACCCGGCACCGCGATGAACGGGATCGCCTTGATGCCGGAAGCCATCGACAACAATCCCGCCGCGGTGGCCTTCTTCGCCGACCTGCCGTGGGTGGACGGCCCTGTTGATCTTGATCATTGGTTCGACGACTACGCGACCGCCCGTTACGGTGCTGCCGACCCGCATGCTCTTGCTGCCTGGCGAATCCTGGAGAACACCGTCTACTCCTGGCCGGCCGGCAAGGACACCCGACACGTGACCGGGCTGTACGACGATCAGCCCGGGCTCGGCAACACCGGCACCGCTCTGCAGTACGACATCGCCATCTTCGATCGTGCGCTCGGTGAGTTGCTGCAGGTCGCACCCGCGCTGCGACAGTCCGAGGCGTATCGCTACGACCTGGTCGACGTAGCCCGTCAGGTGCTGGCCAACCACAGCCGATTGCTGCTGCCCCGGATCCGGACCGCCTACGCCGATGCCGACCAAGCACAGTTCGCCAAGCTGACCGGGCAATGGCTGGATCAGATGAAGCTGATGGACCAACTGCTCGGCACCGATCAGAGCTTCCTGCTGGGTGCCTGGCAGAAGGAAGCCCGGCATCAGGCGCGCGGGGAGACCGAGCAACGTGCACTGGACTACGACCTGAAGTCTCTGGTCTCGCTGTGGGCTCCCGGTACCGACCTGCAGGACTATGCGCGGCGCGAGTTCAACGGGCTGGTCGGGGACTACTACGCCGGCCGCTGGAGGCTCTACTTCGATCAGCTGGCGACCGCGCTGCGGACCGGTGATCAACCCGGGCCGATCGACTGGGATGCGGTGGCCGAAAAATGGGCCCGCTCCAGCACCGTCTATCCCGACCAGCCGAAGGGCAGTGCGTACGCCAAGGCCCTCGAGGTGGCCCAGATCCCTTCCGGGACGGTCGACCTGACCATTGATCACAAGGGTTTCGTACCCGGTGACACGGCGACCGTGACCGCCACCTTCACCAACACCAACCAGATCGAGGCCACCGGCGTGGCCAACCTCTCGTTGGCGGTTCCGGACGGCTACCAGCTGACGGCCACCACTGAGGAGAGTTCCGATTCGGTAGCCCCAGGTGCCACCTTGGTGACGACCTGGAAGGTCGCCATTCCCGACAGTGCCGCCGCCGGAGATGTCAAGGACTTGACCGCAAGTGCCGGCTGGGGTTCGGGCGGAAGGTCGGAGACCGTCACCGCCACGACTTCGCTGCTGATCGGCGGCGAGATCTCGGCTCCGTACCGGACGGTGGCGAATACGCACGCGACCTTTGCCCAGAACGGGGACATAATCAGCGTCGCAGCCGGTGGCGAGGATGCCTGGAAGTCCACTCTGGAATACGCAGCCGTCTATAGCGGCGACGTACTGGCCGACGGCCACGCCGTGGCCACCACGGTGACCCGGCAGGATGGTGCGTCGGCCTACAGCCGGGCCGGGCTGGCAGCTGGAAATGATCTTGCCACGGTCGGTGGCGGCGGCTTCGCCAACATCGCGGTGACACCCGAGCATGGCTGCATGTTCAGCTGGGACGCTGACGGTAACGGCGGGCCCGACCACTATCAGGCAGTCGGCGGATTCACGGTCCCGGTGCGGGTACGGCTGGCCAAGGACGGCGACACCCTGACCGGATCCTGCAGCAGTGACGGCAAGAACTGGACCGTGGTCGGTTCGGGTACGGTGCCCGGAGCCGCGGCAACCGAGGACGTGGGAATGTTCGTCAGTGCCGTCAATCGTCATTCCGGTCAGGAGACGATCGCAACGTTCGACGGCGGCATCGCCGACACCCCGTCCACCTCCCGCGACAACTCCGGGGATTCCCTGCAGAGCAAGGGCAAACCAGTGACTGCGCTCGCCTCCGAGAGTGGACACCCGGCGACGGCCGCCAATGACGGCAGCCGGAGCAACAATCCCTACTGGGGTGGACCGCTGGCCGAGGGCAGCACCTGGTGGCAGGTTGATCTGGGCACCGACAACGACCTGTCCAAGATCAACATCCGCAACTACGTCGACGGCAGCCGGGTCTACACCTATCGGGTCGAGGGCAGTGTCGACGGCAGCCACTGGTACACCCTGGGTGGCCGTGCCGACGAGGGCCCGGCCACCGACGCCGGCGACACCATGATCACCGAGGCGCAGGCGCGCTACGTCAAGATCATCGGCTACACCAACACCGCCAACAGCACCTTCCATCTCACCGAGGTGAGTGTGTACGGGACGCCCGTCGGCCTTGATCACCGCGGATCGCCGTGATCAACTCTTCTCGTCGAGCACGACGATGGTGGCACGTCGATCTCCGGTGACGCCGGTGGCGAAGCCGAGGCAGAGTTTGGCGGTCTCCGGCCGGCCGGGCGTGGTCAGCAGGACCGACATCCCTTCCGGTTCGCGATAGACCAGATCGGGCAGCGCCGAGATGGCTACCGAGTCGAGCACCTCGCCGGTGCGCAGATCGATGGTGGTGACTGTGGTGTTTCCGTTGGGTGGTTGGGATTCCGTGGTCCCGTAGTGATCACCGGACAGCAGATAGCCGCGGGTGCGCCAGGCGGCGTACCCCTGGAAGGTCCCCAGTGCCGGGCTGACCACATCGGCGATCGGTTGCCCGACCGGACGCGTACCGCGGAACCAGGCGTAGCGGGCGCCGACACCCTGCACGAGGTAGCGGACCAGACAATGATCATGAACGACATCGGTGGCGATGTCGGTGTGAATGATCGTGCCCTGGGCTGACGAGAGCGGGTCGAAGTAGGTGATCAACTTCGACCCGGACGGCAGTACCGACCCGTTGCGGAAGGAGAAGGAGCCGACCCGGCGGGCGTAGCCGGTGTCGTCGGATGCGGTGCCGCACCACAGCCTCGGCCTGCCGGCGATGCTGTCCACGCCGATCTGTACGCCATGTCCCCAGCCGGGCAGGTACATGTAGCCGAGCTCGTTCCCGGCGAAATCGAACTGGGTCAGGCACAGATCGCCGTGCGAGGCTCGATCTGCACCACTGACCGGCGCGTCCTCGCCCGGCAACTGCGTGCCGCCTGCCATCAACTGGACTGCGTAGATTCTCCGGCCGTCGTTGTCGATCGCGAACGACTGCATGATCGTTTCGTCATGCAGCGGGATCTCGGTGAACAGTGGCTCTCCGCCGCCGGTCAGGCTGAAGTCGCGTGGACGGGCAGCATCACCCAGCTCATCGGCGGATGCGGTGCCGACGCCGCCCAAGATCAATCCGCCGGCCAGCAGTCCGCTGGCCGCCAGCACGGCTCGTCGTCCGACGCGCCCTGCTGTTCCGATGCGCCCTGCTGTTTCGGCCCGCCCTGCTGTTTCGGCCAGCGCTGCTCTGAACGGTTCGGTCATGGGATCACACTCCGGTACGTCGTCGTAGATCGCCGACGGCGGCCGAGCGCCGGACGACGATGTGTGAAATCACAGTTGGCAGTGTGAATAGTAACGATGATCGCGCAGATCGTCGCGTGTGCTCGGCTCCCGCTCGTCCAGCCGACGGGGGGCCGCGGAGGGGTCGAGGAGGTGGTCCGGGCGCGGTGACCCGAACTCTCAATAGGGACGTGCAAAATAGGGACCGGGACGCTCGGACGAGTGTCGCCGAACCGATCAGTGGAGAACGCCATGCAGCAACCGGGTACCAGAACGGGCGAGGAGATCACGATCGGCGTCATCGGGGCCGACGAGATCGTGCACCGAGTGATGGCGGTCGCCCGCGAGTCGGGCAATCGGTCCTGGCGACTGATCGCGGCGGTCTACAACGACGAGCGGGACGCCCATCGGCAGGCGATGAAGGTGGCGTCGCGGGTCGATGTCTGCATGTTCGCCGGGCCGTTCCCGTACGACATCGCCACCCGGCACGGCGACCTGCCGGTGCCGGCCACGTTCGTACCGATCGGCGGACCGTCGATCTACGGCACCCTCCTGCACGGCAAGATGGAGGGCATCTTCGACCCGCTCCGGGTCAGCGTCGATTCGGTCGCACCGGACGACGTCTACGCCGCCTACCGCGAGATCGGCCTCGATCCGAGCGGCGTCCGGGTGCAGCAATACGTCGAGCCCGAGTCCGCCGGCCACTTCCTCGATTTTCATCGCGATCTCTACACCAGCGGCGAGACCACCGGTGCGGTGACGACGGTGCCGACCGTCGCCGCCGCCCTCGCCGAGGCCGGCGTGCCCTCGCTGAAGATGACCCCGTCCGGGTTGACGTTGCGGCACGCGTTGCAGACCGCGGCACTGGTCGGCAGCGGCGCGAAGCTGGAGGAATCGCGGATCGTCACCATGATCGTCCGCGTCCCCAGTGGTGCGCTCGGATCGCACGCCAGCCCGAGCAACTACTGGTACCAGGAGTTGAAGCTGTCGCTGCACCGCGAGTTGTTGCGCGAGGCCCGGCCGATGGACGCCGCCGTGCTGGTCCGCGACGAGCGCAGCTACCTGATCGTCACCACCATGGGCTCACTCAACATGGCCACCGACGAGCTGTCGGTGGCGCCCTTCCTCGGCCGGGTCGCCGGCGAGCTGCGGATCAACCTCGAGCTCGGCATCGGGCTCGGGCGATCAACCCGCGAGGCCGAACTCAACGCGGAGGCAGCGGTCGATCGGGCCTCGTCGACCGCCGGTGACACCGCCTACCTGGTCGGACCGGACGGGACGGTGCTGCAGTTGCCGGCGGCCCGTCAGGGTGCGCCCGAACCGGTCGCCGCGTCCCCGGCCAAGGACACCAAGGGGATCGACGTGCTGCGTCGGCTGCAGGATCTGCTCGCCGACGACGGTGACACCGAACGGGTCGTCGACGCCGAGCGGGTGGCAGATCTGCTCGGGGTCACGCTGCGCACCGCGCGGCGGACCCTGAACACCTTGGTCGACGACGGTCTCGCCTGGCCGATGCCGCCGGCCCGGTCGAGCAAGGTCGGCCGGCCGCCGCGACCGTATCAACTCTTGGTCGAGAAGCTTCCCTCCAATTAGCCTCATCCGTTAATGTTCTTCAGGACAGTCCCTAATTACTCGCCCTGAGGTGACATGAATACCGAGGCGTTGGCGGTTCGCGAAGGACCGGCCACCTTTCCGGACGGCGACCCCTTCCCCAGCTGGCCCATGCACGACGCCGCCGAGGAGACGGCCGTGCTCGACGTGCTGAGATCCGGGAAGTGGGGGAGCACCCACGGCGACGTCGTCGCCACCTTCGAATCCGAGTTCGCCGACTACCAGGACGCCGGGCATGCGATCTGCATGACCAACGGCACCATCGGCATCTCGGTCGCGCTGCGCGCTGCCGGGGTCGGCGTCGGCGACGAGGTGATCGTGCCGCCGTACACCTTCATCGCGACCGCATCGGCGGCGCTGCTGATCGGCGCAGTGCCGATCTTCGCCGACATCGACCCGAGCACCCACCTGCTCGATCCGGTGGCCGCGGAACGGGCGATCACCCCGCGTACCAAGGCGATCGTGGTGGTCCACCTCGCCGGACGGCCGGCCGACCTGGCCGCCTTCACCGAGCTCGGAAAGCGCCATGGCCTGGTGATCATCGAGGACGCGGCGCAGGCACACGGAGCGGCGTACCGCGGTCGCCGAGTCGGCGCGATCGGTGACATGGGCACGTTCAGCTTCCAGACCAGCAAGAACATCACCTCCGGTGAGGGCGGCGTGATCCTCACCGACGACCCGGAACGGGCCTCCGCGCTCTACTCGATGGTCAACGTCGGCCGGATCCGCGGCGGAGGTTGGTACGAGCATCGGTCGGTCGGCTTCAACCTCCGGCTGACCGAATTCCAGGCCGCACTGCTGCGGGCCCAGTTGGTCAGACATCCCGCCCAGCAAGCGATTCGCGAACGCAACGCCACGCTGTTGGACTCGCAGTTGGCTGATCTTGTCGCCGACGGGAGGCTGTTGCTCGCGCCGGCCGATCCTGCTGTCACGGCCCATGGTCGGCATCTCTACATCTTCCGGGTGCCGGGGCTGGGCCGGGCCGGTCTGCGCGATGCGGCTGTCGCAGCGTTGGCCGCAGAGGGCCTGCGCGCGGCGTCCACCGGTTACGTGCCGCTGCATCGCAACGAACCGGTGATCAACGAGGCGACCGAGATCTGTCGCCGGCTGGATCGGCCCTATCTGCTGACTCCCTGCCCGCAGGCAGACCTGGTCTCGGCCGACACCATCTGGCTGCCGCACAACTATCTGCTCGGCACGCCGGAGCAGACCGAACGTCTCGGGCAGGCCATCAGCAAGGTCGTGCTGGGGCTCTCGTCCGATCAACCTGGCTGAATCTCATGCTCAAGGAGTGCTGTGTCTCGCCCGATTTCGCTGTTCCTGAATGAATCCGCCGTCGCCGATGCACACGCCGCCTCGGCCGACGCATGGTGGTTGTACGCGACCGAGGTCCTTGATCATCTCCGACTGACCTACCGCGAGGTCGATCACGCCGAGAGCGACGGCACGGTGTTGATCATCGCGAATGCCGACAGCCTGACCACGGCGGACAACGCCCGGCTGAGCGAGTGGGTCGGCGCCGGCGGTGCGCTGATCGGTGTCGGCGATCCCGGTGATCTTGCCGAGCTGGCTGGAGTGACCGTGCGCGGAGCTGTTGTCGATCATGATCACGTCACGGTCGACGGCGCTGAGGTGATCACCTCGGCACCGGATGTCGCGCTCCGGGCGATCGGAGGCGTACGCCTTCAGGCGGGCGACGACGTGACCTCATGGGCGACCTGGGACGACGGCTCGGCGGCGATCACCGTACGCCGGTTGGGAGCGGGCGTCGTGCTGTGGAGCGGCGTCGACGTCTGGCAGAGCATCGTACGGATCCAACAGGGTTACGCCGTGTCCGAGGACGGGCAGCCTGCGGCGGACGGATCGGCACCGATCGACGACGGCATCCTCAAGTGCGAGGACGGCATGGTGCTGGACTACGAGCGCGACCGGGTGTTGCCGCCCGGACAGCCGGAGCTGGCGGCGTACGAACAGAAGCTGCCGCCGGAGACCGGACTGCCGATGTTTCATCGCCCGCACGCGGATCTGTGGCGCTCTGTTCTGCTGCAGTCGGTCTGGTGGGCGGCCGAGCAGAGCCGCTCTGCGGTCGGCTGGCTGCACTACTGGCCGGCCGATGTGCCGGCGATCGCGCACATGTCGCACGACTCCGACCAGAACGTGGAGGAGGACGGGCGGGCCGCACTGGACGCATTCGCTGCGGCCGGGGTCGAGGTCACCTGGTGCCAGTGTTTCCCCGGTGGTTATCGGCCGGAAACCTACGTTGCGATCAGTGAAGCCGGTCACGAACAGGCGTTGCACTTCAACGCGATGGCGGACGCGGACATCGCTCGATGGGGTTGGCCGCAGCTGCGTGCGCAGTACGCATGGGCCCAGGCGGTGACCGGATCCGAACGGATCGTCTCCAACAAGAATCACTACACCCGTTGGGAAGGCTTCACCGACTTCTATCGTTGGTGCGAGCGGGTCGGGATCCAGATCGACGAGTCCCGTGGTCCGAGCAAGCAGGGCACCATCGGATTCCCCTTCGGTACGGCACATGTGTCCTTCCCGATGGCCGATGCGTCGGACGACAACCGCTACCACGATGTCCTCAACCTGCCGCTGCACACCCAGGATCTCGCGCTGGCCGGGCACGAGAGCATCCGAGACGTGATCATCGACGCGGCGTACGAGCAGCACGGTGTGGCGCACTTCCTCTTCCACGGCGTACATCTGAACCGGCGGCCGGCAACGCGGAAGGCCTGTGTGGAGCTGGCCGACGAGGTTCGCTCCCGCGGCATGCAGTGGTGGACCGCGGGCAAGATCAACAACTGGGAACGGGCCCGGCGCGGTGTCGAGCTCGACCTCGAGGTCGGCGACGGCGAGATCAAGATCACCTCGACGTCCGAACGGGAGCTGAACGGCGCGGCGATCCTGATCATGGTGCCGGATCAGGACCAACAGCTGCAGCTGAGCGATGGCGTGGGCAAGCTTTCGACCGTACGCCGCCACGGTCGGGACTTCGTCCAGCTCGCCGTCGACCTGCCGGCCGGCGAGGGGTCCTGGACGCTGGTGTCCGATTAGATCGGCGCTGACCAGGTCGGGCCGACGAGTCGGCGGCCACAGCCGAGCAGCCGAGATCAGGCGAGGGCGCGGTGGACCTTCTGGACCGCGGTGACGACGTCGGTGACGTCGTCGGGGGTGTAGTTCTCGTTCCAGGCCAGGACGAAGAGGCGCTCGTTGATCAAGGACTCGGTTGTCGGGCAGAGTCCGGGGGCGAACTCCTGGATCGATGAGGCCGGCGGCGCAGCCAGCGGATAGCCCGAGGAGCCGTAGGTGTTGCGCTCGGTGAAGAGCGGGGTCAGATAGAGCGGACGCTGGATGTAGCCACCGGCTGCGGGGATGCCCTCGGCGGCCAAGGCTGCGGCGTAGTGACGAGCGTCGGCACCGGCCTGAGCAGGATCCACGAAGACCGGAAACAGCCAGTAGGCCGCACCGTCGCTGAGCCCGGATGCCAAGCCAGGAAGGACACTCAGCGCCGAGTCCATCGGCTCGGCGGCCTTCCGTCGATCGTCGACGACGCCGGCCAGCTTCTTCAACTGCTCCCGGGCCACGGCCGCCTGGAGCTCGGTCATCCGATAGTTCAGCCCGAGGAAGAGATGGGTCCGTTCGTCGGTGTCGCGGGGCCAAGCCTTGTCGGCGAAGAGCCGCGCCCGGCGGGCCAACTCCCGATCATCGGAGATGGTGATGCCACCGTCGCCGGCGGTGATGTGCTTGGACTGTTGCAGGCTGAAGCAGCCGAGATGGCCGACTGTGCCGGCCAGCGCCCCGTCGGGCGCGCACCGAGTCAGATACGCCTGGGCACAGTCCTCGATCAAGATCAGCTGGTGCTGATCGGCCAGCGCGCGCAGCTCGGCGACCCGAGCGGGCTGGCCGAACAGGTGCACGGCAATGATCGCGCGAGTGCGTTCTGTGATCAGGGAGCGTACGGAATCGACGTCGAGATTGCCGGTGCCCGGTTCGACGTCCGCGAACACCGGGACGGCGTTCTGGGACAGGATCGGCAGCACCGTCCCGGCATCCGACAAACCGGTGGTGATGATCTCGTCGCCCGGCTCCGGATCGACCGCAGCCACCGCCAGATGGAGTGCGGAGGTGCCGGAGCTGGACGCCATCGCATGATCAACACCGTAATAGTCGGCGAACTCGCGCTCGAAGGCTCGGGTCTCTCCGCCGACGGTGCTGTTCAGCTGTCCGCTGCGGATCACCCGTTCCAGAGCAGTGAGCTCGGCCTGATCAAGTCGACGACCGGCGGCTTCCGAGACGCTCGGAAACGGTCGAGTGCGCACCGGGGTGCCACCCGATTGGGCGAGTTTCGCGTCCATCAAGATCAACTTCCCACTAGGCGGTCACCGGGAGGACGGCAGCCAGTAATTCCTGGGTGTACGGATCCTGCGGAGCCGTGAAGAGAGTCTCGGTGTCGGCCTCCTCGACCACCTTCCCCTTCGACATCACCACCACCCGGTCGGCGAGCCGCTCAACCACCGCAAGATTGTGCGAGATGAAGACACAGGACAGCCCGAGCTCGCTCTTCAGATCATCAAGCAGAGCGAGGATCTGGGCCTGGATGGACACGTCCAGCGACGAGGTCGGTTCGTCGCACACCAGCAGCTCCGGCTCCAACGCCAGTGCTCGAGCGATCGCAATCCGTTGCTGCTGACCGCCGGAGAACTGGGTCGGGTAGAGGTCGGCGAATTGCGGATTGACCCCGACCAGCTCGAGCAGTTCGATGGCGCGTCGGCGTCGAGAGGCCTTGGTGCCACGACCATGGATCCGCAGCGGCTCCATCACGGATGCGGCCGCGCTGAAGTGCGGCAGCAGAGAGCCGAGCGGATTCTGGAAGACCATCTGCATCTGCTGCCGCAGCTCACGCAACTCGCGCCCTCGGTAGGACGCAAGATCACGATCACCGAGCAGCACCCGCCCGCTGGTCGGTGGCTGCAGCCCCATCAACAGCCGCGCGAGAGTCGACTTGCCGCTGCCGCTCTCGCCGACCACACCGAGTGTGGTGCCGCGGCGTACCGCGATGCTGACGTGATCAACAGCGGGGATCGTCCCGGCTCGGGTGTCGAAGGTCTTGGTCACGTCCTCGGCGCTGATGATCACGTCGGCGGCCTCGCCGACTTCGCTCGCGCGGGTCGCGGCCGTCGGGTTTTGATCTTGCTCGGTCATGCCGGCTCAGCCACCCTCCAGCAGGCCGCATCGCGCACCGGCGACACGGCGATCGAGGTCTGCGGTTCCCGGCAGCGGTCCGGATCGGCCTCCCGGCAGCGCGGCATGAACGGGCATCCCGGCGGTCGATGAGCAAGATCAGGGGGACTGCCCGGAATCGGCACCAGCGGTCGCTCCCGGCCGCCGACCTCGACGCTCGAACTCAGCAGCCCCTGGGAGTACGGGTGCAACGGGCGGTCGAGCAACTCCTGGGTCGGTGCACGCTCGACCACTCTGCCGGCGTACATCACCACGGCGTCGTCGCAGAAGTGCCGCGCGACGCCGAGATCGTGGGTGATCATGATCACGCCGGTGCCGCGTTCCTTCTGTACGGCGAGCAGGTCCAGGATCTGCCGCTGGACGGTGACATCGACGGCGGTGGTGGGCTCATCGGCGATCAACAGTGACGGCTGGGTGATCATGGCCATCGCGATCATCGCCCGCTGCCGCATGCCGCCGGACAGCTGGAACGGGTAGGTCCGGATCCGCCGCTCCGGCTCCGGGATGCCGACATCGCCGAGCGCCTGGATCGCCCGCTGCCGGGCGTCGGCACGATTGCAGATCCCGTGCCAGACCAGGTGTTCGGTGAGCTGCCGCTCCAAGGTCAGGGTCGGATTCATCGCCTCCATGGCGTTCTGGAAGACCATGCCGATGTCGCGGCCGCGGATCCGCCGCATCTCCCGCTGGGGCAGGGTCAACAGATCCCGACCGGCAAACATCGCAGTGCCTGACGTGGTGTGGGCGGTTCGGGGCAAGAGTCGCAACAGACTGCGTACGGTGACGCTCTTGCCGCTGCCGCTCTCACCGACGATCGCCAGCGCTCGGCCGGCCCGCACGTCGAAGCTGACTCCGGCTACGGCCTGCAACGGCTCGCCGCGATCCCGACGGAATTCGGTGTGAAGATCATCAACGCGCAGCAGCACGTCCTCGCTCGGTGCAACGGCCGACTTCACCGGGGCATCCGGTTGCGTGATCATCGTTGATCTCCTCGCGGATCGAAGGCATCGCGGACGCCGTCGCCGACCCAGGTGAAGGCCAGCATCGCAATCGCGAAGAATGCCGCCGGGGCCAGCAGCATGTGTGGCGCAGCGAGCAGATACTTGGTGCCGTCGGAGATCATTCCGCCCCAGGACGGTGTCGGTGGTTGCACCCCGAGACCGAGCAAGCCGAGTCCGGCTTCGGCGGCAATCGCTGCCGGGATGGCGAAACTGGTGGTCACCAGCATCGGCCCGATCGCGTTCGGCAGGATGTAGCGCACGGCGATGGTCCGCCCGGACGCTCCCATCGCCCTCGCCGCCTCGACGTAGTCACGTTCCTTGATCGACATCACCTGGGCGCGGACCAGCCGGGACTGGGTGACCCACCCCGCGATCCCGATGGCAATGATCAACGCAATGATGCTGCGGCCGATCACCGCGACCATGACGATCGCGAAGAGGTAGCTGGGGAAGGCGTACATGATGTCGGTGAATGCCATCAGCGCCTGCTCGACCCGGCCGCCCCGATAGCCGGCAGCGAGGCCGATCACCAGGGCCAGCAGCAGCGCGAAGAACTCGGCACCGAAGGCGACGATCAACGCGGTCCGCAGGCCGTACAGGGTTCGGCTGAGGATGTCCCGGCCGAGTTGATCAGTGCCCAACGGATGTCCGTCGGTGCCGAAGCCGGCCAGCTGATTCGCGTAGTCGGTGGCTGCGTAGTGGTACGGCGCCAGCAGCGGTGCGGCGATCGCGACGATCACCAGCAGTGCGCAGATGAAGATGCTGATCAAGGCGAGCCGGTTCCGCTTGAAGCGGTCCCAGGCTCGTCGCCATGGTCCCCGGGCACGCGTGACCGTCTGGTCTACGGTCTCGGTCAGAACCGCCGGACTCGCCGGCCTCAGACCGGTTGCGGTGTCGATGCCTTCGGAAGTCGAGATCGTGTCCACCTCCCTTGGGTGCGAACGCGGGGATCGAGGACGCCGTAGATCAGGTCGACGAGCAGGTTCATCACCATCACGATCACGGCGAAGAACAACACGGTGCCCATCAGCAACGGCATGTCCCGGCTGGCTGCCGCGGTCGCGGCGTAGTAGCCGAGCCCCGGGATCCGGAACAGCGCCTCGACGAACACGGTGCCGGTCATCAGGGCGGCCAGCAGTGGGCCGACCACGGTGACCAACGGGATCAGTGAATTCCGCAGGGCGTGCCGGACGATCACGACCGTCTGCGGTCCGCCCTTGGCCATGGCCGCGGTGACGTACTCCTCCCGCAGCGTCTCCAACATGCTGGAGCGCACGTACCGAGCAAGCACGGCCGCCGGGCCGAGGGACAACGCCAACACCGGCAGCACGATGTGTTGTGGCGTGGCCCAGCCACTGGACGGGAACCAGCCGAGCTCCGCGGTGAAGAGCAAGATCAAGAACGCCGCGATCAGATAGTTCGGCAGCGCATGCCCCAGGGTGACGACGAACATGGTGCCGTGATCAACAACGGAGTTCTGCCGCAGCGCGGCGATCATCCCGGCCGGGACCGCGATCACCAGCGCGAGAGCGACCGCGATCATCGCCAGCGAGGCCGATACCGGGAAGGCCGAAGCGATGATGTCCTCCACGCCCCGACCGGCGTAACGGTAGGACGGCCCCATGTCCCAGGTGACCACGCCCTTCATGAAGGTGAGGTACTGCTGCCAGGCAGGAGTGTCCTCGCCGTAGCGGGCCTGCGTCTCGGCCAGCATCGACTCGGTGCCGGTGCCGCCGATGCTCGTTGCCCCGCTGGTCACCCGGGTGATGTCGGCGAAGTTTCCCGGTGCCAACTGCAGCAGGGTGAACGTGATGATCGACACCGCGATCAAGGACAAGATCAGACGGACGATCCTCAGGCTGAGGTACTTCGCGAATCCCACGGCCGTCGTCCCCTAGCTGATCCGGATCGGCTTGAAGTAGAAGAAGTCCGGGTAGCGCCGCAGTTGTAGACCGGTGATGTTCTGCCGGACCGCGAACTCAGCCGGTGTCCAGGTCACGGCGAAGTAGAGGTACTCGTCCTCCCGGACTCGCGCCGCCTGCAGATAGAGCTGCCGGCGAGCCTCGTCGTCCAGCTCGCTGGTCGCCTCGACGACCAGGTCGGCCATCTTCTTGGACCCCTTCGACGCATTCTCCTTGAGCAGCTTGGCCAGCTTCGTCGAGCGTGCGGTCGGATCCATCTTGGTGTCGGCCTCGGTGTCCATGTACTCCTGCCAGGCGTCGGCCGGCATGCTGAACTTCTCGATGTCGAGGGGAGACCACAGCGACCCGACGTAGGTGGGCAGGGTGGGCAGGCCGGCGAAAGTGCCGAAGTAGAAGCCGATGTAGTCGTCCTTCTGCACCTGCCAGCGGCGTTCGACATAGACACCGGACTCGACCTGGTCGGCCTCGGCGTCGATGCCGAGCCGGTTCTTCCACTGATCGATGATCGCGGCAACCAGCGGCGTGTCGGCTCCGGTCAGGATGCGTACCTTGGGCAGGCCCTTGCCACCGGGGAAGCCGGCGTCGGCGAGCAGCGCCTTGGCCTGGTCGACATCTTCCTGCACAGCAAGGGATTCGTCCCAGCCGGCCACGTGATCATGGGGCAGCGACAGACCGGGTCGGGAGTCAGGACTCACCCCGGCCAGGGTCTTGCGATCGAGCGAGATCGACAGTGCCTGACGGACCCGAACGTCTTCCAGCGCAGGATTTTCGCTGCGCAGCTTCGCCAGATAGGCCACACCGTAGGTGTCGACCTTCTGCAGCTGCTTGGACAGCTCCGGATCCTTCTTGAAGCGGACCACGTCGGCGTCGCCGATCGGCAGCAGGTCGGTCTCGTTGTTCTCGTACGGGACCGTGGCCGTTCCGGCGGAAGCGCCGGCATCGACCTGCTGGATCTCGATCCGGTCCAGCCCGACCGCATCGGCATCCCAGTAGCCCTTGTTCGGGACCAGCGACATGCTCGAGTTGGCCACGAAGGCCTTGACCCCGAACGGACCGTTGGCGATGAAGTTCGGCGGCTTCTGCCAGTCATCGGGCTTGGCCTCGACGCTGTCCATGTGCAGCGGCAGCATTGCCGGATGAGTCAACGCCAGCAGGAAATCCGGGTTCGGGCCATCGAGTTGGAGTACCAGCTCCTTGTCGTTGGTCGCCTTGACTCCGACCTCGCTCCAGTCCTTGGTCGCACCCCCGAGGAAGGCGAGCGCACCCTTGATGCCGGTGGTTGCCTGGTACGAGTTCTGCCCCATCGTGGTGCCACCGGCCGCCTTGCCGCTCGGCGTGAAGAGTCGCTTGAACGTGCGCTCGAAGTCGCTGGCAGTGACCGGGTCGCCGTTGGACCACTTCGCGTTGTCGCGCAGGTGAAAGGTGTAGGTGAGCGCGTCGTCCGACACGTCCCACTTCTCGGCCACGGCCGGCTCCACATCGGTGCCTTCTTCGTTCTGGGTCACCAGGCCCTCGAGGATGCCTCGGCTGAGGATCCACATCCCGTTGGTGATCAACTGCGGATCGAGCACCTCCACCGTGGTGAAGGTCATCTTCAGCACCTTGGGCGCTGCTGATCCGTTCCCGCCGGCTTGATCCTCGGCCCCACCGGACAGCCCGCACCCGGTGAGTGCGATGCCCCCGGTCGAGAGGCCGACCAGGCCGGAGATCCGCAGGAACCCCCGCCGGGATACCCCGGGCCATGGCTTGAGCTCGATATCGGTCCGTCCCATCGTGCACCTCCTGTTGCGCCGTTGCAGTGCGGCACGAAAGATCCGTAGTAAAGGTATTTCGGACACCCAGTTAGATCGAATTAGTCGTGGACTTTATTGGCGAGAGCGCATGGGTGTCAACGGGTTCGCGGTTCCGGCCATGCAACGATCAGGTTGCGGATGCAGCAAAGGGTGAGGTAACACACCTGGCCGCCCGATGCGCCCCGGCGGCATTCGACGCGAGCTGCCAAGCACATAACGGACAGCCCTTATTGTTGACTTCTGCGACGTACGTAATTAAGACTTGGCCACCAACCGCAGCTAGTTGATCGAGAAGGAGTGCCGCGTGGTGCGCAGTGTCGACGAACTTGAAGAGTTGCTGTCGCGGCCCGGTCCGGAGTTGATCAAGGACCTGAGCGGACTCGACGGTGATCTCGTCGTCCTCGGAGCGGCCGGCAAGATGGGGCCGTCCCTGGTCCGGCTCGCGGTCCGAGCCGTCCAGGCCGCCGGTACCGGCGCCCGCGTGCACGCGGTGTCGCGCTTCTCATCGGCGGGTTCGGCGCAGGCGATGCGCGAAACCGGTGCCGAGGTGATTGCCGCCGACGTCACCGACAACGCCGCGCTGCGGTCTCTGCCCGATGCAGCGAACGTGATCTATCTGGTCGGCGCAAAGTTCGGCACTGCCGGTAACGAACCGGGCACCTGGGCGACCAACACCTATCTGCCCGGCCGGGTAGCCGAACGCTATGCCGGGTCGCGGATCGTCGCCCTGTCCACCGGAAACGTCTATCCGCTCACCTCGCCGGACAGCGGCGGCCCGACCGAAGATCATCCGGTCGGTCCGGTCGGCGAGTACGCGATGTCCTGCCTCGGCCGGGAACGCATCTTCAGCTATTTCGCTTCCCAGCAAGGGACTCCGACCTCGCTGATCCGCCTCAACTACGCGATCGAACCACGGTACGGAGTGCTGGTGGACATCGCGCAGAAGGCCCGTGATCAACGGCCCGTCGACGTCACCATGGGTTACGTCAACGTGATCTGGCAGGGCTACGCCAACGAGGTGATCTTGCGCAGCCTGCTGCGGGCGTCGGTGCCGCCCTTCGTACTCAACCTGACCGGCACCAAGACCCTGTCGGTGCGCAAGCTGGCCGAGGATCTCGGCCGTCGTAGCGGGGTCAAGATCAACGTCACCGGCACGGAGGCAGAGACGGCGTTGCTGTCGAACGCGACCCGTTGTCAGGAGCTGTTCGGCGCACCAGCGGTCTCCACCGATGAGTTGCTCGACATGATCACGGGTTGGCTCGACGCCGGCTTGCCGCTGCTGGACAAGCCGACCAAGTTCGAATCTCGCGACGGGCGGTTCTGATGTTGATCACCGAGGCGAATGATCTTGATCCGTTGCCGTCGTTCCGACGTGGGATGGTGATTCCGGCGCATCCACTGGCACTGGATGCCTCCCGCCAGCTCGACGAGAAGCGGCAGGCCGCGTTGACCCGCTACTACCTGGAAAGCGGCGCGGGCGGGATCGCGGTCGGCGTCCACACCACGCAGTTCGAGGTGCACGAGCCGGAGCGGGGGATGTTGGCGCCGGTGTTGGAGCTGGCGGCCGAGACTGCCGGTGACTATGCCGATCGGTCGCCGCTGTTGGTGGCCGGCATCTGCGGCAGCACGGAGCAGGCAGTGGCCGAGGCGGAGCTGGCGGCGTCGTACGGCTATCAGCTGTCCCTGTTGGCACCGTACGGGGCCGGGCAACTGACCGACGACGAACTGCTCGACCGCACGCGTGCCGTCGGCGAGGTGCTGCCGGTGATCGGCTTCTATCTGCAGCCGGCCGTCGGTGGCAGGCTGCTGTCCCGATCGTTCTGGCGACGGCTGGCCGACATCCCCAGCGTGGTTGGGCTGAAGGTCGCGCCGTTCGATCGGTACGCGACGCTCGATGTCGTGCACGGCGTTGCCGATTCGCCACGATCCGAGGACGTCACGCTCTACACCGGCAACGATGATCACATCGTCGGGGACCTGCTCGCGGTCTATCCGCGGGGCGCGCAGTTCGTCGGCGGACTGCTCGGCCAGTGGGCGGTCTGGGTCCGCAACGCCGTCGATCTGCTCGGGCTCACCCATCGCGCCAAGGCCGGAGATGACCGTGCCCTCCGGGAGGCACTGGCGATCGACGCCGCGCTGACCGACGCCAACAGCGCGATCTTCGATCCGGACAACAACTTTCACGGTTGCATCCCCGGTATCCACGAGGTGCTGCGACGCCAGGGACTGCTGGCCGGCACCTGGTGTCTGAACGAGCGGGAAACCTTGTCCGCTGGGCAGATGCAGGAGATCGACCGGATCTGGGCGGCCTACCCTCAGCTACGGGATGATCAATTCATTGCCGAGAATCTGGACCGCTGGCTGGCCGGAGGAAGATCAACAACAGCGCCAGTACGTTGATCTCCGACGTCCGCAGTGCACCCGTACTGATTGGACCCGACTGCACGAAGGAGCCTCGCCCATGCGCCGGATCGGCATCATCGGGATCGAGAACAGCCACACCAACCACTTCCTGCGCCACCTCAATCTCGAGGACCTTTACCCGGACGCGCGCTGTACGACCATCGTTCGCGGGACCCCCGAACGGGTCGACGAACTGACCAAGATCAGCAGCACCCTCGACGTTGTCGACAGTGCCGAGGCATTGGTCGGCGCCGTGGACGCCGCAATCATCTGCAGCCGTGACGGCGCGTTGCACCGGGGCCAGGCCGAGCCGTTGCTTCGGGCCGGAATCCCTGTCCTGATTGACAAACCGCTGGCCACCACCGCGGTCGACGCTCAGGCCCTGGTGGAGCTGAGCAAGGCGGGCGGGGCGGCGCTGGTGTCGGCTTCTGCCGTACGCTTCACGCCCGAGGTCGCCGAGCTGCGAACCGCGACCGGAGAGCTCGAGGCGGTGGACGTCACCGGCCCCGCCGACCCGGACAGCCCGTACTCGGGGATCTTCTTCTACGGCATCCACACCGTCGAGACGGCCTTCGAGCTGATCGGGCAGCCGGCACCCGAGATCGCGTTGGACCAGATCACCGTGCTCCGGCGGCCGCCGGTGATCGTGGTCACGGTGCCGATCGCCGGCGTCGCCGTGACGCTGCGCTTCGTGAAGCCCGATGATCACGGCAACACGCCCTTCCACGCGGCGACCTTCGGCCGGCACTCCAACGCGTCGAGCAACCTGACGCTCGGGCCCGACTACAACCTGCCGCTGCTGCAGAAATTCATGATCACCATCTCCGGAGAGCCGGGCACCGCCGCCGCGACCGACCTGGTCGGGCCGATCGCCCTGACCGAGCGGATCCGCGAGATCCTTGCCACGCAGGGGTCCTGAGCGCCGTCGAACCCAAGCCAGAGGAGCACCATCATGTCGGATGTACTCAATGTCGGGATCGTCGGGCTCGGTCGGAGCGGGTGGAACATCCATGCTGCCGGGCTGGCAGGGCTACCGGAGCTCTACCGGATCGCGGCAGTCGCCGACCCGGATCCGGAGCGCCGGGCCGAGGCGGAGCAGAAGTTCGGCTGCGCTGCGTACGAGCAGCCGGCGGAGCTGTTCGCCGACCCCGAGATCGATCTCGTCACCGTCGCCAATCCCTCCCACGCCCATGTCGCCACAGCGTTGGCGGCCCTGGCTGCCGGCAAGCATGTGGTGATCGAGAAGCCGGTCGCCTCCAGCACCGAGGAAGTTGATCAACTCCTCGACGCGGCCGCCGAGCATGATCGGCTGGTCACCGCCTTCCAGAATCAGCGGCTCGACCCGTCCTTCCTGGTGGTCCGGGACCTGATCGACTCGGGCCGGATCGGGGAACCGCTGCTGATCCGTCGTACGACGCATCGCTACAGTCGGCGCGACGACTGGCAGACCCTTCGCCGATTGGGCGGCGGCGAACTTCCCAACACCGCGTTGCATTTCCTTGATCAACTGATGACCTTGGTGCCGGACGTGCCGCTGCAGATCTTCGCCGATCTTCGGCACACCATCTCGGCCGGGGACGCCGAAGATCATGTCAAGCTGACGATCCGGCCCGAGCAGGGTCCGGTGATCGATCTCGAGTCCAGCATGGCCGTGGCGTTGCCACAGGAGTCCTGGTTCGTGGTCGGCACGCTGGGTTCGATCACCGGATCGGCCCGGGAACTGCACGTCCGCAGTACGGATCTGTCCGGGCTCGAGCACCGCGAAGCCCGGGACGGTGCCGCCGAGGACAGGGCCTATCCGGCCGCCGAGGACCTGGAATGGACCGAGTCGGACATCGAGGTGGAGCCGCCCGACCGGCGTACGGAGCGCTACTACGAAAAGCTGCATGCAACGATCTGTGACGGTGCCGAGCCGTTCGTCACCATGGCCAGCGTTCGCCGCGTCGTCGAGATCATGACGACGGCACGGCAACAGTCGAACTTTCCGTGAGCGTACGGATCGACTGCCTGGCCGTCGTTCTGAGGAGGCGAACTGATGGGTGACCAAGCGTCGATCAAGATCGGGATCCTCGGCCTCGGCGGCATCGGCGACACCCATGCCCGCGCGCTGGCCGCGCTGGCGCGATCCGGCACCGCGGTGGAGGTGGTGACGTTCAGCGGTGGATCGGCGGAGCAGATGGCCCGGGCCGGGTGGGCCGACGCCCGTCGGCTGGATGCCGCGGAGTTGATCACCGACCGCGGACCGGACCTGATCGCGATCTGTACGCCCAGCGCCCTGCACGCCGGCCAGGCGGCCACGGCCTTGCGAGCCGGTAAGCATGTGGTGGTGGAGAAGCCGATGGCGCTGTCGGTCGAAGACGCCCGCGAGTTGCGTGATCTTGCCGCCGATCGGCAGCTGCTGATCAGCCCGATCGCGCAACGGCGCTTCGAACCGCTCAACGTCGAGCTGAAGGAGTTGATCGACTCCGGTCGGCTCGGTCGGGTCGTGCTCGGCGAGACCTTCGTGCACTGGTTTCGTTCCGACGCGTACTACGCGGAGGTGCCGTGGCGCGGTGAGCCGATGGGTGGCGGCGGATCGCTGATGAATCAAGGGCTGCACAACGTCGATCTGCTGTGCTGGTTGCTCGGCGACGTCCGGACGGTGACCGGCGCGACCGCGACTCTTGGACACCGGATCGCCGTGGAGGACACCGCAGTCGGCTGCCTGCAATTCGCCGGCGGTGCGCTCGGGGTGGTCGCCACCACCACCGCGACGCCGCCCGGAGTGCCGTCGGAGCTGGCGATCTGGACGACGACGGGGTCGGTGCGT
>DATCVL010000565.1:0-6448 GCA_036566865.1 Microlunatus sp.
CGTTTCGGCCTGGCTGGTGCTGTTCGTGATGAACGGCCTGGCCGTGGTCGGCTTCCTGGACGACTGGCTGAAGATCACCCGCCAGCACTCCCGGGGTCTGCCCGGCTGGTTCAAGATCGCCGGACAGGTGGTCATCGGCGGGATCTTCGCGGTCAGCGCGCTGCGCTTCCCCGACGCCCGGGGGATGACGCCGGCCTCACCGTTCATCTCCTTCCTGCGCGACTTCTCCCCGCAGCTACCGATCGTGTTGGCGGTGATCTGGACCCTGCTGATGATCGTCGGCGCCAGCAACGGGGTGAACCTGACCGACGGGCTGGACGGCCTGGCGGCCGGCGCCTGCACGATGATCTTCGGCGCGTACGCGTTGATCAACATCTGGCAGTACAACCAGTCCTGTGCCCGCTTCGCCACCGCCGGGCCGAACTGTTACGAGGTGCGGGACCCCTACGATCTGGCCGCGGTCGCGCTGGCGATCGCCGGCGCCTGCTTCGGTT
Organism: Microlunatus sp.; assembly: GCA_036566865.1. Lineage (GTDB taxonomy): Bacteria > Actinomycetota > Actinomycetes > Propionibacteriales > Propionibacteriaceae > Microlunatus. Next base: position 495 of record DATCVL010000565.1, read on the forward strand.
TCCTGTGGTGGAACGCGAAACCGGCCAAGATCATCATGGGCGACACCGGCGCGCTCTCGCTGGGCGGCGGGCTGGCCGCTTTCGCGGTCTTCACCCGGACCGAGTTGTTGCTCATCCTGCTCGGCGGGCTGATGGTGATCGAGGTCGGTTCGCTGGTCCTGCAGACCAGCTACTTCAAGGCCACCCGCCGGCTGACCGGTACGCCGAAGCGGCTCTTCAAGAATTCGCCGCTGCACAACCATTTCGAGATGGTCGGCTGGCGCGAGGTGACGATCGTGATGAGGTTCTGGATCATCGCCGGACTGTGTGTTGCAGTTGGGCTGGGCATTTTCTACGCCGAGTGGTTGGTTGGTTAGGGCGTGTCAGGCACGCCCCAGGGACATGAACAGGTGGAACGGGTGAACGAGAGCGATTGGCTGTCGAGCTACGACGGCGCCAGCGACTGGAGCCGGGTGAATGCAGTGGTCGCCGGGCTGGGTGTGGCCGGATTCGCCGCCGCCGACGGCCTGCTGGAGTACGGCGCCAAGGTCACCGTGCTCGACCATTCCGACACCGACCGGCTGCGGGACCGGGCCCAGCTGTTGGAGACGCTCGGTGCGGTCGTCCGGCTCGGCCCGGGATCCACCGACAGCCTTCCGATCGGAGCCGATCTGGTGATCACCACCGGGCTGCCGCCGCATCAGCCGATGCTGGCGCAGGCCGCCGCGGAGGGTGTGCCGGTCTGGGGTGAGCCGGAGCTCGCCTGGCGATTGATGCAACCCCGTAAGCAGATTCCGTGGCTCGGCATCACCGGAACCAATGGCAAGACCACCACCACCGAGATGCTGGCCTCGATGTTGACCGCCGGAGGTCTGCGGACCGCCGCGGTCGGCAACATCGGCCGTCCGCTGATGGAGATCGTGCTCGATCCGCAGGAGTACGACGTGCTTGCGGTGGAGTTGTCCAGTCACCAGCTGTACTGGTCCAATTCGCTCTCGCTGCACTCGGCCGCCGTACTCAATCTGCATCCCGATCATCTGGAGTGGCACGGCAGTGCTGAGGCCTACGCGGCGGCCAAGGCGAAGATCTTCCAACGGGTGCAGCAATCCTGCGTCTACAACGTGGCCGAGGAGTCCACCCGGAAGATGGTCGAGGACGCCGAGGTGGTCGAGGGAGCCCGGGCGATCGGCTTCACCCTCGGCGTACCCAAGGTCGCGATGCTGGGTCTGGTCGAGGACATCCTGGTCGACCGGGCATTCATCGAGCAGCGGCAGACGTCGGCGGTCGAGTTGGCGACCATCGCCGATGTCGCGCCGGATGATCATGGTGCCGGCGGCGCCCCGCACAACGTGGCGAATGCGCTCGCGGCCGCTGCGCTGGCTCGATCCTTCGGGGTCCGGCCGACCGCCGTCCGGGACGGATTGCGGGCGATCCGCGTCGGCGGGCATCGGATCCAGACTGTCGGCATCGTCGACGATGTCCGCTATGTCGACGACTCCAAGGCCACGAATCCCCATGCTGCACACGCTTCCCTGACTGCATTCGACAACGTGATCTGGGTTGCCGGTGGTCAGGCGAAGGGCGTCACCTTCGACGACATGGTGATCCAGCACCGCGATCGGTTGCGTGGTGCGGTACTGCTGGGTGTCGACCGGGACGAGATTGCCGACGCCTTGGCCCGACACGCGCCGCAGGTCCCGGTGATCAGCATCGCCGACACCGAAACTAGTGCCATGGCTCGGGTCGTCGAGGCGGCTGCGTCGCTGGCACGACCGGGTGACGTGGTGCTGCTGGCTCCGGCGTGCGCGAGCCGGGACATGTACACCGACTACGCCGAGCGTGGTGACTCCTTCGCCGCGGCGGTTCAGGCCCTGCAGGCCCGGGAGGAGTGATCGGCGTGAGCGTGACGAGCGGCGTACGGGATTCGCAGAAGTCGAAACCCGAAGCGTCGACGTCTCGTCGCGATCCGACGCAGACGTCTCGTCGCGATCCGACTCAGACGTCTCGTCGCGATCCGACGCAGACGTCTCGTCGCGACGCCAAACCGGGCCGCCTGGACTGGATCAGAACGACGCTGGACAAGCCGCTGGCAAGTTTCCATCTGGTCCTCGCCTCGGCCGGGATGTTGATCGCGCTCGGCATGATGATGGTGCTGTCGAGTTCCAGCGTGTACGCCCGGGAGAGCGAGGGCGACGCCTACTACTACCTGAAGCGACAGGCCGTCTTCCTGGTGATCGGACTGATCGGTGCGTTCGTGCTGACCAGGATGTCCCGATCGGTGCTACGGGTGATCGGCTGGTTCGGGCTCTTCATCTCGGCAGCGTTGTTGATCTTGACCTACACGCCGCTCGGCGTGACGATCAACGGCAACCAGAACTGGCTCCAGTTCGGCAGTCCGATGCTGCGGCTGCAACCGTCCGAGTTCGCCAAGCTGGCGATGATCGTCTGGGCTGCGGATGTCCTTGCTCGTAAGGACAAACTGCTCGAACAACCCAAACATCTGCTGATTCCGTTCCTGCCGGTGACCGGACTGTTGATCTTGCTGGTGGTGTTCCAGGGTGATGCCGGCACCGCGGTGGTGATGGCCGGCATCGTGGCCGGCGTGCTCTGGGTCGTCGGCGCGCCGATGCGCATCTTCGCCACCATCGGGCTGGCCGGGATCGGTGGCGTGGTGGCGCTGTTCATCAGCAGTCCGAACCGGATGGGTCGGTTGTTCGCGTTCCTCAATCCCTCCGCCGATGTCGCCGGTGCCAACCTGCAGGCGACGGTGGCGATGCACGGCATCGCCTCCGGTGGCTGGTGGGGTGTCGGTATCGGCAACAGTCGGCAGAAGTGGGGCAGCCTGCCGGAGGCACACACCGACTTCATCTTCGCGGTGATCGGCGAGGAGCTCGGGCTCTTCGGCAGTCTCGCCGTGCTGGGTCTGTTCCTGGTGCTGGGCTATGCCGGACTGAGGATCGCGACCCGGTCCGATGACAAGTTCTCTCGTTACCTGGCCGCCGGGGTCACTTCCTGGTTCATCGTTCAGGCGTTGATCAATCTCGGCGTCGTCCTGCGGCTGCTGCCGATCGCCGGTGTGCCCTTGCCGCTGCTGTCCTACGGAGGTTCGGCCCTGATGGCCAATGTGTTCGCGGTCGGCATCCTGATCGCCTGTGCCCGCAACGAGCCCGCCGCCCGCAAGGTGCTGTCCCGGACGCAGAAGCCGGCGCACCCGAAGATGTCCACGGTTGTCGACGGCCGGTCGTCGCGATCCGGCCGGGGCGGGCGCCGATGAGCCGGCAGCACAGTGTCGTCCTCGCGGGCGGCGGCTCGGCCGGCCACACCTCCCCGCTGATCGCCACCGCCGAACAACTCCGCGCGCTCGAGCCGGAGATCAAGCTGACCGCGATCGGCACTCCACGAGGCCTCGAGACGCGGACCATCCCGGCGGCCGGGCTGCCGTTGGAGCTGATCCCGCCGGTGCCGATGCCCCGCAAACCCGGGCCGGATCTGGTCAAGCTGCCGGTCCGGATGGGCAAGGCGGTGTCCGCCGCGGCCGGGATCCTGCGCGGTGCCAAGGCCGATGTGCTGCTCGGCTTCGGTGGGTACGTGTCCACACCGGCCTACCTGGCTGCCCGGCGGTTGCGGATCCCGATCGTCATCCATGAGCAGAACGCCCTGCCCGGATTGGCCAATCGGTTGGCCGCGCGATTCACCTCCTACGTCGCAACCTCGTTCCCCGAGACTCCGCTGCCGCATGCCCAGTGGATCGGACTGCCGCTACGGACCTCGATCACCGGCCTGGCCGAGGCGGACGAGCAGGAACGTCGCCGGCTCAAGGCCGAGGCCCGGGTCGAGCTCGGCCTGGAGTCGGACATGCCGACACTGTTGGTGACCGGCGGGTCCCAGGGGGCTGTCCGGATCAATCGGGCGGTGGTCGAGGCCAGGACCGGGCTGCTGCGCGAGGGCATCCAGATCCTGCACGTGCTCGGTGGCAACAACATCACCGACGCCGATGTGGACGTGTTCGATCCGCAGACCGAGGCGGTCTACAAGCCGGTCGGCTTCGTCCAGGAGATGGAGAAGGCGTACGCGGCCGCCGACCTGGTGCTCAGCCGGGCCGGCGCCAACTCGACTCTGGAACAGGCCCTGCTCGGGCTGCCCTCGCTGCTGGTCCCGTACGCGGTCGGCAACGGCGAGCAGGCCCGGAACGCCACTGCGGTGGTCGCCGCCGGTGGAGCTCGGCTGTTGGACGACGCCAGCCTGACCGGCGATGTGTTGTTGGCCGAGGTGCCCGCAATCCTTGACGATCCCGACCGACAGCGGAGTATGGCCGCGGCGGCGCGCAGCGTAGCCTCAGCCGAGGCTTCGCAACGGCTGGCCCGGCTCACCCTCGAGGTGGCGAGTAGCGGAAAGACTGCAGGGGACTGAATTGCCACTCATCGAACCGACCGAGATTCCCGACCCGGACGAGCTCGGGCCGGTGCACTTCATCGCGATCGGCGGCTCCGGCATGAACGGTGTGGCGACCGTTTTCGCGCAACGCGGGATCGAGGTCAGCGGCAGTGATCGTTCCGATTCGGACTACCTGACGTCGCTGGCGGCACTCGGCGTACGCACCCATGTCGGCCACGCCGCCGAACAGCTCGGTGCGGCCCGGTCCGTGGTCGCCTCCTCGGCGATCCGGGAGAACAATCCCGAGCTGGCCGAGGCCCGCCGCCGCGGTCTGCCGGTGCTGCATCGCAGTGTCGCGTTGGCCTCGCTGATGAAGGGCAAACGGGGGATCGCGGTCGCCGGGACCCACGGCAAGACCACCACCACCGGGATGATCGCCCACCTGCTCACCGCGCTCGGCGCCGATCCGTCGTACGCCATCGGCGGCGCGCTGTACCACGCGGGAGAAGCCGGCAAGATCACCAAGACCGGTGGCCATCTGGGCAACGGACCCGACTTCGTGGTGGAGGCCGACGAGTCCGACGGTTCGTTCCTGCAGTACCCGACCGAGGTCGCGGTGATCACCAACGTCGATCCCGATCACCTGGTCAACTGGGGTACCCCGGAGAACTATCGGGCCGGCTTCCTCCGCTTCGCCACCGAAGCGCATCCGACCCTCGGCACCCGGGTGAAGCTGCTGGTGATCAGCGCGGACGAGCCGGGAGCCGTCCAGCTGACCCGGCAGGTCCGTGAGCTGGCCGCGGCCGGCAAGCCGGCGCCGCAGGTGGTCACCTTCGGTCATGGCCCGGACGCCGACATCGTGATCAGCGACGAGTCCTTTGCCGACCTGAAGTCGAGTTTCACCCTGGCTGACCGCTCGGAGGCCGGGCCGGTGCGGCTGTCGGTGCCGTTCGACTACAACGTGCTCAACGCGGCCGCGGCCTACGCGGTGGCGACCCGAATCGGTCACGACCCTGCTGCCGTCCGCGCCGCCCTGACCGGCTTCCCGGGGACGTACCGACGATTCCAGTTGGTCGGCAGCAACGACGGCGTCCGCGTCTTCGACGACTACTCCCATCACCCGACGGAGGTCGCCAACACCGTAAAGGCCGCCCGGGAGGCGATCGACGACAGCGGACACGGGCGCGTACTGGCCGTGATGCAGCCGCATCTCTACTCGCGCACCCGCGACTTCTGGCGGGAGTTCGGCGAGGCCCTGCGGCCCGCCCATGAGGCCGTCGTGATGGACGTCTGCGGCGATCGCGAGGATCCGATCCCGGGCATCACCGGCCGGCTGGTCGCCGACGCCGTACCCCAGGGGACCGCACACGTGACCTATCAACCGGACTGGGACGCGACCGCGGCGACCGTTGCGTCGATCGCCCGCCCGGGCGATCTGGTGATCACCCTCGGCTGTGGTGACGTGACCAAGGTGGCCCCGCTGATCGTGAACGAGCTTGCCGACCGCGGCCAGCGCGAGCGCCGGGATCAGCAGTCCGTTCCGGAGGAGACCAGGGAGTCGCGATGACGATCAGCCCGCCGGATCTACGGATCCGCCGCGA
>DATCVL010000566.1:0-1655 GCA_036566865.1 Microlunatus sp.
GTCACCCGGTGGTGCGCCTCGTACCGGTCCCGGAGGCCCTTGAGGATCTCGATCGTGTGCGCGATCGAGGGCTCGGCCACCTGGATCGGCTGGAACCGGCGCTCCAGCGCGGCGTCCTTCTCGACGTACTTGCGGTACTCGTCGAGGGTGGTGGCGCCGATGGTCTGCAGCTCTCCGCGGGCCAGCATCGGCTTCAGGATGCTCGCCGCGTCGATCGCGCCCTCGGCCGCGCCGGCCCCGACGAGGGTGTGGATCTCGTCGATGAACAGCACGATGTCGCCGCGGGTGCGGATCTCCTTGAGCACCTTCTTCAGGCGTTCCTCGAAGTCACCGCGGTAGCGCGAACCGGCCACCAGGGCGCCCAGGTCGAGGGAGTAGATCTGCTTGTCCTTGAGGGTCTCCGGGACGTCACCGCGGACGATCTGCTGGGCCAGACCCTCCACGATCGCGGTCTTCCCGACACCCGGCTCACCGATCAGGACAGGGTTGTTCTTGGTCCGCCGGGACAGCACCTGCATGACCCGCTCGATCTCGGTCTCGCGCCCGATCACCGGGTCGAGCTTCGCCTCACGAGCGGACTGGGTGTAGTTCCGGCCGAACTGGTCCAGCACCAGAGAGCTGCTGGGCGCACCCTCGGTGGGCGCACCGGCGCTCGACGGCTCCTTGCCCTGGTACCCGCTCAGCAGCTGGATGACCTGCTGCCGGACCTTGTTCAGGTCCGCGCCGAGCTTGACCAGGACCTGCGCTGCGACACCCTCACCCTCGCGGATGAGGCCGAGCAGGATGTGCTCGGTGCCGATGTAGTTGTGGCCCAGTTGCAGGGCCTCGCGCAGGGAGAGCTCCAGCACCTTCTTGGCGCGGGGGGTGAACGGGATGTGCCCGCTCGGTGCCTGCTGCCCCTGGCCGATGATCTCCTCGACCTGGGAGCGGACGGCCTCGAGCGAGATACCCAGGCTCTCGAGAGCCTTGGCGGCGACCCCTTCACCCTCGTGGATCAGGCCGAGCAGGATGTGCTCGGTCCCGATGTAGTTGTGGCTGAGCATCCTGGCCTCTTCCTGAGCCAGGACGACTACCCGACGGGCGCGGTCCGTAAATCGTTCAAACATCGCCAAAGCGCTCCTTGCCTCAGAGGAGTCGGACGTGCCGTGGTGGCCGACCCCCGTACATGCATGCTAGTCCCCGGTGCCGACAGGCTCGCTCTCGGCGAACACCCGATCACGCGTCCATCGGCCCTCAGGTCGGCATCACAAGGGAACAACCGCACTGATCACCAGCGTGTTCCCGGTTCACCGTGATCCGACAGCTTGTTCGCCACCAGCGAATTCCGCCGAACTACCTGCCGACTCAGCAATCGCATCCGACACGCCGTGTCCCACTCTGTGAAACAACCGGAATGCGGACGGTCCCGGCACCCGAAGCGGGTGCCGGGACCGGCGGCAGCTGGAAATTACTTGGCTTCGTTGTACGCCGAGCGCACCTCGGCCGAGATCCGGCCGCGCTCGCTGACCTCGTAGCCGTTCTCCTTCGCCCAGGCCCGGATGTCCGCGGAGTCCGAGGCCGACCGGCCACGGCCCCGCGCCCGGCCGGTCGCGCCGCGGCGGCCGGCCACCCGGCGGCCGGAGCCGACATACGCGGCGAGGGCGTCGCGCAGTTTG
>DATCVL010000567.1:0-15533 GCA_036566865.1 Microlunatus sp.
GCCGATCCCGATCTCGTTCACGTCGCGTCCGAGACCATCGCCGGCATCTATCCCGGCTGGGGACCGGGCCTGGTCGGGGACAAGGCGCACACGATGATGTTCGACAACAGCAAGCTGCGCGCGCTGGTGCCCGAGTACGCCCCCAAGATCGACTTCGCCGAGGGCGCGGCCGAGATCATTGCGTGGTACGACGCCGACCCGTCCCGCCGGGTGGTCGAACCGGAGATCGACGCGGTGATCGACAAGCTCTGCCGGATCCCCTTCCTGGCCGCCGCTCTGGCCTGAGTCCCGGCCTCGCTGACACCGGCTGACACGGCCTGGCCCGTCGTCTCAGCGCCGTGTGCGTACGGTGCCAGCGGCTGCCCGCATCCTCATATCTGTCGGACCGAACCGGTCCGGCCCAGACACACGGTCTGGCTCGATATGAGGAGTAGGCATGAGCGCAATCATCGAGGCCTCCGGGTTGCGGAAGCGCTTCGGCACCACCCAGGCCCTGGACGGTGTCGATCTGTCCGCCGAACAGGGCAGCGTCCTCGGTGTACTCGGCCCGAACGGCGCCGGCAAGACCACCGCGGTACGGATCCTGGCCACCCTGCTGCAGCCCGACGAGGGCACCGCGCGGATCGATGGCTACGACGTCGTCACCGAACCGCAGAGGGTCCGCGAGTCGGTCGGGCTGACCGGCCAGTACGCATCCGTGGACGAGGACCTGACCGGCACCGAGAACCTGGTCATGATCGGCCAGCTGCTCAACCTGAGCGGCCCGCAGGCGCGGGCCCGGGCCAAGGAACTGCTGTCCTGGTTCGATCTGTCCGAGGCTGCCGGCCGGCCCGCCAAGAAGTACTCCGGCGGCATGCGTCGCCGTCTTGATCTTGCTGCCAGCCTGGTCGGTCGGCCGGCGGTGATCTTCCTGGACGAGCCCACCACCGGTCTGGACCCGGCCAAGCGGGAGGACATGTGGGAGGTGATCCGCGGCCTGGTCTCGGAAGGGTCCACCGTGCTGCTGACCACCCAGTACCTGGACGAGGCCGACGCGCTCGCCGACCAGATCACCGTTATTGATCATGGCCGGGTGATCGCCAACGACACCGCCGACGGTTTGAAGCGGGTGATCGGTGGCCACCGGATCAAGGTCCGCCCGTCCGACCCCGGCCGGCTCGGTGCGGTCCAGGAGTTGCTGGATCGGATCGGCACCGGCGAGGCCGAAGTGACCGGTCGGAACACGCTGACCGTTTCGGTCGCCGACGAGACCCTGCTGCCGGTCGTGGTCAGCCAGCTTGCCGATCACAGGATCGGCGTCACAGAACTTTCGCTGCATCTGCCGACCCTGGACGAGGTGTTCCTCACCCTGACCGGCAAGAAGGCAACCGATGAGGAGGAGGAAGCAGCATGAGCACCATCACCGCACCCACACCTCGACCAACCGGCGCACCCAGTCCGACCAGCCAACGGCTGGAGCCGGTGCGCAGCCGGCCGACGATCATCACCTACCTGACCCACTGCCTGGTGCTGGCCAAGCGCAGCCTGATCAAGACGATGAGGACACCGGAGGCGCTGGTCGACGTGACCATCCAGCCGGTGATCTTCCTCGGCCTGTTCACCTACATCTTCGGCGGCGCGATCGCCGGTGGTTCGCAGAGTGACTACCTGCAGTTCCTGCTGCCGGGCATCCTCGGCCAGACCATCGCGATGGCCGGGATCAGCCTGGGATCCAACCTGAACAGCGACATCGAGAAGGGTGTGTTCGACCGCTTCCGGGCACTGCCGATCGGACGAGCCGTACCCCTGGTCGGAGCGGTGATGGCCGACGTGGTTCGTTATCTGATCTTGGTCGTGGTCACGGTCGGGGTCGGAATGCTGATGGGATTCCGGTTCCAGGGCAGCGTCGGCGGCGCCATCGGCGGTGTCGCCCTGGCGATCGGGTTCGCGCTGTGCTTCGTCTGGGTCTCGGTGTTCATCGGGATGAAGGCACGGACCTCCGGCGCCGTCACCGGTCTGAGCATGTTGATCGTGATGCCGCTGAGTTTCGGCAGCAACGTGTTCGTACCGACCGGCACCATGCCCGACTGGCTGCAGACCTTCGTCAAGGTCAACCCGATGACCCATCTGGTCTCGTCGCTGCGCGAGCTGTTCATGGGCCGGCCCTGGACCACCGATGTGCTCTGGACGCTCGGCTGGATGGCCGTCCTGTTGATCGTCTTCGTGCCGCTCGCGGTCCGCGCCTACCGCCGCCGCGTCTAGCCTGCCCGGAGCCCACCCAATAGCCGCACCCAGCCATGGGTGCGGCTATCGGGGTACGGCGGGGTTGGTGGGGCCGAGTTCGGTGATCAACAACTCGGGGTCGAGCGCTTCGATCGATTCCCGGCGCGGCAGCTTCTTGCCGGCGGTGAACTCCCGCTCGAACCCGGCTGGATCGAACTGGCGCTCGATCAGGCCGAGGGTCCTGGCCCGCCGGCCGTCGGCCAGGTTGTCCTCGCCGATCAATCCGGCACCGACGCCGAGCAGGAACGACGCCCGCGCCGGCAACCCGGCGGTCGCAGCCAGATCGGCAAGCACCGTACTGAACTCGCAGATCATCGGGATGTCCGCGGTGGTCATCGTCGGGTGATATCCGTGCTGTACATCGGAAAGACCGCGGCGCAGGTGCTGCCGGCCGGTCTCCGACTCGATGCCGGCGGCCCGCGCCGCCGCAGACTCGACGACGGCTGTCGAGATGACGCAGATCGCCGTCCGGTGGCTGGAGAACCGGTCCGGATGATCATCGGCGGCCACCTTACGGCGTACCGCATCGGCCATCGCCAACGCTGCTTCATGATCACCTTCCAGCCACAGCAGCTCGGTCTCGACCGCGTCGGCGAACAGCTGGCGCTCCCGCTCCATCGGATCGTGGCTGGCGGGCTCCCGCAGCGCCTGCAGTTGCCGGCGGGCTTCGACCAGGTCGTCCCGACGCGTCGCCAGCGCGGCCAACCGGAGGTGGATGAGCACGGAGTCGTCCCGCGCACCGATCGGCGCCGACAGCTGCAAAGACTTCTGCAACAGCTCGGTGGCGCCGGACAGGTCGCCACGCTGGGTCAGCACCTGGGCGCGGAAGTTCATCGTCGAGGACAATCCCCATCGATCCCCGCAGCTCGCGAACTCCTGCTCCGCGCGGGCCGAATAGCGATCCATCGTGGCCACGTCGCCGTCGTTCTCCGCCATCCCGGCGATCGTCATGAAGGCGAGTCCGCGGGTCCAGGGATCCGGCGTCTGTTCGGCCCTGGACACCAACCTCTGCAGCACCTCGGCGGGCACTCGGCGGGACACCAGCCATTTCTCGTCGGCGAGCGGGTTCCCGTCCTCGTCAGCGCGGGACGTTGTCAGGTTCAGATACACCGGCAGCATCAGCCGGAGCGCGTTCAGGCTGGCGAACGGAGGTTCCGGACCATCCTCGAGGCGAGGCAGGATGTCGTGCACCTGCTCCCGCAGCTGGTCCCAATCGGCATTCTCCTGGCCGGCGATGCCGGCCACTGCCGCCGCGACCCGTGCGTAGTCCAACAACGGGTCCTCGTCGGCATCGGCGGGGGATTGTTCCTCGACTGCTTCGAGCGCCTGATCCAGCCAATAGCTGATCTCGTTCTCGTGATCTTGGACCTGGAAGAACCACAACATCGCCAAGATCATCAGCAGTCCGTCACGTGCGCGCTGATTGTCCAGCAGGTAACGGATTGCGGCGAAGATGTTGTCCCGCTCCAACTCCAGCCTGGCTCGTGCCTCGAGCTGCCGACGGTCCCGCAACGCCGGTTCCAGTTCCTGCACCAACGCCAGGAAATAGCCAGCATGCCGGTCCCTGGCCGTACGCAGCGCGCCGGTCTCGGTGAGTCGCTCGATGCCGAACTCCCGAATCGTCTCCAGCATCCGGTAGCGGACCGGACTGTGGTCGGAACGCTGCAGCAGCGACTTGTCGGCGAGGGCGATCAGCAGGTCGCTGACGGCTTCGGTGGGCAGTTGATCATCGGCGCAGATCGACGTCGCGGTGTCGATCCCCGCGCCCGCGGGAAAGACGGCCAGCCGGGTGGTCAGCAGTCGCTCCGGCTGAGTCAGCAGATCCCAGCTCCACTCCACCACTGCCCGCAACGTACGGTGCCTGGGCAGGCTGGTGCGGCTGCCGCCGGTGAGCAGCCGGAATCGGTCGGACAGCAGCCGGGCGATGTCGGCCACCGGCAGCGCCCGCAACCGGGCGGCGGCCAGCTCGATCGCCAGCGGCAGCCCGTCCAGCCGGCGAACGATCTCCAGCACCGGTGGGAGTGTTTCGGAATTCAGTACGAAGCCGTTGTCGATGGCGGTTGCTCGATCCAGCCACAGTCGTACGGCGGCGTAGTGACCGGCCTGGTCCAGCGGGCAATCGCTCGGCGGCAGATGCAGCGGCGGCAGCGGACAGAGGACCTCTCCGGTGATCGCCAGCGGTTCCCGACTGGTGGCCAGGATCCGCAGATCCGGCAGCCGAGCCAGCAGATCCTCGGCGAACTTGGCCGCCCCGTCGATCAGGTGCTCGCAGTTGTCCAGCACCAGCAGGCAGGGCTGCTGACCCAGATACTCCACCAGCCTCTCGGTCTCGTCGGTGCCGGGACTGCGATCGTTGGGATCGAGCAACCGCGGGTCCCGCAGCCCGAGGACACCGAGGATCGCGCCCGGGATGTTCTCCGCTGTGCCGACCGGGGCGAGCTCGATCATCCAGGCGGCGTGCTCGGTGGACGCCAGCCACCGGCTCGCCGCCTCGCTGGCGGTCCTGGTCTTACCCGCACCACCAGGGCCGACGATGGTGATCAGTCGATTGCCGGCCAGGCTGTCGGCGAGCAGCGCCAACTCGGCCTCGCGGCCGACGAAGCTGGTCAGGCCCGGACGCAGGTTGCTCTGCGGCCGCTCCCTCGGCCGATCCGCGGTGGGCTGCAATTCACCGCGCAGCAGCGCCAGATGCAGTTCCTGCAGTTCCGCCCCGGGATCGCTGCCGAACTCCTCGGCGAGGTAGTTGCGGCAGCGTTCGTACGCGGCCAGGGCCTCGTTGGTCCGTCCGGTCGCGGCCAGCGCGCGCAACTGCTGGGCGGCGAAACCCTCCCGCAGCGGATGGGCCCGGACCAACTGGTCCAGCTCGATGGTCACCTCCGCTGCCCGGCCCAGCTCGAGCAGTGTGCCGATCCGGGTGCCGATCAGGTCCAGATGCTCATTGCGGTACGCGGTCACGATCGGCACCGCGTACTCCGCGTCGCCGGCATCGGCCAACGGATCACCCCGCCACAGCGCCAGCGCTTCGGTACAGGCAGTCAGCGCCTCGTCCTGCCGGCCGTCCCGGTGCAGTCGGCGGGCCTGCTCGGCCAGCCGGTCGAAGCGGTGCAGATCGATGTCGTCGCGGTCGACCTGCAGCCGATAGCCGATCGGCTCGGCCCGGACGATGTCGCCGCGCGAACCGGGTCCGGTCCCGACCAACGCTCGGCGGAGCCGAGACACCAACGACTGCAGCGCGTTCGCCGCGTCGGCCGGTGGCTCGTCACCCCAGACCGCCTCGACCAGCTCGACCACGGAGACCGGCTTGGGCGCATCGACGGCCAGTCGGACCAGCAGCGCCCGCAGCCGCGAACCGGTCACCGCAACCGACTGCCCGGCGGCGGTGATCTCCAGCGAACCGAGGAGCGCGATGTGCATGGCCCCCATCTTTGCGGTCGCAGGTGCCGTGCCGCGATCAGGTTGCCGATCGTGTCAGGCCGGCTTCAGTCCGAGCCTCCGACTCGGGCTCAGCCGGTGGGCCGGCCACCGGGCACCACCGGGCCGGTCGGGTATGCCGGCGCCACCTGACGCTCCCGCTCGGTCAGTTCCGTCCGTGATCACCATCGGCACTGATCGCATCTGCGCACGACCTGGCCGACCGGCTCCCGTAGGAGCTTCACCGAGACGCTCCTAGACTCAACCATCGGCGGAAGCCAACTCGGACAGGAAGCTGGGGCGCAGGGCGGGCCCGCAGAGGAGACGGCATGGGTTTGCGGCGGAGCTCGGTGGTCAGTGCGGTGATCGTAGTCGGCGCCGCCCTGATCGCGGGCGGCGCGCTGCTGCTGGTGCTGCTCCAGTCGGCGCTGATCAACACCACCAAGGTGGCGCTGGAGGAACGCGGCCGCGATGTCTCCCAACTGGTCCTGCAGAGCGGCGCCGACGGCATCAACCTCGACCTGACCGCCGACCTGGAACACGGCGAGCGGATCCAGTTGATCGACTCCGATGGCACCGTGCTGCAGACCTCCGACGACAAGCTGACCGCACCGATGGCTCCCGGACTGATGCCCGAGCCCGGTGAGAGTCAGAGCCGGCGGCTCGGCCAGGTGCCGGCCCTGCGCACCGACGAGGACGTGCTGGTGGCGGCGTACGGATTCTCCGACGACGGCCAGGACCTCGTCGTCCAGGTCGGCCGGCCGATTCAGATCCAGGCCGACACCATCCGTACCGTCGGCTGGTTCCTGCTCGGCGGCGGCCCGTTGCTGCTCGGTGTGGTCTCGGTCGCGGTCTGGGTGTTGGTCGGCCGCTCACTGCGTACGGTGGACCGGATCACCACCCAGGTGGGCCGGATCGGCGCGCAGAGCCTGGACGAACGGGTCGACGTGCCACCGACCGCGGACGAGATCGAGCACCTGGCGCGGACCATGAACTCGATGCTCGATCGCTTGCAGGCATCGGATCGGGCCCAGCGGGCGTTCGTCTCCGACGCCAGCCATGAGCTCCGCAGTCCGTTGTCCACCCTGGTGGTGACCTCGGAGATCGCCTCCGCCGATCCGACCGGCCGTACCTGGCTGGAGATGGGCGACCTGGTCGACTCCGAGGTACGCCGGATGCAGGGACTGGTCGACGACCTGCTGACCCTGGCCAAGGTGGACGCGCACGGACTGATCCTGCATCGCCAGGAAATCGACCTGGACGATCTGCTGCAGACCGAGCTGCGCCGGCTGCGGACCGCGTCGAGGGTGACGGTGACCGCGCGGATCGAGCCGGTCCGGGTGGTCGGTGATCCGGACCGGTTGGCCCAGGTGATCCGCAACATCGTCGACAACGCCCGTACGCACAGCCGGGGCAGGATCGCGATCACCCTGGACCGTGCCCAGGATCATGCCCGGATCATGATCGACAACGACGGGCCGGTGGTGCCGCCGGAGGAACGGCAGCGGATCTTCGAACGCTTCGTCCGGCTGGACGACGACCGTTCCCGGGACAGTGGTGGCAGCGGCCTCGGCCTGGCGATCAGTGCGGCGATCATGGTCGCCCACGGCGGCAGCATCACGGTCGGCGAAGATGATCATGGCTGGTGCCGGTTCGTGATCGAGCTCCCGCTCCAGCCGGGTGCCGATGATGATCATGAACTGCTGATGGATCGGGACGAGCTCGATGATCAATCCGAGTTGCAGCTGCCCGATGCCTCAGCCGATGTTGATCATGCTGCGACGGCCGATCAGGAAGCTCCGTCGATGAAGTCGGAGGAGGCGCCCACCGACGCCCCTTCCTCCGAACGGTCGCCCGTCAACCGATAGCCCATACCGCGCACGGTGACCAGCGTGTGCAGGCCGAACGGGATGTCGATCTTCTTCCGGAGATAACTGATGTAGACCTCGACCACGTTCTCACTGCCGTCGAAACTGGAGTCCCAGACGTTGTCCAGGATCTCGCTCTTGGTCACGATGTCGCCGGCATGCCGCATCAGGTAGGACAGCAGCCCGTACTCCCGGGCCGTGAGGGTGATCTCGTGCTCGCCCCGATGCACCCGACGCTTGGCCGGGTCCAGCCGCAGGCTGCCGACCGAGACGATGTTCGGTCGCTCCGGGGTGCCGCGCCGGATCAACGCCCGTAGCCGGGCCACCAGCACGATGAAGCTGAACGGCTTGGTCAGGTAGTCGTCGGCGCCGAGATCAAAAGCGTCGGTCTGGTCGTAGTCGCCGTCCTTGGCGGTCAACATCAGCACCGGCGTCCAGATCTTCCTCCGGCGGACCTCCTTCAGCACGTCGTACCCGTTCAGCCGGGGCAGCATGATGTCCAGGACGATCGCGTCGTAGCTGTTCTCGGTAGCCGACCACAGCCCGCTGATGCCGTCGTTGCAGACATCGACGACGAAATCCTCCTGGCGCAGCCCGACCCGAATCGACTCGGCGAGCTTCTTTTCGTCCTCGACCACGAGCACGCGCATCGGTCACACCTTCCTGTTGCTTCGCCGGTCGGCGGAGCCGGCAATCCGGAGCCCATTGTGGTCCGCGGATCCTGAGCCTCAGCCTAGACAGCCGTACGGGACTATCCGGTACCTGCGAACCGACGAACAAAATCATCCGCCGGTTGGCAGATTTCGGCCGTTTCCGGCTGTTTCCGACCGAACAGCGGACGATTCTGTTCGCAGGCGCCGTTCAACACCTGGATATCCACAGCTCGACTGCCCGATCGAGGCGCTGTGCACAGGCCCGGCCAGGTCGAGGCCAAAAGTCGCAGGTTTCGAGCATGAGGAGCCAAAACCAGGATCTGGTCGCCAGCATCGTCCAGCGCGACGGACTGATCTCCCGGGGAGCCCATCCGGATTTGTCCCAAACGATCGGCCGGATGTTTCGCAACGAGCTGCTCGCGGTGTTGCTGCCAGGGGTCTACACCTGGGCACAGTGGGCCGCCGATCCGCACGTTCGGCTGCTTGCCGTGGCCGCCTGGTCGCCCGACGCCGTTGTCGTCGGCCGGGCCGCCGCGCGGTTGACCTTCTGGCCCGAGACCGCCTGTCCCGTCGTGGACCTTGCTGTCGAACGGAGAGCCCGGGGTCGGGGATATCGACTGAGCCGTCGGTGCATTCCGACCGAACAGATCATCGCGTGGCCCGTGCTGTCAGACGAGAGGTCGCGCGATAGCCGGGGGACTGTACGCATCACCGCGCCGGCGATGACGGCGGTCGAGCTGAGCTCGCAGCTCGGCGGGGAACCGATCGATCGGGTGCTCCGCAGTCGCCAGGCGAGGATCGGGGACCTGTTCGAGGCACTGGAGTGCACGCCGCACCGGCGGGGAAATCCGACCCGGCGACGACTGTTGATCGAGTCGCGGGCGGAGCCGTGGTCGGCAGCCGAGCGGAAGGGACACGGGCTGTTGTTCGATGCCGGCATCGACGGTTGGATCGCGAATTACGAGGTCTCGATCGCCGGCAAGACCTACTTCCTCGACATTGCGTTTCCGGGCGTCAAGCTCGTGATCGAGATCGACGGCCGTTTGCACGAGGACGACCCGGATCAGTTCCAGTCCGACCGCGAGCGGCAGAACGCGGTTCAGCTCGCCGGCTGGTTCGTGCTGCGCTTCACCTGGCACGACCTGGTGGAGCGCCCGACGGTGGTGATCGCTCAGGTCCGAGCCGCGCTCGCCCGCTGCCGCCGCATGGCGGGCCGCTGAGCCCAAGGACCAGGTGAACGAAATCGTCCGCTGATCGACCGGAGTGCCCTGAATTGGGCCGGTCGGCCGAAACAGCGGACGATCCTGTTCATCACAGCACCGCAGCCGGCGGTGGTGCGGGGACCGTTAACCCTTGGCGAGCACCTTGAGCCGGGTCAGGGAGGCGCTGAACGCGTCCAGGTCGGTGCCCGATCCCGAGTACTGCCAGAAGGTCCAGTAGTTCCACCCGCCGATCAGACTGCTGGGCTGATTGCTGCTCCAGTAGGCGATCCACAGCGGGCTCTTACCGGAGAAGGCCGTGCTGGCCACACACGCCTTCCAGAACGACAGGTTGGTGTAGATCACCGGCCAGCGCCCGGTCAGCGAGTGATAGGTGTCGGAGAAGTTCTTGATGTAGAGCGCGTTGCCGCTCTTGCCGCGGCCCCAGCACCGATCGCCGCCGGTGTAGTTGTCCTCGATGTCGAGGGCACCCGGCAGGGTCCTGCCGTCAGCGCTCCAGCCGCCGCCGTGCTTGACGAAGTAGGCGGCTTGATCGGATGCGTCCTTGCTGTCCGGGCGGGCGAAGTGGTAGGCGCCGCGGACCATCCCGACCTTGTACGAACCGGTGTACTGCTGGCTGAAGTACGGGTTGCGGTACGACGTCCCCTCGGTCGCCTTCACGTAGGCGAACTTCTTGCCCTTGCTCCACCAACTGGACCAGTTCACATTGCCCTGGTAGCTGGCCACGTCGATGCCCAGCACATAGCTGCTGCTGATCATCGGGGTGACGCTCGCGCTCTGGGGAGCGATCGACTTGGTCGTCTTGCTCTGCGGATGGAGCAGTTGCTGGCGCTTCACGGCCCAACCGGCATAGCCACCGCCGGCGGCGGTGATGCCGACGGCGGCTGCCTCACGGGTTGGTTTGTTCCGGACCGGTGCGGCCTCTGCCTGTACCGCGGCGCCGATGGTGAGTGCGGCACAGAGGGCCGCGCCGAGACCGCCCCTCAGCAGCCGCCGTGGCGTCCGCCGGAGCCGCTGCGGGCAGCGGGATCTGTGGGGGAGGTCGGTTCTGGAATTGTGCATAGGGGTAGCCCTTCTTCGGTCCCGGCGCATGCAGCCACCGGTGGGGAGAGCGCCGCCAGAACGGCGCGATGGCCAAGACCTATCACGCCGACCCCTGTCACGTCAGCCCCTCGAAGCACAACAGTTGGGCCACCGTCGGGTAACCCTCGGCTGTCCACGGCAGGAATTCCGAAATCCCACTTCGGAACTGGTCGCCGGGACCGGTGTGACCTAGCCCACGTTCACAATCCGGGTCGGGCGCGGCAGACTCACCCTTGTCGAGCAGGTGGACACGTCGGCAACAGCGAAGTTGATCGAGGTGATGCGCGGTGGGCGATCTGTCGCAGAGCGTCGCTCCGCGCCGACATGAGGTCGTCACTGCCGCGCACGATGTTCTGCTGGTCGGCGGCGGCGCCGCAGGTCTGCGGGCCGCGATCGCGATTTCGGAAACCGATCCCGACCTGGACGTTGCCGTCATCTCCAAGGTCTATCCGATGCGCAGCCACACCGTCTCGGCGGAAGGTGGAGCGGCCGGTGCGATCGCCGAGGACGACACCATCGACGAGCACATCTACGACACCATCTCCGGCAGCGACTGGCTCGGCGACCAGGACGCGATCGAGATGTTCGTCCATGACGCGCCGCGGCAATTGCTGCAACTGGAACACTGGGGCTGCCCGTGGAGCCGGCAACCCGACGGCCGGATCGCGGTCCGCCCGTTCGGCGGGATGAAGAAGAAGCGGACCTGGTACGCCGCCGACAAGACCGGCTTCCATCTGCTGCACACCCTGTTCCAGACCTCGCTGAAGTACGGCGACCTGACCCGCTACGACGAATGGTTCGTGACCAAGCTGCTGGTCGACGAGGGCCGGGTCCACGGCGTGGTGGCCATCGAGCTGAGCACCGGCCGGATCCACACCATCCTGGCCAAGTCGGTGGTGCTGGCCACCGGCGGCTGCGGGAAGGTGTTCCCGTTCACCACCAACGCCAACATCAACACCGGAGACGGGATGTCGCTGGCGTATCGGGCCGGTGCGCCGCTGAAGGACATGGAGTTCGTCCAGTACCACCCGACCGGGCTGCCGTTCACCGGCATCCTGATCACCGAGGCGGCACGGGCCGAGGGCGGCTGGCTGCTGAACAAGGACGGCTATCGGTACCTGCAGGACTACGACCTCGGCCAACCCACCCCCGAGCCGAAGCTGCGGAGCATGGAGCTCGGTCCGCGGGATCGGCTGTCGCAGGCGTTCATCGGTGAGTTGGAGAAGGGGCGGACGATCGCCTCTCCGTACGGCGACGTCGTGCATCTCGACCTGCGGCACCTGGGTGAGAAGAAGATCGAGGAGCGGATCCCGTTCGTCCGTGAGCTCTGCCTCAAGTACGAGCGGATCGACCCCGTCAAGGAGCTGGTGCCGGTCCGCCCGGTGGTGCATTACATGATGGGCGGCGTCCACACCGATATCGACGGTGCGACCCCGATCGAGGGCCTGTACGCCGCCGGTGAGACGGCTTGCGTCAGCATCAACGGCGCCAACCGGCTGGGCTCCAACTCGCTGCCTGAGTGCCTGGTCTTCGGCGCCCGGGCCGGGCAGGCGGCGGCGCGGCACGCAACCTCGCGGCAGGATGCAGCGGTGCCGGCCGCGATCACCGCCCAGGCCGCCGACGAGAGCCGCCGACTGGGCGAGCTGTTCGGCCAGGACGGCAGCGAGAACGTGGCGCAGATCCGTGAGGAGATGCAGCAGACGATGGAGGCCGCGGCCGGCATCTACCGCAATGCCGACGACCTCGGCAAGGGGATCGAGGTGCTGGCCGGCCTGCAGGAGCGGATGGCCAAGACCGGGGTGGCCGACAGCTCCGGTCCGTTCAACACCGAGCTGACCGCTGCGCTGGAGCTGGCCAACCTGCTCGACATCGCGCAGACGATGTTGCATTCGGCGGCCGAACGGCAGGAGTCCCGCGGCGCCCATCAGCGTACGGACTTCCCGGCCCGCGACGACGACCGCTTCCTGATGCACCAGCTGGTGCATCGCGAAGCCGACGGTGGCTCCCGGTTGGAGCAGCTGCCGGTGACGATCACCCGGTGGCCACCGGGAGAACGGGTCTACGGAAGGTAGCGCCTGATGACTGTTGCAGATCCGTCAGGGCAGGACACCACCATCACCCTCAAGGTCGCGCGGTACGCCAGCGGCTCGGACGGTGGTGCATCGGGTCCGACCGGGGAGCCGACCTGGCAGGAGTACGAGGTCCCCTTGCGCGATGACTGGACGGTGCTGGACGGGCTCAACCACATCAAGGATCATGTCGATCCGACGCTGTCCTACCGCTGGTCCTGCCGGATGGGTGTCTGCGGTAGCTGCGGGATGAACATCGCCGAGCAGCCGCGGCTCAGCTGCGGCACGTTCCTGACCGACTTCGCGCCCGGCCCGATCCGGGTCGAGCCGCTGGCCAACTTCCCGGTGGTCCGCGACCTGGTCGTCGACATCGGCGACTTCATGCAGAAGCTGCCCAAGGTCAAGCCCTGGATCATCCGCGACGAGGAGCCCTCCGGCAGCATCGACCTGCTCGACCAGGGCGAGTATCTGCAGACGCCGGACGAGCTCGACGCCTACCGGCAGTTCAGTGGCTGCATCAACTGCATGCTCTGCTACGCCGCCTGCCCGGTCTACGGGCTGGATCCCGACTTCGCCGGCCCCGCAGCGATCGCGCTGGCCGAACGGTACGACCTGGACTCCCGCGACCACGGCGCCCGGGAACGCCTGGACGTACTGATCGAGAAGGAGGGCGTCTGGGGCTGCACCTTCGTCGGCGAATGCACCCGGGTCTGCCCCAAACACGTCGATCCGGCCTCGGCGATCCAGCGCTACAAGTTGAAGGCCGCGACCGAGAACCTGAAGGCCATCCTGCTGCCCAGAGGTGCGCGATGACGGTACGCGATCCGGCACCGACGCAGGGCTACCGGCGGCCGATGTCGACCTGGTGGTGGACCCGCAAGCGCACCTATTTCCTGTTCGTGATGCGGGAGCTGAGCAGCCTGTTCGTCGGCTGGTTCGTGCTCTATCTGCTGTTGTTGTTCTCCGCGCTGGCCCGCGGCCGGTCCGAATACATCACCTTCCTGGACTGGGCCGCCCAGCCCTGGGTGGTGATCATCAACGTGATCAGCTTCCTGTTCGCGGCGCTGCACACGGTGACCTGGTTCCTGCTCACGCCCCGGGCGATGGTGCTTCGGATGGGCAGTCGGCGGGTGCCGGCGTCGGTGATCATCGCCGGCCAATATCTGGTCCTGGTGGCGTTCTCGATCTTCGTCTGGTGGTTGGTGGTCCATGGCTGAGCAGCCGATGAAGGTGTCCAGGCGGCCGAAGGTGCATGCCGAACCGGTTCTCTGGTTGGGGTTCAGTGCAGGCGGGGTGGTCGCGTCGATGCTGCTGCC
Organism: Microlunatus sp.; assembly: GCA_036566865.1. Classification (GTDB taxonomy): domain Bacteria; phylum Actinomycetota; class Actinomycetes; order Propionibacteriales; family Propionibacteriaceae; genus Microlunatus. The sequence continues at coordinate 13,883 of DATCVL010000567.1, forward strand.
GGTGATGATCTTGCTCTTCGGGTTGGCGCTGCCGCTGGGCTGGGTGGACATCGACTATGAGCATCTGCTGGCCGTGATCGGCCATCCGGTGACGGTGGTGTTGCTGGCGATCGCGATGATCGCGATGTTGGTGCACGCCGGCCATCGGTTCCGTTACACCCTCTACGACGGGCTGCAGGTCAAGCATCGCGGTCTGGTCGCGGTGATCTGTTACGGGCTGGCGGTGATCGGTTCGATCGCTGCGGTTGTGATCTTGATCATGGTTTCGGCTGCTCGTCCCTGACCGGAACAACGACCGGATGTGGTCCCGGTCACGCGGCCGGGGTTGCGGATGTCCTTACCAGTGAGGGATTGGCCACACGGAGGCGTCCTGGGTTAATGCCACCGGCGGCAAAGGTCTAGTGTTGGCCGCGTGGCGATGACGACACCCACTCAAAAAGCAGCACCGCGCAAACAGCTGACCGCCAAGCAGAAGGCCTGGCGGTCATCGGTTGCGCTCAAGGCGCTGATGGCCGTGACCGGTCTGATCTTCGTACTCTTCCTGCTGGCACATATGTACGGCAACCTGATGGCGTTCGGCGGCGAGGACACGTTCAACACGTACTCCAGCCACCTGCACACCCTCGGCGAGCCGATCCTGCCGTACGACGGCTTCTTCTGGATCCTCCGCGTTGTCCTGCTGGCCGCACTGTTCGGCCATGTCTACTCCGCGATCCTGATCACCCGGCGTGACGTCAAGGCGCGGACCGGGATGAAGAAGCGCTACCAGACCAACAAGGGACGTCGTGGGGTGCAGCGCACCTACGCCTCATTCACCTTGCGCTGGGGCGGGGTGGTGATCTTCCTCTACGTGATCTTCCACATCCTCAACCTGACCACCGGCAACATCCATCCCGGTGGCGCCTCGCCGAGCCCGTACGACCGGCTGCTGAACAGCATGAGCGTGTGGTGGGTGGTCGCGGTCTACACCTTGGCGATCTTGGCCGTCGGCTTCCACGTCCGGCACGGGGTCTGGAGCGCGCTGACCACGCTCGGTGCCAACACCAGCCAGGTCGTTCGTCGTCGGCTCAACATCATCGCCTACGTCGTGGCCGGTTTGATCACCGTCGGCTTCCTGCTGGTGCCGTGGTCGATCGTCGCCGGCGTGATCACCCGCTGACCCCCTGAACTGCGAGGAATCTGATGTCTGACGACGAATCCAACGTTGCTGAGTCTTCCGTCGCCCTCGGGGTCGACGCCGACGATCTCTACATCCTCGGCGACCCGGTCGCCGACAGGACAGCGCCGGACGGTCCGATCCAGGACAAGTGGGACCACCGCATCTTCACCGCCAAGTTGGTCAACCCGGCCAACCGCCGCAAGCTCAGCGTGATCGTGATCGGCACCGGCCTGGCCGGTGCCTCCGCCGCGGCCACTCTCGGCGAATCCGGCCTGCACGTGAAGAGTTTCTGCTACCAGGACAGCCCGCGCCGGGCGCACTCGATCGCCGCCCAGGGCGGCATCAACGCGGCCAAGAACTACCGCAACGACGGCGACTCGGTCTACCGGCTCTTCTACGACACCGTGAAGGGCGGCGACTACCGCAGCCGCGAGGCGAACGTGTACCGCCTCGCGCAGGTGTCGAACAACATCATCGACCAGTGCGCGGCGC
>DATCVL010000568.1:0-4242 GCA_036566865.1 Microlunatus sp.
TCGATCTTGCCGAGTGCGGTGTTGATCAACCTACGAGCCAGGCCCTGGCGTCGGGCGTCGGGCCGCACCACGATCCGATCCAGCTCGACGCTGTCGCCCGCAGTCCGCAACGCGATCACCCCGAGCGGCCGATCCGTACCGATGATCATGACCTGCAGGGACGGCTCGGTGAGCTCGGAGCGCCAACTGTCCTCGCTCCACTGGTCGGCATCGGCGAACCCGACTCGTTCCAGCTCCAGAATCCCGCCCAGATCGGCCTCCGCGGCCTGCCGTGCCGAGTGCTCGGGCCCCGGTTGGCCGGCGGTCCGACGAGCGTGGGACAGGTCGGTCATCGGAGGACCCGGGGCAGCACGGACTTGCGGGGACCGGGCGGAGCGGCGTCCGGGTTGCGCAGATAGAGCGGTTCGATACCGGCATCGGCAAGCTCCCGGCCGGCCAGGGCGAGCATGCCGGCATCCAGGCGAGTCGGCGCGTTCGCGGCGGCCTGCAGCGCGGGGTAGATCACCGTCGCCGGACCGCCGATCGGCAGAGCCGGTAGGTCATCGGACTTGCCGACGGCAGGACCGGCGACTCGGCTGCCGTCGGGGGCATACCGGGCCCAGTAGATCTCCTTGCGGCGAGCGTCAGTGGTGATCAAGAAGTCGTCGGCCGGGGCCGCATCCGAACGCAGCCACTGCGCGGCCAGGACATCGAGACTGCATACACCGCAGACCTCGATCCCGAGCGCGCTGGCCATGGTCCGGGCGGCGGCGATCCCTACCCGCAGTCCGGTGTACGGGCCGGGCCCGACACCGACGATGATCTTGGTCAGCTCGGCAGCCTGGACTCCGGCCTCGCTGAACACCTGCTGGATCAACGGCGCCAACTGCTCGACGTGCCGGCGCGGATCGTCGTACGAGGCCGAGGTCAGCACCTGGCTGCCGTCGGCCAGTCCGACCTGGACCTCGGTCGCCGTGTCGATCCCGAGAATCAGCTGGTCAGCCACGGGAAGCCACCTCCGCAGCCAGCGACTCCGAGGAACCGACGAGTTGATCAAGATCGGCTTCGGTCCAGCGGTCGCCGACCCCGCCGATCAACACCGTACGGGTGTCGTCCTGCGGATCGGCGCTGCGCAGCACCATGATCTCCAGCCGCTCCGGGCTCAACCCCTCGGCGATCTCCTCGCCCCACTCGACCACGGTCACCGAACCCTCCAGTGACTCCAGCAGGTCAAGATCATCGAGCTCCGCGGCGCTGGACAGCCGATAGGCGTCGACATGGACAAGGTCGGGGCGGCCATCGGCCGACTGATGTACCCGGGACAACACGAAGGTCGGCGAGATGATCTGCCCGGCAGCACCGAGCCCGCGGCCGATGCCCTGGGTCAGCGTGGTCTTGCCGGCCCCGAGGTCACCGGTGGCGATGATCACGTCGCCGGCCTGCAACCGTTCGGCGATCCGGGAGCCGAGAGCGTGCATGTCGTCCGCGGTCGGCACCACCACCCGGCGCGGCAACGGCCGAGCCAGGACGACACCGTGCGGCGCCTGATGCGCGACCGTGAAGCCGCGATGCCGCCAGTAGGTGATCAACTCCGGGAACTCACCGCGGGCGAACAACTCCACCCGGGTGCACCCCAACTCGGCCGCCAGCAGCTTGCACTCCTCGACCATGGTCGAGGCGATGCCGTGCCGCTGGAAGTCCGGATGCACCGAGACCCGGCGCAGATTCGCAACCCGGTTCTCGCCCGGCTCGATGATGATCGCGCCGGCCGGCCGATCACCGACCGTCGCGTAGACGCCGGTGCCACGGGCCAGCGCCGCGGTCACCGTTTCCGGTGTCTCGGCGTCGGCCGTGGACGGCGGATCCAACTGCGGTCGAGCACCGAACGCGGCATGGATGACCTCGACCATGCCGGCGGCATGCTCGGCGTGGGCGCGGTGGTAGATCGGAGTCGAATCGCTGGAATTCATCGCCCGCTATGGTAAGCGGCTTCTGACTGGCGGCCCGATCCATTTCGCCATCCGCGATCGGTCTGCTTGCCGCGCTCGCCCCAGCTGCGATCACCACGACCGCGGTCACTACGACCGGCCGGACGATCGTCGCGCTGACCCGGTCCGCGACCCGGTCCCCGACGCGGTCCACGTCCGGAACGAGCGGACTGCCGGGGCGCGATCAGCTTGGCGTATTCACGCTCACCGATCCCCGGCCCGTCCGACGGAGCGGCGCCGGTCGCATCGCTCAGCGCCGGATCGCCCGGACGGGCATCCAGCTCGGTCGCGGCAACGCCGGCATCCTTGGCCAGCCGCCGTACCTGACGACGCTGGTTGGGCAGCACCAAAGTGACCACAACGCCGGTCTGCCCCGCGCGGGCGGTCCGCCCGGCCCGGTGCAGATAGGTCTTCGGATCGGTCGGCGGATCGACCTGCAGCACCAGCCCGACCTCATCCACGTGAATGCCACGAGCCGCCACGTCGGTGGCAACCAGGACCGGCAGGCTGCCGGTCTTGAACGCCTCCAGCGTGCGGTTCCGCGCGCCCTGCGGCAGTCCGCCATGCAGCGCTCCGGCCATCACTCCGGATTCCCGGAGCTGTTCGGCAACCCGATCGGCGCCGAGCTGGGTGCGGACGAAGATCACTGTCCGGCCGTCCCGGTTCGCGATCTCCGCGGTGATCGGGCGCTTGTCGGCGGGTGCCACCGGCAGCAGGAAGTGCTCCATGGTGTCGACCGACGCCTGGGCGCTGTCCACCTCATGGGTGCTCGGATCGTGCAGGTAGGTCTGCACCAGGCGGTCGATGCCGCGATCCAGGGTGGCCGAGAACAGCATCCGCTGGCCGTCACCCGGCACCGCGTTCAGCAGCGTGGTGACGTCGGGCAGGAAGCCGAGATCGGCCATGTGGTCGGCCTCGTCCAGCACGGTGATCTGGACCGAACCGAGCAGCAGTGCGCCACGGTCCATCAGGTCGATCAGCCGGCCGGGAGTCCCGATGACGATGTCGACGCCACGCTCGAGGCCCTTCAGCTGCGGCGCGTACGACATCCCGCCGGCAACCAGCTGGGTACGCAGCCCGACGGCGCGGGCGAGCGGCGTCAGGACATCGGAGACCTGGGTCGCGAGCTCACGCGTCGGCAGCAGGATCAGCCCACGCGGATCGTGTCCGTTCCGGTGGCCGGAGGCGAGCCGGGTCAGCAGCGGCAGACCAAAACCCAGGGTCTTGCCGGAGCCCGTACGCCCGCGGCCGAGCACGTCGCGGCCGGCGACCGCGTCCGGAATCGACGCGGCCTGGATCGGGAACGCGTGGGCGATGCCGTCGGCGGCGAGCCGGTCGACCAGCGGTTGGGCGACTCCCAGCTCGGCGAATCCGACACCTTCGTGCGCGCTGATCGGGGCCGGGGTGCTCACGTTGCCTGCGGTGCTCACGTCGACCGTCGGCCGCGGATCGGTCAGCCCACTGACCGACTCTGTGGCCTGATTGCGGTTCGTGTCCCGGTCGGAATTCCACCCCTGGTTGCGATCCGAGCGATCGCTGCGGTCCCGGCTCTCGTTGCGATCCCAACTCCGGCTGCGATCCCGGTCTTGGTTGCGATCCGAACGATCGGCACGGTCCCAGCTGTCGTTGCGTCCGCGGGACGCGGTGCGATCCGAGCCGTCCTTGCGGTCCCAGTTCCGGTTGCGGTCCCGGCCCTCATAGCGATCCTGGCCCTGCTGACCGCCCCAGCTCTGGCTGCGGCCCGAGCCGTCATTGCGATCCCGGCCCTGATTGCGATCCGAACGTCCGCCACGGTCCCAGCTCTGGTCGCGGTCGGAGCGGTCCTTGCGGTCCCAACGGTCCGAGCGATCGTTACGGTCCGAGCGGTCGCTGCGGTCGTTACGATCCCAGCTCCGGCCGCGATCCCGACCCTGACTACGGTCCCGCCCGTCGTTGCGGTCGCTGCTACGGGTGCGATCGGAATTCCGGTCGCGACCCCAGCTCTGGCCGCGATCACGATTCTCGGCGCGGTCCCAACTCCGGCCGCGGTCACGGCCCTGGCTGCGGTCCCGGCCATCGCTGCGGTCCCAGCCGCCGTCCCGCCCGCGGTCCTCGTTGCGGTCGCGCTTGCTGCGGTCCCAGTTCTGGTTGCGATCGCCACGGTCAGCGCGATCGAAGCGGGAACCACGATCAAAGCTGTCGGAGCGGCCGGCCGGCTTGTCTCCTGCCTGGCCACGGCGGCGCGGACGATGACCGCGTTCGGCCCGCTCAGCTGCGGTCCAGCGGTGCTTCTTGG
>DATCVL010000569.1:0-2026 GCA_036566865.1 Microlunatus sp.
CGCCCTGGCCAAGGTGCACGCCTTTTCGCTCGCACCCCAAGAGGATCTTCGACTTCGGCTGCGGCCGGTCGCCGACGATGACTTCGCAGCCGAACGGCGTGAAGGCCGGATGCCGACCACCAGGCTGCTTCAGCGGGCCGATGTGATGACCAGGCAGCATGGGGTTCCGGCGACAGACCCGGTCTTCGTCCATGGTGACGCCTGGCCGGGAAACATGTTGTTCGAGGGTGACAACTGCGCGGCGCTGATTGACTGGAAGACGGCCGGTATCGGTGATCCCGGCGTCGACTTGAGCGGGTTTCGGCTGCAGATGGCAATGCAGTACGGGCCCGATGCCCCGGACGAGGTGCTGCGTGGTTGGCAAGTCCAGGCTGGCCGTGATGCCGGATCGGTTTCGTATTGGGATGCGATCGCCGCGCTGAACACTCCAACCGAGTTGAGCGGGTTTCCAGGGTTCGCCGCCGACGGCAGTCGGCTTGACGCTACGGCGGTAACACAGCGTCGCGACGAATTCCTGCGAACGGCACTGAATGCGCTGATGACCTGACGCCTGACCGCGCCCGGCGGAGGATCCGTTGCGGACGCGATGCGTTGCAATAACAGGTTGCGATGGCTGTCTGTCGCGGAGACATGCTTCGATGGCGACCGACGTACGTGACGGGCCGGACCTGATTCAGGTGACTTCTGAGGTTCGGCTTCGGCCGTTTGATCCACAGGTCATTCGCCGTGATCGGGTTCAGGAACTCTTGCCGTGTTACCAAGATCGCGAGACCGTCCGACTGGTCGATGGTCCGAACGCCGAGCCCTACGACCTGGACAAGCTGATGGCGATGTTTCAGTACATGAGCGAGCACGGCGAGCTCTACCTGATCGAGCGACTGGCTCCTGGCCGCGGCTGGATCGCCACCGGGGATGCCGGACTGCAAACGCGGGCGACTCCGGTCGTGTTGTCGCCGGAGCATCGCGGCCAGGGCATCGGGCGCGCAGTGGTCCGGGCTCTAATCGAGCGGGCGCGCGACTTGGGCCGGCAGTCGGTCGAGGTCAGCGAGATCTACGACTACAACGTGGCATCGCGGCGAACGTACGAGACGTTGGGGTTCGCGGTCGTCGGCGACACCGAACTCGGCCACCGCTATCGCCTCGTCCTGTCCTAGCTTCGCACTGTGTGGCCCGGTCAGGGATCGCCCGCGAGCTGCCCAATCAGGGGACCGCTCCGCCTGATCAGCGGGCACCAGCCCCGGTCTTTTCGACAGGTCCTGATGGTGAGCATGAGATTGATGCGGAGCCGGATCCGCTCACGGGCTAGCATCTGCGGGATGGCTGCAGGGTGGGACGAGGAGGAGGAACGCCTCGAAATCCGTGCTCGCCAGATGACGAAATGTCTGGCTGTTGAAGCCGCGCTTTCGCGCCTTGGGCAGGTGCATCTGGTTGGTAGCGCGGCCCTGCACGTGATGGTCGCCCGCGACATCGATCTGGTTGTGGTGGTGTCGCAACTGGACGTCGAGACGCTGCGTGTGATCGCTCGCCTGGCCGCGCAGTTGATGGTGCGACGGGAGGTCCACGCGGTTACCGTTCGTGATGAGACTGGGCGGTGGAACACCGATCCGGACTATCCGGATGGCGTCTACTTGTTCATCGAGTGCGCCGACGAGGCCGGAGAAGTGTGGACTCTCGATGTTTGGTTCGTCGATGAGCCGGAACGCAAGCCGGCCCTGCAGCACGTTGGGCGTATCGGACCGTGCATCGACCCTGCGAGCCAAGCCGCCATTCTCGCGATCAAGCGGGCGACTGGTGGACGTCGACCCGATGGCACTCGATTGCCCAGCATCGAAATCTACGAGGCTGTCGTGGATGACGGCATCCGCACACCAGAAGAATTCGCCCAACGAGCCCGCTGAACGATCCCGTCTGCGACAGACGATCGCAGCGGACCGAGGTGCCCGGTGAGGCCGCCCGGATGATCGCCGGCGAGGATCAGCGGAGTGGAGTTGATCATGCTCTACTACCGAACCGCTTGCGGGCGGAT
>DATCVL010000570.1:0-23905 GCA_036566865.1 Microlunatus sp.
CGGTTCGGGTCCGGTGCTGAGCGGGGACGAGACGGTGAGTGGGACCCGGAGCCGGTTGCTGTGGATCGGTGAGCTGCAGGTTGTCGTGGATCGCTGATTCGCCTTCTGTACTGGATGTTCCGAGGTAACGATCGTCCGAGGCGGGTGATCCGCGATTGCTCGGGGAAGATCGCCTGCGCTCCTGGCTGCCTACCGTTGGTGCTGTTGCCCCGGGAGGCCTGCTTGCGGCTGCCCTGGCTCGTCGGAGCGCTGTCCCGATCGAGTTGACGATGGCTTCGTGCCTCGAGTCAGTAGCCATCCGAGCAGGTGGCCGGTCGGGTCGGGGTGCCGAGGTCTGAAGCCCCTGGCGCGCCAGCGGAGTCGCGCGAGCACGCTGCCGAGCGGTTTGGGTCGCCGACGTTTGCAGGAGGAGGCCGAGAGTCCGAACCCAGCTCGAGCAGGTCGTCGGTCGACAAGCGCAGTGTTCCGGCGCAGCAACCGCCCGACCAATCGGACGTTCGAGCCGGGAGCCGACGCTTGATCGTTCTGGGCAGGTGCGGCCGGAGTTCGAATCCGACCACTGCGGGCTGGGCGTGCCGCCTGCAATTGCGGTTCAGTCGACCAGTAGGGCTTCGAGGAGCCAGATCGCGGCTTGCTTGTCGAGCATCTGATTTGCGTTGCCGCACTTGGGCGAAACGATGCAGGAAGGGCAGCCGGCGGCGCAATCGCAGGATCGCAGGCGCTCGAGCGTTGCCTGCCACCACTCCTCGGCGACCTCGTACCCGCGCTCGGCGAAGCCGGCGCCGCCGGGATGACCGTCATGCACGAACACGGTGAGCTGGCCGGTGTCGGGGTGCAGGATCGTTGACAGACCGCCGATGTCCCAGCGGTCACACGGCGCAAACATCGGCAACAGACCGATCGCGGTGTGCTCGGCTGCGTGCGCGGCCGATCCCAACTGCATCGCGGAAAGGTCGAGCTTTGCCGGATCGAACGTCCACCAGACGGACTTCGTACGCAGGCGCCGTTCCGGCATGTCCAACGGTGTCTCGTCCCACACATCGCCGGTGACCTCGTCCCGCCGCAGATAACCGATCACCTGGGAGAACACGTCGACATCACCGAAGTGCAGTAGCCCACCGCCGAGCGGGCGGCTGCGTTGCTCCTCGATCACCTCGACGTCGTAGCTGCCCCTGGGCTGGGTGTAGTAACCCGGCTTCGCCGGCTGGACCAGCGCCTCGCACTCTTCATGATCAAGTTCGTCCACCAGGTAGGTGTCGCCCTGATGGAGATAGACCGCGCCCGGATGGACAGTGCCGTCGGCGGCCGCCTGATCGACGGTTCCCAACACCCGACCGTTGCCGAGCTCGATGATCTCGATCACCCGGCCGCCGGAACCGCGAAGATCAATGGCATCAACCGCCCGCTCGGGCCGAGACCAGAACCAGCCCGCCGGGCGCTTCCGCAACACACCTTGGGATTCCAGGGTCGACAAGGTTTCGATCATGGTCGGTCCGAACCAGCACTCGTCCTTGATCGTCAGCGGCAACTCCTGCGCCGCTGCGGCCAGATGCGGCCCGAGAACGTACGGATTGGCCGCATGCAACACGGTCTGCTCCACCGGCTGGTCGAACAACAACTCCGGGTGATCGAAGTAGTACGCGTCCAGCGGATTCTTCGCCGCGATCAAGATCACTTCCGCATCCCGGCCGGTACGCCCGGCTCGCCCGGCCTGCTGCCACAGCGCAGAACGGGTGCCCGGGAATCCACTGATGATCACTGCGTCCAGGCCGGCGACGTCGACGCCGAGCTCGAGCGCGTTGGTGGCGGCCAGGCCTCGCAGTGAGCCGTCCTGCAACCCCGCCTCCAGCGCTCGGCGATCGGTCGCCAGATAGCCGCTGCGATAGGAGTCGATGCGCAACGGCGGGGAGGACACGGTGACCGGATGATCTTGGTCGGCTCGGTCGTCTGCGCCCTTGTCGGTCAGCTCATCTTGATCTTGGTTCTTCGCAGCAGCAGCCAGGACTCGTTCCTGCGCGCGCACCGCGACCAGCTCGGCCATCCTTCGGGACGGGATGAACGCCACGGTCTGTCGACCCGATTCGACCAGCTCGGCGAGCAGTTCCGCGGCGTCATCGGTCGGGAAGCCCGCTGGCTGCCACATGATCATTTCGACCGCGCCGTGCGGCGACGCGTCATGATCAACAACGGTGACCTCGTCGAGGTCGCAGCCGATCAGCTCGGCAGCCATTCGATCGGCGCCGGTCACCGTCGCCGACGCCAGGATGAAGGTCGGCATCGATCCGTGCGCAGCGCACAGCCGCCGCAGCCGCCGGATCACCTGCGCGACGTGACTGCCGAACACCCCGCGATAGCGATGCGCCTCGTCGATCACCACGTAGCGCAGGCTGGACAGGAAGGACGACCATCGGCCGTGGTTCGGCAGCATCGAATGATGGATGAAGTCCGGATTCGTCAGTACGTAGGCAGCGTGCTCACGCGCCCAGTCCCGCTCCAGCATCTCCGAGTCGCCGTCCACGGTGGCGACCCGCCAGTCCGGCAATCCGAACTCGCGCGTGACTCGAAGTTGATCATGGGCCAGTGCCTTGGTCGGCGCCAGATAGAGCGCAGTGTGGGGACGCTTCGGCTTCAGGATGGTGTCCCGCAACTCGGCCTTCGGGCCGACCGGGCGCCGTGCGGTCGCAGCGGTCCCGCCGTACGTCGCCGCCATCACCGGTAGTAGATAGCCGAGCGTCTTACCCGAGGCCGTGCCGGTGGTGATCGCGACCTGCCGCCCGGCGTAGGCCGCCTGGGCGGCGGCCACCTGATGGGTCCACGGCGCGGCGATCCCGCTGGAACGGATCGCTGTGATCAGCTCGGTCGGCAGCCAGTCGGGCCAGTCCGCGCACTCGGCTGCCCGCTCGCCGAAGCGACGCCGAAGTCGTACCCGCTCAGGATCGAGCAGTACGTCGGGAACCCCCGCCGACATCGTCACCACGGCCCTAGTCTCGCGCGTCCGGATCCTGCCGTCGCAGTCGGCTCTCTCTGGTGATGCGTGGCCGACGTCCGAATGCGTCCTCGTCGACCCGTCGGTCGGCCGAAAGTTGGCAGGAACGACTCAGGCACGAATCCGTGAGACGCTCCGGCAGCAGCCCGACCTGACGGGAAGCTGACCCGGACCGGAACTGAACGCAGGGATACAACGCGGCGCAGTCGGCGTGACGAGTCGACGCGGGCCGCGCCCAATGTGATCCAGGTCATGCGGCCGTCGGTGCCACGCCGTTAGACTCCGGGGCAAGCTGCGCGCAACGGCGCGTCGTGGAGTAAATCTCGGAGCTTCCCGCAGCAACAGGAGTGCACTGTATGTACGTTCCTACGGCCCTTGAGGTGACGTTGTCTTCACGCAACCTCACCGTCGCCGCCGTCGTAGCGGCCATCGCGCTGATCGCGTTGGCCATGGCCCTCGTCTTCCGCAGACAAGTTCTGGCTGCCGGCGAAGGCACCCAGAACATGCAAAATATCGCGCTCGGCGTCCAGGAGGGCGCCGCAGCTTATCTCCGCCGACAATTCAAGACGCTCGGCGGTTTCGCGGTCGCCGCGTTCCTGCTGTTGATGGCACTACCCGCGCACACCGACACCGGCGCCTCCCAGGTGCTGTTGCGGATCGCGCGGTCGCTGGCCTTCCTGGTCGGCGCCTTCTTCTCCGCCATGATCGGCTACCTCGGCATGTGGCTGGCGGTCCGAGCCAACGTACGAGTGGCCGCGGCGGCTCGGGACGAGGGTCGCGATCCTGCGATGCGGATCGCCTTCCGAACCGGCGCCCACGTGGGCATGTCCACCGTGGGTCTCGGCCTGCTGGGCGCATCACTGGTGGTGCTGATCTTCCAGAGCGACGCCCCGACGATCTTGGAAGGCTTCGGCTTCGGCGCCGCCATGTTGGCCATGTTCATGCGTGTCGGCGGTGGCATCTTCACCAAGGCGGCCGACGTCGGCGCTGACCTGGTCGGCAAGGTCGAGCAGAACATTCCCGAGGACGATCCGCGGAACGCGGCCACCATCGCCGACAACGTCGGTGACAACGTGGGCGACTGCGCCGGCATGGCGGCAGACCTGTTCGAGTCGTACGCGGTGATGCTGGTCGCGTCGTTGATCTTGGGCAAGGCCGCCTTCGGTGAGGCCGGTCTGGTCTTCCCGCTGATCGTGCCGGCGATCGGTGTGATCACCGCGATCATCGGCATCTTCCTGACCCGGCCCCGTCCCACCGAGAGCGGGCTGCGGACGATCAACCGTTCCTTCTACCTGTCGGCGCTGATCTCGGCGATCTTGGTTGCCATTGCGTCATTCGTCTACCTGCCGTCCAAGTTCGCTGATCTTGGACTGCCCGAGGGCGCCACCTTCAGCGGCCCGATCGACGATCCGCGGGTGGTTGCACTGCTGTCGGTGATCATCGGCATCGTGCTGGCGGTGGTGATCTTGTCCCTGACCGGCTACTACACCGGCACCGAGGACCGGCCGACCCGGGATGTCGCCAAGACGTCGCTGACCGGTGCCGCGACGGTGATACTGTCCGGCATCTCGCTGGGCCTGTCCTCTGCGGTCTACACCGGCCTGGTGATCGCGGCGGCCGTGTTCGTCGCCTTCATCATCGGCGGTTCCGGGATCGTGGCTCTCTTCTGCATCGCTCTGGCCGGCTGTGGACTGTTGACCACGGTCGGCGTGATCGTCGCGATGGACACCTTCGGTCCGGTCTCCGACAACGCTCAGGGCATCGCGGAGATGTCCGGCGATGTCGAGGGTGACGGTGCGCAGATCCTGACCGAGCTGGACGCCGTCGGCAACACCACCAAGGCGATCACCAAGGGCATCGCGATCGCTACCGCGGTGCTGGCCGCAACCGCACTGTTCGGCTCCTACACCGACGCCATTCGCGGGGTGCTGGTGGACGCGTACAGCAAGTTCACCAGTGACGCCGTGGTGTACGCGCCGCCGACCCTGGTCGGCATCATCGCCGGTGCCTCGGTGGTGTTCCTCTTCTCCGGGCTGGCGATCAGCGCGGTCGGCCGTGCCGCCGGCGCCGTGGTGTACGAGGTACGCCGGCAGTTCCGCGAGATCCCCGGAATCATGGAAGGCACCGGCAAGCCCGAGTACGGCAAGGTCGTCGACATCTGCACCCGGGACTCGCTGCGGGAGCTGGCCACGCCGGGTCTGCTGGCGATCATGGCACCGATCGCGGTCGGCTTCGGGCTCGGTGCTCCGGCGCTCGCCGGCTATCTGGCCGGTGCGATTGCGACCGGCACCATGATGGCTGTCTTCCTGGCCAACTCCGGCGGCGCCTGGGACAACGCGAAGAAGATCGTCGAGGACGGAAACTTCGGCGGCAAGGGCTCCTCGGCGCATGAGGCGACCGTGATCGGCGACACCGTCGGTGATCCGTTCAAGGACACCGCCGGCCCGGCGATCAACCCGCTGATCAAGGTGATGAACCTGGTGGCGGTGCTGATCGCGCCGGCCGTGGTCGCGATGTCGCCGCTGGCCGATTCGGCCAATCCGTTGCGGTTCGTGATCGCGCTGGTGGCCTTCGCCATCGTGGTGATCGTGGTGGTGATCAGCACCCGGCGCCAGGTCGGCATCGCCGAGGACGAGGAGTCCGCGGAGTCCAGTGACGGAAGCGGCGGCTCGGACACCGGTGCCGGCACCCCGGGCTCGACCGGCTCCGACGGCAACGGCAGCACGGCGGCAAGTCGGGCGGGCGACGCCGGTTCGCACGAATTCGCTGTGGACAAGTCCGACTAGGGTTTTGGGCCGGGCTGCGAGAATCGGCCGCATGAGCGCGCCCCAACAGCCGCCCCGCGGCCCGGCACCGTACGGATCCGATCCGTACGGGCCGAGTCCTGAACGTCAGCCCGGCCAACCTGCCGCACCTGCCGGCCAGGCCGCACCCGGCGGCCAGTCCGGCCCGTACGCACAGCACACCCCGTACCCGAATCCGTACGGACAGCCGATGCCGTACAACGGTTACGGCGCTCCGGGGCCGGCGGTGCCATGGCGCCCGAGCCCGATGCCGGACGGTCCGCGGGAGTATCAGCAGATGTTGCGCGGCCCGCGCTATCGCGGCTGGCGGCCGGTGCTGGCGCTCTTCCTCGGAGTGGTGTTCGCGCTGACCGCTCAGGTGGTGCTGGCCGCCGCATTGGCGATCATCGTGTTCGCGACCGGCGGCGACATCGAGAGCATGCTGTCCACCCTGAGGGCTTCCGAGATGGGGCCGCTGGCCTTCGGGTATGTGATCGCGGGTCTGATCAGCCTGATTCCCTCGGCGATGTTCGCCAACTGGATCGCGCACGGAATTCGGCCGAGATTCCTCTCCTCGGTGGCCGGCGGGTTTCGTTGGCACTGGCTGCTGCGCTGTTTGGTGATCACCGTGCCGCTGTTCGCGATCTACCTCGGCGCGCAGTTCCTGATCGGGTGGGACTACGGCCCGCGCCCCCAGCACTGGCCGGCGTTGTTGATCATGGTTGTGATCGCGATCCCGTTCCAGTCGGCTGGTGAGGAGTACGCCTTCCGCGGGTTGATCCTGCAGAATGTCGGCGCCTGGTTCCGTAATCCGAAGGTCGCCCTGGTGGTCGCGATGATCCCGTCAATCGGGTTGTTCGCACTGGCACACGGCAGCTTCGACCCGTGGGTCTTCCTCGACCTGGCGATCTTCGCCGCCTCGTCCTGCATCCTGGCTTGGCGTACCGGCGGTCTGGAGGCATCGGTTGCCCTGCATGCCACCAACAACGTGGCGATCATGATCGCCACCATCCTGTTCGGCGGCTGGGCCAACGCCTTCGTCAGCTCGGACACCCAGGGCAGTCCGCTCGCTCCGCTGGTCACCCTGGTGGTGAACGGGATCGCCGTTGTGGTGATTCTCCAACTGGCCAAGAGGTCCGGCTTGCAGCGCACCTACCAGCCGCAGCCGATCGCGCCGCTCCCGCAGCCCATCGCGCGGTAATCACCCGAACCGAGCGCATCCCTTGCAGGACCTACTCGGCCGCACGGGCGCATGTCGCTACGCACCAGCGGCCGCGGTTGATGTTGCAGGACCTTCGGTGCGCGGAGTGCCCGCCCACCGGATTGGGGTTCGTGTGTCCGTGCGAGCGTCGCGGACTATGCATCGGTCCAGCCGGCCGGCGGCTGTCGATCGGGGTGCCGGTACGGCAGGATGAGCCGTGCGAGCAGGGAGGCGAGCATGGGCGCGTACGCGGACAGCTACCGGCGCAGTATCGACGACCCGGACGGGTTCTGGGCCGAGCAGGCCCAGGCGATCGACTGGTTCCGGCCACCGCCGCTGGTGCACACGGTCGAGCCGGCCGGCAGGGGTGACGTCGACCGCTGGTACGACGGCGGCGTCCTGAACACCTCCTACAACGCATTGGACCGGCACGTGATCGCCGGTCGTGGTGAGCATCCGGCGTTGATCTTCCACTCCGCGATCACCGGCAACCGGCGGACGTACAGCTACGCCGATCTGCTGGAGCGAGTGGCCAAACTCGCCGGCGGCCTGACGGCGCTCGGAGTTGATCAAGGCGACCGGGTGGTGATTTACCTGCCGATGATCCCCGAGGCCGTGATCGCGATGCTCGCCTGTGCACGGATCGGGGCGGTGCACTCGGTGGTCTTCGGCGGATTCGCGCCGGCCGAGTTGGCGGCTCGGATCGAGGACGCTGAACCTGTGGTGGTGATCTCCACCGCCTACGGCCTGGAGGCGGATCGGGTGATCGCCTACAAGCCCTTGCTGGACAAGGCGCTGGAGCTCAGCGATCATCAACCGCGGCACTGTGTGATCGTGCCGCGGGGTGATCATCCGGACGGTCCGGCGGCGGACCTGACCGCTCCGCGCGATGTTGATCTTGCGGTGTTGATGCGGGACACCCGGATCGAGCCGGCGACACCGGTCGAGGTCGGTGCCACCGATCCGCTCTACATCCTTTACACCTCGGGGACCACCGGTAGGCCGAAGGGCATCGTCCGGGACAACGGCGGACACGCGGTTGCGTTGTGCTACGCGATGAAGTCGATCTTCGACGTCGGACCGGGAGAGGTGATGTTCACGGCCAGCGATGTCGGTTGGGTGGTCGGGCACTCCTTCATCGTGTACGCACCGCTGCTGGTCGGCGCCACCACGGTCCTCTACGAAGGGAAACCGGTCGGCACTCCGGACGCCGGCTCCTTCTGGCGGGTGCTGGCCGAGCATCGGGTCAAGGCGATGTTCACCGCGCCGACCGCGATCCGCGCGATTCGCAAGCTGGATCCGGACGGCACCCTGATCCGGGCAGCCGACATCTCCAGCCTGCAAGCGCTTTTCCTGGCCGGCGAGCGACTCGACCCGGACACGTACGCCTGGACGAGTGATCAACTCGGAGTCCCGGTGATCGACAACTGGTGGCAGACCGAGACCGGCTGGCCGATCGTGGCCAATCCCCGCGGCCTGGAGCCGATGCCGATCAAGGCCGGTTCACCCACCGTTGCGGTGCCCGGCTATCAGGTGATGATCTTGGATGAACGCGGTCGCCCGGTCCCGGCCGGTACCCAGGGAGCAATCTGTCTGAAGCGTCCGTTGCCGCCAGGGGTTTCGGCCGGCGTCTGGGGTGATCAGGATCGCTTCGTGACCAGCTATCTGAGCAGCTATCCCGGGTATTACCTCACCGGCGACGGCGGCTATCTGGACGATGACGATTACGTCTACGTGATGGGCCGGACCGACGACGTGATCAATGTCGCCGGACACCGGCTCTCCACCGGCCAGCTGGAAGCGGTCATCGCCACCCATCCTGCGGTGGCCGAGTGTGCCGTGATCGGAGTCGCCGATGAGATCAAGGGGCAGGTGCCGCGCGGGCTGGTGGTGATCAAATCCGGGATCGGCACCGGCCATGATCAACTTCGTACGGAGCTGGTCGGGCTGGTCCGGCAGCAGATCGGCCCGGTCGCCTCGCTCCGGCAGATCGACGTCGTGCCGGCGCTGCCGAAGACCCGTTCCGGCAAAGTCCTGCGGAAGACCATGCGGGAGCTCGCCGACGGACAGGACCCCGTGATCCCGTCGACGATCGAGGATCCGGCCGTGATCGACGCGCTGCGGCCGATCCTGAAGCCGTGATCAGGCAGCGTCTGGGCGCTTGCTGAATCCGGCTTCGAAGCCGCGGTCGAGGGTGGACAGCAGCGCCCGCGCGGCCGGCCTGAGCATCGCTCGATCCATGATCGGAAAAGACGGCAGGCCCAATTCCTGGCGTGCCCAGGGTGGCAACGAGGCCACGGCGCCCGCGGTCAGCAGTCGATAGCCCATGCGGGCGGCCCCGGTCAGCGGTGGATTCCACAACAACAGGTGGGTTGCCGCCCTGGCCTGTCCGCCGCCGCGCAACTCGGGCCGGAAGGCATCGAACTGTGACCGAAGTTGATCAACGGTATGTGGAGGTTCTTCGGCTCCGAGGGCGACCGCGACCCGAGCAAGATCATCGACGTATCGGTCGGCCTGCTCCGGGCTCAGCATCGTTCGTCCGTACAGCCGATGTGCGGTCAGGAAGCTGTCGGCTTCTGCGACATGCACCCAGGACAGCAGATGCGGGTCGGATGCTCGATAGGGCGATCCGGACGGAGTCATGCCGGAAACGTGATCATGGATGTTGCGCACCCGACTGATCGCGGCCATCGCCTGGTCCTGGGTGCCGAAGGTGGTGATCGCGATGAACGCCGCCGTGCTCTGCATCCGCGCCCACGGATCGCTGCGGTAGCCCGAGTGTTCGTCGACCGCCTGCATCGCCACCGGATGCAAGGACTGCATCAGCAGTGCCCTGAGTCCGCCGACCAGCATCGCGATGTCGCCGTGCACCAGCCGCACCGGAGAGTCCGACGGATACCACGGCACGCCGTCTCGGGCGGCGCGGAGTGTGCTGAAGGCCGATTGGGGATCGTCGCCGCCCAGGCGTGAGGCCACCGCCCCGGCCATCCGTATCCGGATCCGGTTCAGCAGCGGGAGGTCGAGCGGCCGTGCGACCATGCCGTCAGGCTAGTCCGCCATCGATCCGTGGGCATCATCAGCCCTGGCCTGCTGGCACAGCGACGCGCGGAGCAGGGGCGGGAGGCGCCGACCCGGGCTGCTCACGCGTCGCAGGTCTCTGCTGCCAACGGAGTGTCGGTGTCGACGGATGCCGTCGGCCGACTCTCCACCGCACGGGAGACGAACGCAACCCCGAGTGCGGCCATGAGCATGACCATCCCGACGACGATCGGGGACCGGAAACCGAGTCCGGCGGCGATGGCGAGTCCGCCGAACCAGGGGCCGACCGCGTTGCCGACATTGAAGGCACTGGTGTTCACCGCCGCGGCCAACGTCGGTGCGGTGCCGGCGAAGCCGAGCACCCGTCCGTTGATCGCACCGGCGATCGAGAATGCTGCCAGCGAGTAGAGCCCCATCGCGATCGCGGTCGGGACCGGTGAGCCGGACACCGCCAGCAACAGCACCGATGCCACCAAGGTGGCGGACAGGCTGATCACCACGTTGGCCCACGGCCCGCGATCGGCGAACCGGCCGCCGAGCGTCGTACCGAGGAAGGCGCCCACGCCGAAGATCAACAAGTACATCGGTACCCGTCCGGGCGCCACCCCGGTGACGTTGATCAACAAGGGTGAGAAGTAGGAGAAGGCGGCGAACACCGCACCCTGAAAGAGGGCCGTGGTCAACAGGGCCAGCCACAGCCTGCCTTGCCGGAAGGCGCCGAGTTCGGCCCGCACCAACTGACCGAGTGGCTGGACCGTCGCTCCCGGACGGTCGATGTTCGGGACCAAGATCATGATCAACACCAGCGCAGCCGCCGAGGCGATCGCGACCGCCAGGAACGCTGCCCGCCAGCCGAAGCGATCACCGAGCCAGGTCCCGGCCGGCACGCCCAACACGTTCGCGATCGACAGACCGCCGACCAGGATCGCCATCGCCCGGGCAATCGCCTTGCCGCCGGCGATCCGGGTCGCCATCACCGCCGAGACCGACCAGAACGTCGCGTACAGGACAGCGGCGATCACTCTGGTGATCATCAACGCCTGATAGCTGTGCAGGAACAGGCCGATCAGGTGCATCAGGATGTAGCCGGCTGCCGCACCCAGCAGGGTGAGCTTGCGGGGCAGGCGCAGCGTCAGCAGCGTCATCACCGGAGCGCCGATCGCCATCCCGATCGCGAACGCGGTGATCAACAAGCCGGCCTGCGGCACGCTGATCTGCAGATCACTGGTCAGGTCCGGCAACAGCCCCGCGATCATGAACTCGGACGTGCCCATGGCAAAGATCGCCGCGCCCAGGACGTACACCGCCAGCGGTGGCCGGCCGGTCCGTACGGACTGGTTGCTCTCGACATTGGTCGTCATCGGATTCCTCAAGGATTCTGGACTGATCGGATCAGAACTCGTGCGCGGCGGTCCACGTCGTCGAGGGCCGATGAGATGGGTAGGTGGAGGTGGTGAGTCAAACGGTGTCGAGCAAGCGCGGGTGAGGAGAGGACAGAAACGAGGTCAGAGAAGTCGGAGTGCGGTGTCGATGGTCGATTGGATCGCGACGTCGTCGTCGCAGACCCGGCCGCGGATCTGCAAGCCGTTCACCATCGCGTGCAGCATCGCGGCCAGATCGGCCGCCGGCACCCGGCTGGTGATCGAACCATCGCACTGTCCGCGCTCGATCAGTTCGGTGATGGTCTGAGCGAAGGCATTCAGATTGCGTCGGGCCAGGTCGGCGATCTCGTCGTCGCTGCGGCCCAGTTCGACCGATGCCGACAGCACCAGGCAGGGGCGATGGTCGGGCGTCTCGAATTGCAGCCGGATCGTCTCCCGGAGCAGCGCCTCGAGTTGCTCCCGGCCGGTGCCCGCGCCGCAGACGAATTCGGCCCGGTTCCTGTCCTGGGTTTCGCCGTAGCGAGCCAGCGCCGTACGGAAGAGCTCGGACTTGCTGCCGAAGGCGTTGTAGAAGCTGCTCCGGGACAGGCCGGTGCAGTCGCACAGCTCCTCGGTCGAGGTGGCGCTGAAGGTGCCGCCGCGGAACCTCTCGATGGCAGCATCCACCGCGGTCTCGGTGGAGAAGCTACGAGGTCGAGGCACGGCGGTCACGCTAACAGTTTTGGACTGGGCTGTACAGAACGTCCAAACTCCGACCGGGGACTGACACCAGCGAGCTGCTCGTGTGATTATCGCCATGTTCGCCTTGTCAATTTCCGGACCGGGCTTGGGCTGAATGCCTCACGGAAGTTAGGCTCCCCTTATGACCACTGCGACCGTCGCGACTGCGCGCCCTGATGGCGACGGTCAGCGTACGGTCGTACCACCGCATCGCAGCAAGGCCGCTCGGATGCTGCCTGGCCTGGTCGCCTGTGTGGCCGCACTGGTCGTGCTCTCGATCCTGAGCATCGCGGTGGGGGCTCGGACGATCCCGCCGTCGGTGGTGCTGGACACCCTGGGCGACTTCAACATCTTCCACGCGATCAGTGCGCACGACGTGATGGCGGGGCTGCCCAGCCGGTACGCCGACGACACCGATCGATTGGTGATCTTGACCCTTCGGTTGCCGCGGACACTTCTCGGCCTGATGGTCGGTGCCGCGCTCGGGCTGGCCGGCTGTGTGATGCAGGGCGTGACCCGCAACCCGCTGGCCGACCCCGGCATCCTCGGCGTCAACGCCGGCGCCGCGCTCTGCGTGGTGTTGGCGATCACCTTCTTCGGGGTCAGCAGCCCCAGTGGCTACGTCTGGTTCGCGTTCGCCGGCGCCGCCGTCGCCGCGGTGATCGTGTACGGGATCGCGGCGCTCGGGCGCGACGGGGCGACTCCGGTGAAGCTGGCATTGGCCGGCGCGGCGATGTCCGCGGTGTTCGCCGCGATCACCCAGGCCTTCCTGCTGTTGGACCAGAGCACCTTCGACCAGATGCGGTTCTGGCAGGTCGGCGCACTGGCCGGTCGTGATCTTGATCAGGTCGGCCAGTTGGCGCCGTTCCTGTTGATCGGCTGCGTTGCCTCGCTCTTCCTCGGTCGCACGCTGAACACGCTGTCCCTCGGTGACGACGTCGCGCGCGGCCTCGGCGCGCATGTCGGGCTGTCCCGCGGTCTGTCGGCCGCGGTCGTGGTGCTGCTCTGCGGGGCAGCGACTGCAGCCGCGGGCCCGATCGGCTTCGTCGGCCTGACCATCCCGCACGTGGCCCGGATGATCACCGGGCCGAACTACCGGTGGACGCTGCCGTACTCGATGTTGCTGGCGCCGATCCTGCTGCTCGGCGCCGACATCATCGGCCGGGTGATCGCCCGGCCGAGTGAGGTCCAGGTGGCCATCGTCACCGCGGTGATCGGTGCACCGGTCTTCATCGCCCTGGTTCGACGCAAGAAGCTGGCCGAGCTGTGACCGCAACCCTTCCGGCTGTCGACCTCGACCTTCGCCCGGTTCGCTCGGTACGCCGCCGGTTGCGGCGCCGTACCCTGATCGTCTGCGCCGGCCTGGCTGCCGCCCTGTTGGTGACCTTCTGCGCGGCCATGATCGTCGGCGATTTCCCGCTCAGCTTGAGCGATCTCTTCCTCGCGCTGACCGGGCGGGGCAGCTCGGCCAGCAACTTCATCGTCTACGACCTGCGGCTGCCTCGGGTGGTCACCGGCATGCTGGTCGGGCTCTGCTTCGGCATCTCCGGCGCGATCTTCCAGGCCATGATCAGAAACCCGCTGGCCACGCCGGACATCATCGGCGTCAGTTCCGGCGCCAGCGCCGCCGCGGTGTTTGCGATCTTGACCCTGGGCCTGAGTGGTCTCGCGGTGTCGGCCTCGGCATTCGGTGGCGCATTGCTGATCGCTCTGTTGATCTACGTCCTCGCCTACCGCGGAGGCATGTCTGGCTACCGCTTCGTCCTGATCGGCATCGGGCTGGCCGCCGTGATGAGCGCAGTGATCGAGTACCAGATGACCCGGGTGGCCGTGGAGGATGCGCAGCAGGCTCTGGTCTGGTTGACCGGAAGCCTGGCCGGATCCTCCACCTCGGGAATGCTGACGCTGTCGATCTTGGCGGTGATCATCGTGCCGGTCACCTTGATCGCCGGACGCTGGCTCGGTGGTCTGCAGCTCGGCGATGACACCGCCTCGTCGATCGGCGTTGCGGTACAGCGATCCCGGCTGTTGTTGATCTTGCTCGGCGTTGCGCTGGCCGCCATCGCAACGGCGGCCGCCGGCCCCGTCGGCTTCGTCGCGTTCGTGTCCGGACCGATTGCGCGGCGGTTGACCGGTGGCACCGGAAGCGCGCTGATCCCGGCCGGACTGGTCGGTGCACTGGTGGTCAGCGTGGCCGACTTCGCCGGGCAGCACCTGCTCCCCGTACAGCTACCGGTCGGCATCCTGACCGCCATCATCGGTGCGCCCTATTTGATCTTCCTGTTGATCAGGTCGAACCGGCTCGGAACCGGAGGATAGAAGAACCATGACGATGACCAAGATTCCGGTCGAATTGCCCCAGACCGACACCGCGGGCGACACCGCGCCGGTGACCCCCCGGCAGCTCCAGGCAGACCACGTCAGCCTGAGCTACGGCAGTCGGCAGATCGTCTCCGACCTCTCCCTGCAGGTGCCGACCGGTCGGGTCTCGGTGATCATCGGTGCCAACGGCTGCGGAAAGTCCACCCTGCTGCGCGGGATGGCTCGGCTGCTGACGCCGACCGACGGCGCGGTGCTGTTGGACGGCAAGAGCGTGCATTCCACGCCCAGCAAGGAAGTCGCCAAGATCATGGGGCTGCTGCCGCAGTCTCCGAACGCGCCCGAGGGCATCACCGTCGCGGACCTGGTCGGCCGCGGCCGCTACCCGCATCAGGGCTGGTTCCGGCAGTGGACGGCCGACGACGACCGGGCGGTCACCGAGGCGCTGATCGCAACCGACACCTTGTCCCTGGCCGATCGGCCGATCGACGAGATGAGCGGCGGCCAGCGGCAGCGGGTTTGGATCGCCATGGCACTGGCCCAGGAGACCGACGTGCTCCTGCTGGACGAGCCGACCACCTTCCTCGACCTCTCCCATCAGCTCGAGGTGCTGGATCTGCTCACCGACCTGAATCGTCGCCGCGGCACCACCATCGTGGTCGTGATGCACGATCTCAACCTGGCCTGCCGGTACGCCGATCACCTGGTCGCGATGGCCGACGGCCAGGTCGTCTCGTCCGGAACGCCGCGCGAGGTGGTCACCGCCGAGCTGATGCAGGACGTCTTCGGACTGTCCGCCACCGTGATCGACGATCCCGTCTCCCACACCCCGACCATCATTCCGATCGGCCGACATCACTGTGCCGGCGATGGCCGTTGAGGTTGACGGGTCGAGCCACCGAGTCGACCGACGAGCCGATGATCAACAACTGAACGGTCGACGACTGCTGCGGCAGTTGTTCGCGCGCCGTCGGCGTCCGATGACGGCGGCCGCCGCTTGCTGGGCCCTGCATCAGACCTGCGAGGCGATGGTGCCGGTTGCGATCGGCGTGATCATCGACCGTGCGATCAGCACCGGCAACGCGCCGGCGATGATCATCTCGCTGATTGCGCTGTTCGGCCTCTTCGCGGTGTTGACCTTCGCCTACCGCACCGGTGCCTGGCTGGTCCGCCGGGCCGAACTCCAGGAGGCGCACGAGCTCCGCGGTGCGGCGGTCAGCCGGGTGCTGTCGCCGGGCGGGATCCGAACCAACCGGCGCAGTGGCGATCTGCTGTCGATGACCACCACCGATGCCGACCTGACCGCCCAGTTGATCATGGTGTTGCCGCGGATGGTCGGTGTCGGCTTCGGCCTGCTGGTGAGCATCGTGACCTTGCTGACGATCGACTGGCGACTGGGCTTGATGATCATGATCGCGGTCCCGTTGGTGGCGCTCGGACTGAACGCGCTGGCGCCGCGGATCGCCCACCGGACGGCAGCCCAGCAGCAGGAGATCGGTGTCACGGCGGCGTTGGCCACCGACCTGCTGTCCGGGTTGCGGGTGCTGCGTGGATTCGGCGGCGAGGGCGTGGCTGCCGAGCGTTATCGGCTGTCCAGCCGGCAGGCTCGTGCTGCCCAGATCGGCGCTGCCCGGGCCGATGCGAACTTCCAAGGTGTGACCGCGCTGGCGGGTGGGTTGCTGCTGGCCCTGGTGGCGGCGGTGGCCGGTGTCTTCGCTCTGCAGGGACGGATCACGGTGGGCGAGTTGATCACCATCGTCGGGCTGGGGCAGTTCATCGCCGAGCCGGTGAACGGCCTTGCCTTCGGCGTACGTCTGCGGGCACGTTGCCTGGCCGGAGCCGACCGGTTGGCGGAGATCCTCGGCGCGCCGTTGCGGCTGGCCGGCGGCGATCGTCGGCTGGGGTCGGGGCCACTGCTGGCCACCGGACTGGCCGGCAACCACGTACGGGAGATCTCGCTGGTCGCGGCACCGGGCGAGATCGTTGGTGTGGTCAGTGATGATCTTGCTGTCGCCGGCGAGCTGGGCCGGCTGCTGGCCGGCACCGATCACCCCCGTGACGGTGTGGTCACCCTCGGTGGGGTGCCGATGGTCGATGCGCTGCCGACCGGCCGAACCGCGACGGTGCTGGCCGAGCCGCATCGGGTCGAGCTCTTCGGCGAGACCTTGCGGGAGGCGGTCACCGAAGGTCGCGCTGGAGCTGATCACGATCCGGCCACCGACGACGGCGCGATCATGGCGGCGCTGCGAGCCGCCGCAGCGGAGCAGTTGATCACCGAGCACGGCGGCCTGGATCGTCCACTGGACGACCGTGGGCTGAATCTGTCCGGCGGCCAGCGACAGCGCGCCGCCTTCGCCAGGGCGCTGCTGGCGGACCGGCCGGTGCTGCTGATGTCGGACCCGACCACAGCGGTCGATTCGGTCACCGAGCAGCAGATGGCCCGCGGGCTGCACGACCTCCGGGCCGGCTCCGATCGCATCACGGTGATCATCACCACCAGTCCGCCGTTGTTGTCGGTGTGTGATCGGGTGATCTTCGTCCGGCAGGGTACCGACGTGATCGCCGGCGAACATGATCAACTTCTGTCCGATCCCGAACAGGGCAAGGCCTATCGAACGGTGGTGCTGCGGTGACCGAGACGCTGTCGGCGACCGCGGCGGATCGCGGCACGCTGCCGACCGCCGACGGTCGTCGCACCTGGGCTGTCGTCGGTGGCATTGCCGGACGGCGGCCGGGCCTGCTGGTCGCCGCGGTGATCAGCTCGCTGCTGGCGGCCGGATTGTCGGTGTTGGCGCCGTACCTGCTCGGCTCGGTGGTCGACCTGGTGATCGATCGCGGCTCCTATCGGCGGCTGTTCGAGCTGATCGCGCTGGTGGTGCTGGTCGCGGTGGCCGGCGCGATCGCGACCCGGGCGTCGTACGCGCTGGTCGGTCGGCTCGCAGCCGACGTACTGGCCGAGCTGCGGGAGGAGGTGATGGACCGTGCGCTGACCGCTGATGCGCAACTCCTCGAACGGGCCGGCACCGGCGAGGTCACCGCCCGGGTCACCTCCGATGTCGCCCAGGTCAGCGAATCGGCCGGCCAGCTGGTGATGCTGAGCTCGTCGATCCTGACCGTGCTGGCCACCGCGATCGGTTTCCTCACCTTGGACTGGCGGCTGGCGCTCGCCTTCGGCACCGTGCTGCCGGTCTATCTGCTCGCCCTGCGGTGGTACCTGGTCCGCGCGCCCAGGCTGTACGCGGCCGAGCGAGCCGCCGTCGGTCGCCGGGGGACCGCGCTGTTGTCCTCGATCCGCGGCGCCGAGACCGTGCACGCGTACGGTGTCGAGGCCAGGCACACGAGCAAGATCAACAAGGCCTCCACGGTCGCGATCGATGCCACCCTGCGGGCCTTCCGGACCCTGCAGAGCTTCATGAACACGATGAACCTGGCCGAAGCGATCGGGCTCGGTGCCTTGCTGCTGGTGGGCTTCGTGCTGGTCGGCAACGACACGGTGACGGTCGGCGCGGTGACCGCGGCGGCGTTGATGTTCCATCGGTTGTTCGGTCCGCTCGGCTTCCTGCTGATGGTCTTCGACGACGTCCAGGCCGCCGGTGCCGCGCTGGCGCGGCTGGTCGGTGTGGCCGACCTGGACGCTCCGGCGCACAAGCCGGCCAGACCGATGCCGAAGCGCGCAGGTGTCCAGGGCCGCGGCGTCGGCCACGCCTACGACGAGCACCCGGTGTTGCACGATGTTGATCTTGTCGCCGAACCGCGGCAGCGGATCGCCGTCGTGGGTGCCAGTGGCGCCGGAAAGACAACGCTGGCGGCGATCCTGGCCGGCGTCTTCGCGGCAGGATCCGGCCGGGTCAGCATCGGCGACGATCAGCTGTCCGAGCTCGACCCCCAGCAGCTCCGGGCCCGGGTCAAGCTGGTGTCGCAGGAGGTCCACGTCTTCACCGGAACCCTTGCCGATGATCTTCGACTGGCCCTGCCCGAGGCATCCGATGATCAACTCCTGCAGGCACTGCGGACCGTCGGTGCGGACGGTTGGGTACGAGCGTTGCCGGACGGGCTGGAGACAACGGTCGGCGAAGGTGCTCATCAGCTGACCGCGGCCCAGGCACAACAACTGGCGTTGGCCCGGGTGGTGCTCACCGACCCGCCGGTGGTGATCTTGGACGAGGCAACCGCGGAGGCCGGCAGCGCCGGTGCCCGGGAGCTGGACGAATCGGCGCAGGCGACACTGGCCGGACGAACCGCGATCGTGGTCGCCCACCGGCTGTCCCAGGCACAGGACTGCGACCTGATCATCGTGCTCGACCACGGTCGGGTGGTCGAGCAGGGCAGCCACCAGGACCTGGTGGCCGCCGATGGTGCCTACGCACGGATGTGGCAGGCCTGGCACGCCTGATCAGCCGCCCGGCGACAGGCCGATCCACCGATGGCCGCACCACCTTCTGACAAGTCGGCCAGACGTGACATGATCAAGAGCAAACTCCCCAGTGCAAAGGATGTCGACCCATGGCTGGTCATCTCGTTGTCGGTGTTGACGGATCGACGGGCAGTGCTCGTGCGTTGGAGTACGCGGCTGCCGAGGCGGTGCGCGGAGGGTTCGTTCTGGAGATCGTGAATGCGCTCGACTTGCCCACCGATGTCGACTTCTACGGCGTACGCCTGGCGGCGCCGGACATCGAAGCGATGCAGTCCTACGCCGACGACCTGTTGGCCTCGGCGAAGGCCAAGGTGAACGAGCTGTTTCCCGAGCTGACCTGTGAGACCCGGTACGAGATCGGCAACGCCAGCACCATCTTGATCAATGCGTCCGATGGCGCGGCGGCGATGGTGCTGGGCACCCGTGGCATGGGCGCCGCCGGCCGGACCTTCCTCGGCTCGGTCAGCACCCGGCTCGCCTCGGACGCCAGGTGTCCACTGTTCGTGATCAACGAGGACCACGAGCTGCCCTCCGACGGCCCGATCGTGATCGGCGTTGACGACTCCGACTTCAGCATCGCCGCGCTGCGTTTCGCGCTCGCCGAAGCCGAGCGACGCAAGGCCGCGTTGCGGGTGGTCACCGGCTACCGGATCCCGACGCTGGCGATCCCGATCGACGCCGACATGGTCAACGACCTGCAGAAGTCGGAGGAGGACTCGGCCCGGCAGCTGATCTCCAGTGTGGTCGCCGAGGCGCGCAAGGCGGAGCCGATCAACGTCGAGATCGAGGAGATCGCCGTCGAGGCACCGGCCGCCGAGGCGATCCTCAGCCAGTCCGCCGACGCGCAGCTGATCGTGGTCGGCTCCCACGGCAAGGGCTGGGCCAAGCGTCTCTTCGTCGGTTCGGTCAGTCGGCACGTACTGCACTCGGCCGAACGCCCGGTTGCCGTGGTCAACGTGCACGATTCGTGATTCACCTACCGCCGACTCTTCAGTCAGATCGTGCCGAGCGCCCGCTAACGCTGGCGAGTCGCGGCGTGGGACGATGCCCGCGTGCTCACCGATGATGATCTTGAACGCCTGAGGCTCCGGTTCGCCGAGGTCGACTACACCGTTGACACGGTGATGGAGCTGATCGGGGCCCCGGCCCATGCCGCGCTCGGCCGGAACAACACCACGCCGGCTCGCCGGGTGCTGGCCGATGATCATGGTCCGGTGGCAACCTTGGCGAAGCTGTGGCCCTTGCAAGCAACGGTTTCCGCCGATGATCTTGATCGGGCACTGCCTGGCATGGGCGAGGCTCTGCAGGCCGCCGGGCTGGTCGAAGTCGATCATGATCAGGTCCGTGCCCTGATCGATCTGCGGCCCTACGGCAGTGACGACGGCGCGGCGGGCTGGATCTTCTCCGATCTGACTCCCGGGCTGGACGGGCCGATGACACCGGTCGACTCCGACTTCGTCCTCGGGGTTTCGCCGGCATCGATGACGCTGGCCGAGCTGACCATGCGGCGACCGGTCGATTCCGCGCTCGATCTCGGCACCGGCTGCGGAGTGCAGAGCCTGCATCTGGCCCGGCACGCGCGACGAGTGGTGGCCACCGACGTCAACCAGCGGGCGCTGGCCATGGCCCGCGCGACCATGCGATTGAACGGTGTCGAGGTCGACATCCGCGAGGGCAACCTGTACGAGCCGGTTGCCGACGAGACGTTCGACCTGATCGTCACCAATCCTCCGTACGTGATGTCCCCGCCGTCGACGAACGGCCGGCTCACCTATCGCGAGGCCGGTCTGGTCGGCGACGAACTGGTCCGCCAGGTCGTTGTCGGCGGCGCGGCACGACTCAACCCCGGTGGCAGCCTGCAGGTCCTCGGCAACTGGGCCCAACTGGCCGGCCGGCCGTGGCAGGAGCGGCTGCAGGACTGGGTCGAGGCGACCGGCTGCGACGCACACATCCTTCGTCGCGAGCAGTTGGACCCGTACGAGTACATCGAGATCTGGCTCGCCGACGCCGGCCTGGTCGGCGATCCGCAGTACCGCAGCCGGTACGACGCCTGGTGCGACTACTTCGAACGCCTCGGCATCGAATCGGTCGGGATGGGCTGGCTGACCCTGACTCGGGCCGAGCGGGATCGCCCGGCGGTCAGCATCGAGGACTGGCCGTACCCGGTCGAACAACCGATCGGTCCGGCCTGGGCAGATCGCCGGGATGCGGTCGAGCTGACCCGACGGCTGACCGACGCCGAGGTCCTGAATCGGCGCTGGCAGCTGGCCGGCGACGTGGCGCAGGAGACGGTCGGGAAGCCCGGGGCGGTGGATCCGGAGGCTATTGTGTTCCGTCAGCAGCGCGGATTCCGCCGGGCAGTGCGGGCCGGAACCGGGTTGGCCGGAGCGCTCGGCGCCTGCGACGGAGAGCTCCGGCTGGATCAGATCGTCGGCGGGGTGGCGATGATCCTCGGAGTGGATGCCGGTGCATTGGCCGGCGAGTTGCTGGCCGACGTCCGGCAGCTGATCGTTGACGGCCTCCTCAGCGAAGCCTCAACACAAGACGTAGAGTGACCCCCTGCGTGGCTCGGAGTCTGAGCCGCGAGGGCGGATTTGACGTCATCCCATATATATAGACAGCATCGTCGCTTCGATGATGGCGTAGCCTCGGGCGCTGGCTCAGGTTTTGCAAAAGAGAGGACGCAGTGGCAACGAACTCCGACGGACACCGGCTGGTGATTGTCGAGTCTCCGACCAAGGTGAAGACGATCGCCGGCTATCTCGGCGACGGCTTCGTCGTCGAGTCCTCGCGCGGCCACGTCCGCGACCTGCCGACCGGGGCCTCCCAGGTGCCGGCGAAGTACAAGGGCGAGAAGTGGGCTCGGACCGGTATCAACGTGGAGAACGGGTTCCAGCCGATCTACGTCGTCTCACCGGACAAGAAGGCGACCATCCGGCAGCTGAAGCAGGCGCTGGACGGTGCCGACGAATTGCTGCTGGCCACCGACGATGACCGCGAGGGCGAGGCCATCGCCTGGCACCTGCTGGAGGAGTTGAAGCCGAAGGTCCCGGTTCGTCGGATGGTCTTCCACGAGATCACCCGCAACGCCATCCACGACGCGCTCGACAACCCCCGCGACCTGGACATCGACAAGGTCGATGCCCAGGAGACCCGCCGGATCCTGGACCGGTTGTACGGCTACGAGGTGTCGCCGGTGCTGTGGCGCAAGGTGATGCCGCGACTGTCCGCAGGCCGGGTGCAGTCGGTTGCCACCCGCTTGGTGGTGGATCGGGAGCGGGAACGCATCGCATTCCGCAGCGCCGGCTACTGGGACCTGGACGCCGTTCTGGACGCGAGCGGGAGCTCCGGCGGCCAGGCCGATCCGCCGCAGTTCCCGGCCCGACTGACCCATGTCGGATCGTCTCGGGTCGCCCAGGGCCGTGATTTCGACGACCGCGGCAACCTGAAGGCCGGCTCCGAGTCGCTGGTGCACCTGGACCAGACCGCGGCCGAGGGGTTGGCGGTCAAGCTGCGCGAGGCCGCGTTCTCGGTGGTCAGCGTCGAGTCCCGGCCGTACACCCGCAAGCCGTACGCGCCCTTCCGCACCACAACGCTGCAGCAGGAGGCCGGCCGCAAGCTCGGCTACACCGCGCAGCGCACCATGTCGGTCGCTCAGGACCTGTACGAGGGCGGCTACATCACCTACATGCGAACCGACTCGATCACGCTGTCGAGCTCGGCCGTGCACGCGGCCCGCGATCAGGTCGCCCGTCTCTTCGGCGACGCGTACCTGCCGGAGGCACCGCGGACCTACGCCAGCAAGGTGAAGGGCGCGCAAGAGGCCCACGAGGCGATCCGCCCGTCCGGTGAGACCTTCCGTACCCCGGCGCAGACCGGACTGAACGGTGATCAGTTCCGGCTCTACGACCTGATCTGGAAGCGCACCATCGCCTCCCAGATGCGGGATGCCCAGGGCAACACCGTGACGGTCAAGATCAACGCCGCCCCGGCGGAGGGCGAGGACTGCACCTTCGTGGCGTCCGGTCGGACGATCACCTTCCACGGCTTCCTGAAGGCCTACGTCGAATCCAAGGACGACGCCAGCAGCGCCACCGATGATCAACAGACCCGGCTGCCGAATCTGACCGAGAGCCAGTCGCTGCGCCCCGAAGAGGTCACTGCCTCGGGTCACGAGACCAAGGCTCCGGCGCGTTACACCGAGCCCTCTCTGGTGGCCAAGCTGGAAGAACTGAACATCGGCCGGCCGTCCACCTACGCGACCATCATCCGTACCATCACCAGCCGGGATTACGTCTTCAAGAAGGGATCCGCGCTGGTCCCGACCTGGCTGGCCTTCGCGGTGACATCGCTGTTGGAGAAGCATTTCCCGCGGCTGGTCGACTACCAGTTCACCGCCGGCATGGAGGCCGAGTTGGACAAGATCGCCGATGGTGATCTGCAGCGGCTCGAGGTGCTGAAGGAGTTCTACTTCGGCAAGGGCGATCAGGAAGGCCTGCACAAGCTGGTCAACGAGCTCGGTGACATCGACGCTCGTGCGCTGTCCACCTTCCAGATCGGTGATCTTGATTCCGGGGTGGTGGCTCGAGTCGGACGCTACGGCACCTACGTCGAGGACAGCGACGGCAACCGGGCTTCGGTCGCCGATGATCTTCCGCCGGACGAGCTGACAGTTGATCTTGCCAAGGAACTGCTCAGCAAGCCGATGGGCGAGGAACATGATCTTGGTGTCGACCCGGAGTCCGGGCATCAGGTGGTCGCCAAGAACGGTCGTTTCGGTCCGTACGTGACCGAGGTGTTGGGCGAGGATGCGCCGAAGGGCGTCAAGCCGCGCACCGGCTCCCTGTTCAAGTCGATGAGCATCGACACCATCACGCTGGAGCAGGCGCTGCAGCTGATGAACCTGCCTCGGGTGGTCGGCACCGGCGAGGACGGTGTCGAGATCACCGCGCAGAACGGTCGCTACGGCCCGTACCTGAAGAAGGGGACGGATTCGCGGTCCCTCGCCACCGAGGACCAGATGTTCACGGTGACCCTCGACGAGGCTCTGAAGATCTACGC
>DATCVL010000571.1:0-16469 GCA_036566865.1 Microlunatus sp.
CCATCGACAAGAACTTCAACGATGGGGTCAACCAGATCATCCAGGGCCGCAAGCCGATCAGCGAACTCGACTCGCTGCTGAGTGCGTGGAAGTCCGGTGGCGGCGACGAGATGCGCAAGGAATACCAAGATCAACTGCAGAAGAATGGTGGAACCAAGTAACCATGCATGATCAGCTTCCGTACCCCGACCCGGCCGCTCCGTACACCGGATGGGGGAGGGAGCACCTGGAGTCGCTCGCCGATCGGACCTTGCTGGCGCTGCGTCGGTGGGCGACTCCGGGACATGCCAGATTTGATCTTCCGGGCCCGTCCTCCGGCGCCGGTCCCCTCAGCGACGGCTTGGAGGCGTTCGCAAGATCATTCCTGGCTGCCGGTTTCCGGCTGTCCGGCTCGACCTCCGACCCTCATGATCACGCCGGCTGGTACGCGGCCGGCCTGCGCGCCGGTACCGATCCGGCAGCTGCCGAACGCTGGCCGCTCCTGGCCGACGTCGGCCAGGCGCGGGTGGAGGCGGCGGCGATATCGATCGCCCTGCACGAGAGCAGGGCGTGGATCTGGGATCGGCTCGACTCTGCCAGCCAGCAGCACATCATCGACTGGCTCGCTCCGAGCGCGGAACTGCCGTACCCGAACAACAATTGGCGCTGGTTCTGCAACGTCACCCAGGCATTCCTCCGCTCGGTCGACGGCCCCCATGATCAAAGTCGGGTGGACGAGAACATCGCCGTGATGGACGAGTGGTACCTCGGCGAGGTGAACGGCCGCGGTGGCTGGTACCGGGACGGTCCCACCGGCGCCATCGACTGGTACAACGGCTGGGTCATGCAGCTGTTCTCGCTCTGGTACTGCCGCATGTCGGCCAACCAGCCCGGCGTCAACGAGCTTCAAGATCGTTTCCGGGCCCGGCTGTCGGACTACCTGTCAACGCTGCCGGATCTCTGGGGCGCCGACGGGGCACCGCTCTTCCAGGGGCGCTCGCTGATCTATCGTTACGCCTGCGTGGGTGCGCCCTGGGCCGGAGCGATCTTCGATGCGTCACCGCTGCCCGCCGGCCAGTTGCGCCGGCTGGCGCTGGGCGGTGTGCGCTACTTCGTCGACCGGGGCGCATTCGACGACGACGGGTTGCTGAGCATGGGTTGGCTGGATCGGTACGAGCCGATGCGGCAGTCGTACTCCGGTCCGGGTTCGCCCTACTGGTCCAGCCTCGGACTGGCCGGCCTGGTGCTCGGCGCCGAGGACCCGTTCTGGTCGGCTCCCGAAGAACCGTTGCCGATCGACACCGGCGATGTCCTGACGACGATCCCGCAAGCCGGCTGGCTGGTTTCCGGCACCGCGGCGGACGGCATCGTACGCATCGTCAATCACGGTGTTGATCATCCTGGTGATCACCAGAATCCGTTCTACTCGCGGCTTGCCTATTCGACCGCGACCGCACCGGCGATCGATGACATCCCGGTGCCCGACAACCAGGTCGTGCTGGTCGATGTGGACGGAACCGCGACCGAGCGTTCCGGCTTCCGGACGCTCGGCGTCAGCGCCGACGGCGGCGGATCGTCGGCGGGCAGCACCTGGGGGCCGATCAGCTGTTGGTCGGCGATCCGCAACGGCATCGAGGTTCGCGCGGTCCGGCTGAGCTCTGCGCCGGAGCATTCCCGCCTGCTGATCTCCGGCTACGCCGTACCGCAGCAGCCCAGGCCGGGTGCCCGCTCCGGAATGATCAGCGAGGTGCGCTCTCTACTCGGTGACGGCAAGCCGGCGAGCACGGCTCATCCGACCGCCAATCCATTCGGATCGGAGCTGTTGATCAACCAGATCGAATACACCGCATTGCACGTCGATCAGTGGTACGTGGCAGGCATCTCGCTGTGCGATGCCGGCCAACAGGCTGCCGAAGTTGATCGCTCCCAGTGGCCGACCCTGTCCGTCGATCCCGATGACATCGTGTCGATCAGCTGGCCGGATGGGGTCACCCAGCAGCTCCGTCCCTGACTCCCGAGTGCTGGCCGCCGCCGTTGCGCGCGGCCAGCAGGGCGGGAATCCAGATCAGTCGGAGCCTCCGCGTCGGAACGTGAGCGAGAGTTCTCCCGCTGCGATCGGACCCGTCGGAGTGATCAACAAGCGCCAGATCCGGTCACCCCAGAGTGCGCGCAGGTTCGGATCGTCCAGCGGCCGTTCCTCCACCGTGACGGCTGCCGTCGGATCGAGGTCCAGGTCGATCCGGCCGTCGGGCAGCTGGAACCAGATCTGATCACCATCGACCACGGGCGGTACGGCGAAGGTGAGCGGCAGCACCAGTGACTGCACCTCTGCCTGCCAGCGATCCTTGATCACGACCCGATGGCCGTCCCGGTCCAGGGTCGCGCTCCGACGGTACGACGTGATCCCGGCATCCGACGGCCACGCTGCTGCCAGCTCGGCGGTCATGGTGACCGTGTCGCCGTCATGATCAACTGCCGTCATCCCGGCGGCGAAGGTCTCGCCGGGAGACTGCACCAGGCCGTTGATGATCGGCAACGAATGCCAATCGCTGTTCATCTCGAACAGCTCGTACCGCTGCGGGCTGAAGGTCTGCTTGGTGTAGACGCCGACGCCCGGATCGATCACCAGATGGTGACCGTCGACTGCCACCGACAATCCGCCGACGTCGTTGTGGTTGTGATGCTCGGCATTGTTCCCGGCCTTCATGCAGAGCAGGAAACCGTCGGTACTGGCCTCGTGCTCACGGGCGACCAACACCTGCAGGTCGGGGAACCAACGTTCCTTGATCAGCGGGGCGGAGGTCGGCGGGGCATCGACGAACCCGGGCTCGAACAACTCCGACAGCCCGCGCCAGAGGTTGGTCTTGGCCCGCTCGTGCCGACCACCCGGGGCGTCGCGGAGATGGACGGCGAGGCGACGAGCCTGTTGATCATCCAGCAACCGGCCGGCGCGGTGCAGTACCGATGCCTCCAGCAGCCATTGGCCATGGCCGTCCGCGTGCTGGATCATGTCCCGTCCGCCGACATGCATGGCCACCGGATAGCGACTCAGCGCAGCCACCTTGGGCAGCTCGAAGCCACTCAGCTGTCCGTTGCTGGCGGCGTACAGGGCATCCAGGCAGTCGATCAGTTTTGCCGGACCGACCGCCCAGTAGGACTGGCCCTCCGAGCATCCACCGTCGAGCAGAAGTTGATCAACGTAGACGTCCAGGGAGGCGATGATCTTGCTGGCGATCACGGCCCGGCGTTCGACGTCGGCTTCGCCGTGC
Organism: Microlunatus sp.; assembly: GCA_036566865.1. Taxonomy (GTDB): domain Bacteria; phylum Actinomycetota; class Actinomycetes; order Propionibacteriales; family Propionibacteriaceae; genus Microlunatus. Next base: position 3,249 of record DATCVL010000571.1, read on the forward strand.
AGGGTGGAGACGAGCAGGTTGGAACACACCCACGGGGTCCAGTTGTTGGCCCCGGTCCGCTCCTTGGCCAGCCAGAACCAGTCGTCCCGATCCAGGAACGGGGTCAGCAGCCGGCGATCGATCTCGGCGACCAACCGCTCGTCGAACGCCCGACCACCGGCAGCGGCCAGTCGATCGCCGAGCAGGTATCGGGACCAGGCGACCTGCGCGCCGGTCTCGGCCGCGAAGAGATCGATCACCGGCTCGTCCACCGCCGGCAACGGCAGTTGATCATGACGACGGGAGAAGGAGTGTGCCGGTACGCCCCAGAACGACTCCTCGCAGATCGACCAGAGGGCGTCCATGATCGGATCGGTGAAGCGTTCATCATCGGTCAGGCAGGCACCGAGGACAAGATCACGAAGGAGCTTGCGTCGTTCGAAATGTGGCAGTTCGAAGCGGGACCGATTGCCGTTGCGATGGAAGTCGGCGAACACCGAGGCCCGCAATTCGGGCCACGGAGCGGTCAGCGCCTCCTCTGCGCGAGCCAGCGCTTCGTCCCGTACAGCGGCAGGCACTGCCTGCCATCCTGCCCGGTCGGTGATCTTGGGAAACGGGTCCCAGGTGCCGAGTTCGGCTCGCACCCGCGATGGCGGGAGGAGTCCGGTCAGCTCGCCACGTCCGTACGGAAGGGACGCGTCGGTGGGCAGCGCGTACGGTGCCGCTTCGGTCTCGATGGTCGAGTTGGGCATGATCATTTCTTGCCGTTGGCCTTCTGGTATTGATCTTGGTACTCGGTCCGCATCTCATTGCCGACTGCGTTCTGCCAGGTGGAGATGGCGCTGTCCAGTCCGGAGTAGGGCTTGCGGCCCTGGATGATGTCGTTCACCGTGTCGACGAAGTTCTTGTCCGCGGTGGCATTCTTCGTCGCCTGGGCGTTGGAGAAGAGTCCGAGGGCGGCATTCTGAACGCCCTGGGGTACCTCCATCGACTGATAGTCGTGCTGCTGCTTGGCGTCCTGTGGACGTCCGGGGGAGTAGCTGACCTTGGTCGAGTCTCCGAGGTAACGCATCGGCATCGCGGCATTGACCTTCCCGGTCTCGGTCAGCGTCGGGTTGCCGTTCTTGTCGACCGTGTGGTCGACGCCTTCCTTGCCGTAGGACAGGTAGTAGTACTCGTCGCTGCCGAAGGGCGCGGCCAGGTAGTTGGCCATCCGCAGGCAGAGCTTGACCCGGTCGGCATCCATCTTCTTGATCGACGCCATGCCGAAGCTGCCGGACCCGAGCGCCCACGGTGCCAGCTCTCCGCCCTCACGCTTGTAGACCGGCATCAGTCCGAGCTCGAACTTCGGATCGCCGGTCAGCCCGTTCGACCAGTAGGCGTTGAAGCCGGTGTAGCCGTCGGCGGCATTGATCGCCACCGTGCCGGCGGCGAACAGATCCTTGAACGGCTGCGCCGGGTTGAACGCGTCCGGATGCAGCACGCCCGACTTCCACATCTGGATCAGGTCGCTGACACTGCGCTTGTAGGCATCCGTTTCGTAGCGGTGGGTGAACTTGCCGCTGTCATCGACCGCCCAGGTGTTGGGCTCCTCGTTCATCCGGCCCAGCAACGCGGCCGGCTGGTTGATCATGCTGTACGCCCACCGGCGCTTCTTCGCATTGGTCAGCGCCTTGCCGGCATCGATCAACTCGTCGAACGACTTGGGCTCCATCGACACCCCAGCCGCCTTGAACAGATCGGCTCGGATGAAGTTGTAGGTGCCGACCAGGCCGCGCGGCAACGGCAGCCCGTAGATCTTGCCGTTGTAGATCACCGACTTCCAGATCGCGGTCGGGATGTTGGCCAGGTTGGGGTAGTCCTTGACCGCGTCGCCGCCCAGGTACTCGTCCAACGGACTGAAGCGTTTGTCCAACAGGGACGGGAAATTCGCCACCACCTGGGTCAACATCATGTCCGGCAGATCATCGCCGGCGATCGTGGTGGAGAACTTCTGCAGGTAGTCCGCATTCGGACTCATCTGCAGTTTGAGGTTGATGCCGAGTCGGTCGTTCAGTCCTTGCCAGAAAGGATTCTTCTTCACGCCCGGCGGGATGGCGGCGTACGTGATCACCATCCCGGTGACGGTGTCCTTGCCGCTGCCCGGCTTCTCGGCGACCGACGTGTTGCGATCGCTCGGGAACAGCTTGTACGCAGGTTCGACGCCCTGCTCTGTTCCCGGGAAGTCCGGCTTCGCGATCTCGGCGGGTGTATAGGTGGGCAGCTTCACCGTCTCGTTCGCGGTGGCGGTGTTCTGTTTCTCGGACGAATCGCTGCAACCGGTCAGCGCGCCGCCCAGCAGCGCAGTGGCTCCGGCGCCGGCGAGGACGGTACGACGACTGAGTCGGGGTGTGGCGTTGAACGCTGACACGAGCTCTCCTTTGAACTGTTCATCGCGACGCTGGAAGCGGGCTGTCGGAAAAGCCTTTCTCCGCGCGCGCATAAGCTTCGCTGGGGAATCGTGCCATCGGCACACACGGATCTGGAACCTTTTGCCATCGGTTTGCCAAGGTTGTGCGGCGATGGTTATCAACCCGGTGGAAAGGGCTCGCCGATCCTCCAGGACCACCCCGGCGGGGTGCGGATGATCAACGATCGAGCTGTTCGGCGAAGAGGTCGGCGAAGCGGCCAGGCTGATCAAGGAGCTGGTGAAAGCTACCGACCTGCACGATCCGACCATGATCGAAGACGTAGATCCGGTCCATGCCCCTCAGGGTCCAGGCCCGATGCGAGACCACGATGGTGATCCGATCCTGCCGAGATCGCTGCAGCGACGAGAAGATCTCCCGTTCGGCTTCGGCATCGATGGCGCTGGTGGGCTCGTCGAGGATCCAGATGCCGGCATCCCGCAGGTGGATCCTGGCCAGCGCGAGCCGTTGCCACTGGCCGCCGGAGAGTCCGGTCCCGCCCCACTGCTGGCCCAACTGGGTGTCCAACCCGGCCGGCAATTCGCGGACGAATCCGGCAGCCTCGGCCGCCGTCACCGCCCGCCAGATCGCCTCGTCGCCGACCTCGCTGTCGGCGGTGCCGAGGCTGACCACATCCCGGACGGTGAACTCGTACCGGCCGAACTCCTGGGTCAGCATCCCGAAGCGTTGCAGCAACTCCGGTTCGCTCAGCGTCTCGGCGTCGTGATCATCGATGATGATCTTGCCCTGCTCGATCTCGGTGACCCGCAACAGTGCGTTGACGGTGCTGGTCTTGCCGGCGCCGTTGGCACCGACCAGGGCGATGATCTCGCCTCGTTCGGCGTGCAGGTCGACGTCCTCGACCGCGGGGCGGGTCGAGTCCGGATAGCGCACGGTCAGTCCGATGACGTCGATCCGTCGGGTCCGCGGCGGGGCGGGCGCCCACTGCCGGACCGGAGCAAGATCATCAACGCCGTACAACGCTGCCGCCCGCGGCGCTGCCGAGACGATGTTCCCGAAGGCGTAACCGGTGAAGCGGATGGCCGACAGCCCGGAGAGGATGCCGGCGATTGCGGCCGCCGCGAACGCCGCACCGACGTTGTCGATGATCATCGAAGTCAGTGCGCCGGCCAGCAGCACTGCGGTGACCGCGGAGGCTGCCAGCTCCCACCGCATCGCGATCGCGATCAGCCGGTCCAACTCGCGAAGCTTGTCGCGCTCGGACTTGATCACCAGACCGGCCACCCGGGATCCGGATCCGAGCAGCGCGAGTTCGGTGGCCGGCCGCTGTTGCACCAACTGCTCCATGGCATAGCCGACCCGCCGCTGCGCCGCTGCCACCCGCGGCCAGCCGTCCGCTTCGGCGCGGGCGATCACGGTGAACGCAGCCACCGTCGGCAGCAGCGCGGAGAACACGATCAACCCGGCCGGCGGGCTGAAGGAACAAATCGCAACGCACAGCGCGGCCGCAGTCACCATCGCTGCGGCCAATTGCAGGGCGTTGCCCGGCACCCGACTCATCGGATCGATGGCCAGTTGGGCGTCCTGCAGGGTCGTACTGATCTGAGCGTCGGCCAGTTGGCGCGGTCGCAGCCGGGCAGCAGCCTGGGCCAACTGGGACTTGTAGCGCAAGGTCATCCGCAGCCCCATCCGTTGGGAGGCGATGAGTGCGACCTGGCCGAGCGGATAGTTGAGTCCCACCGTGACGGTCAAGATCAGGACGTCCAAGATCAATTCGGAGGGCGGACCGACCGGGGTGACCAGTTCGTTCACCAACCGTTCGAGGGACCAGATCTGGGCCGCCGGGATGACCGCGTGCAAGAGGTTCAGTGTGGCCGCCGTGCCCAGCCAGCCGGGGGAGGACCGGGCGGCATCTCGGATCCCGTACCAGGAGGTACGCAGCGCGACCGCCGGCGCGCGGCGAAAGGTCGATCGGGCACGGGACGACAGGGCATGGCGGATCGACGAGATCGCAATCACGGGGGCCTCTCAACGCATCGGAGCCTGATCAGGACAGGCAGCGCACCGCGACCGAGGGCAGCGAGCTTGCCGACGATCGTCGACAGGCTCGGTGAGTGGCGGTGAGGCTGCCGGCGCCAAATGCGTTGTTGTCCACCATGGACCCAGAGGCAGAGTGGCCAGGAAGCTGTACCTGCCAGCACGATAGCCAGACGTTGGTGTCGACCACCAGTCCGGCACGCCGATGCTTCGCGATAGCGTCTGGTCAACCTTGGAGACCTAGGAGCCGCCATGTCCTCGTCCTGGAAGTTCGTCCTCACCGATGCGCTGGAGACCGTGCTGCCCACGGCCGTACCGCGCCCGATCGACCGAGCGCTGCCGCGGTCGGTGTTCCTCGGTGAGAACCACTCCTTCCAGCTGGCCTTCCAACCACCGGCCGGAGCACGGGCCAGCTCCGACCCGATCAAGATCAACATCTCCGGCTCGGCCGCCGAGTACACCACGCTGTATGCGGTCGACCTGGTGCCGGCCACCCTGCCGGCCTTCCCCGATCACGACGAGAACTACCTGGTCGACAGCCCCGGCTTGTATCCCGATCCGCTGCGGCCGTTGCCCGACGGGCGGCTGGAGCCATTGGTCGGGCATTGGAAGAGCGTCTGGTTCGACATCCGGCTCGATCCGGCCGACCGACCCGAGGGCGCGGTCGTCGATCTGGAGCTGGAGATCACTGTTGATCATGGTCGTAGCTCAGAGCGGTTGTACGACGACAAGACCAGTGTCACGGTGATCAATCAGGAACTGCCGCCGCTGGACATCGTCAACACGCAGTGGCTGCATGCGGACTGCCTGCTCGACTACTACGGCGGCACCGCGTTCGACGAAGGTCACTGGCAGGCTCTTGACGCCTGGGTGGCCAGCGCAGCGCGGATGGGCCTGAACGGTCTGCTGACGCCGATCTGGACGCCGCCGCTGGACACCGCGGTCGGCATCCGACGGACACCGGTGCAGTTGGTCGGCATCCGCCGTACCGGTGATCACTACGACTTCGACTTCTCCCGACTGGAACGCTGGTTGGCGATGTTCGCCCGGCACGGTCTGGAGTACGTCGAGGTCGCGCACCTCTTCACTCAATGGGGCGCGAAGGCGACTCCCGCCATCGACGCCGAGGTGGATGGCGTACTGCGGCAGCTCTTCGGCTGGGATGTCCCGGCCACCGATCCGCAGTACCGGAGCTTCCTGGAGCAGTTCCTGCCCGCGCTGCAGCAGACCTTCCGTGATCATTGGGATCCGGACAAGGTGATCTTCCACATCTCCGACGAGCCGTCTCATGATCATCTGGACAGCTACCGGGCGGCCCGGGATGTGGTCGATGATCTTCTGCAGGGCTGGCTGGTTGCCGACGCGCTGAGCGACTACGACTTCTACACCCAGGGTGTGGTCCGCAAGCCGGTGGTCGCCACCAATCATGCCGAGCCGTTCCTGGCCGGTCAGGTGCAGCGGCTCTGGGTCTACTACTGCGTCAGCCAGAACAAGATCGTCGCCAACCGGTTCATCGCCATGCCGGCGGCCCGGCATCGGGTGATCGGCCAACAGCTGTTCGCCATCGACGCCGGTGGCTTCCTGCACTGGGGCTTCAACTTCTACAACGCCGTACACTCCCGCAGCCATATCGATCCCTGGAAGGACACCTGCGCGGACGGCTCCTTCCCGGCCGGTGATCCGTTCATCGTCTACCCCGGCCCGGATCGTGCGGTGATCGAGTCAGCCCGGCACCGGATCGCGGCGCAGGCGATGAATGATCACCGCGCCCTGCAACTGGTACGCGATCGATTCGGCCGGGACACGGCGCTCAAGATCATCGACCCGAACGGCGAGCTGACGCTGACCAACTACCCGACCGACCCGGCGCACTTCCTTGCCGTACGCGAGGAGATCAATTCGCTGCTCCGCAACACCGACGGGTAGGCGCCGCGGCCGTCGAACCACCGCCGCACCGTCGGTGCAGCTGCGCGGGTTCGGCAGTCCGGCGCCGGCGTTCAGCGGGTAGATACCGAGAACGCCGGTTCGGGGCGATGTACGCCGCGCGGGCGATAGCCCAGCTCACCGGACAGACCGACCACGTCGGCCAGCAGCCAGATGATGCTCAGCCACATCTCCGTGCCCTGCAGGCCAGGGACGGTCGCCTCGACCGACGCGGCGGCCGCCGACGGAGCCTGGAATCCGAAGCCCTGCTCGGGAGTCCAGTGGCCGAGGGCGTCTGACAGCAGGGATCCGGCGAGCTTGATCACGTCGTCGCGTCGGTAGTCGGTCTGCCGGCCGGCGAGCCACAGCGGATGGATCACGTCCAACACGTTGCAGGCGTTCTGTCGCTCGGGCGCGAAGTGGCGCCGCACCCGGGCGTGGGTGAGGACGGTGTCGACCACTCGCTCCGGCTGGGGCAGCGGCTGCCCGAATTGGGCGTAGGTGCCACGCGAGGCCCGGTAGAACCCGTTCACCACCTGGAGCAGGTCCTGACCGTCCGGCACGCCCCACATCCCGGTCCGCGGATCGGTGTGCAGGCCCAGCCAGCCCCAGAGGGCTTCCTCGGTACCCGGACGTGATGCCGCATCGGCCGGCCGGTTCCAGCGCAGCGCGGTGCCGATCGCATCCACGTAATGACCGGAGCTCCACGGCCTCGCCTGCCAGGGCAGGGATTCCAGGAAGCTGATCAACTCGGCCGGCTCGGCGTCGGCCACCACCTGGACCGGTTGGGCGAATCCGCTGCCCAGCACATCGAGGGCGTAACCGACACAGAGCACGTGATAGGCGCTGTCTCCCTCGTTCAACCCGGCCAGGCCCGGACCGGGTGCGGCACCCGGGCTGCCGTCGGCTTCGATCTCCGGCAGCAGCCCGGTCTTCGGGTCCTGAAGATCACGCAGCCAGTTGATCTGCTCATCCACCGGTCGCTGGGTCGGTGCGCTGCCGAGCAGCAGGTCGGCGATCTCGATCGCGTCGCACTGCGGACGCACCTTGACCGGCGTGCCGGGACGGTCGGTGAAGCGCCGGCGCTCGGGATCCCAGCACCGGTTGAGGATCTGGGCTGCCTCCGCCCGAGCCTGATCGGCGAAGCCGCGCACCCGGGCAGCAAGATCATCCGACCCCGTACGAGGTGCCGCCTGGTCCACCGGAGGCACCCGCCAGCGCAGCAGCCGTGCCGGGGTACCGCCGACCACTGCTCCGGCAGGAACGTCCTTGGTGACCACGGCCCCGGCCGCGATCACCGCCTTGTCGCCGATGGTCACTCCGTCCACGATCGCCACCTGGGAACCGATCCAGACGTCCGACCCGATGATGATGCCGCGTACGGTGACCGGCTGCCGGAACACCTCCACGTCGGGGTCACTCATGGTGTGGTTGAAACCGAGGATCGAGGTATGGGCACCGATCCGCACGGCGTCGCCGATGGTGATCTTGCCGCGGACCACGGTGAATGCGTTGATCGTGCAGTCTCGGCCCAAGATCACGTCGTGACTCAGGTAGGCGTGGCCGGCGATGTAGCTGCGGTCGCCGAGCTCGAGCCGGTCGCATTGGACCGCGGCCAGCTCGCTGATGAAGCACTGCTCACCGAAGGACCAGTCCGGGTGCTGGGCGAGCGCGCGCTGCTGCAACTCCTGCTGGTGTTGCTGCGCCCGCTCGTCGGCCCGGGACCAGAAGCCCCACGGCGAGTAGTCGAAGTGCGCTTGATCGAAGATGGGTTGGTCGGCGTCGACTGTCACGCCGACTACCCTACGGCGAATCGTTGCCGATGATCTTGCGGGTCGCAGGGTGATACTCAGGGCCGGACCGCTCGGACGTAGGTGATCGGACTCATCCAGCTGTCCAGGTGCTCGATCTCCTGCGCCTCGGCGAAGCCGCCGTCACGCAGCAGCCGGGGCAGGCTGTCGTCGAGATTCTGTTGGACCCGTTCGTCGGCCAATCCGCGCCGCCGCAGCCCGGCGCTCATCCGGAACCCGATCCCGTGCCGATGGCCGCGATGATCATGGTCGGCACTGCCCGGCTGATCGCCGACTGCACCGCCGAAGTCAAGGATCGTCACCGTGCCGCCCGGCCGCAGCACCCGCAGCGCCTCGGCTGCGAACCCCTGCCGGCTCGCCGCATCCAGATGATGCAGGGCCATCGACGAGACCACCCGATCCAGCGATCCGTCCGGGTAAGGCAGCCGATCGGCGTAGCCGTGCACCAAGGTCAGGGCCGCTCCGGACCTGGTCGCCTTCCGCGCCGCCCGTGACAACGCCCGGCGATCCGGGTCAAGACCGGCCAACTCGGCGCCGGGGACCAGCGCTGCCGCGATCAGCAGCAGATTGCCGGTCCCGCACCCGACATCGAGCAGTCGCCGGCCGTCGGACAGGTCGGTCAACTCGATCAATCGCCGCTGCAGCCGACGAATCCCCATCAGGCGGGTCATCGGGTCGTACAGCGGTAGCAGCCAATCCTTGCCCATACCCGGCAGGAACGGTCGCTCGGCGCCGGGCGAGACGTCCTCGAGCAACCTCAGTCGTGTGTCGTCGGTCATGATCATCATCCGTCCTGGTCAGTTCGTGGTAGACGTGTTGGTGTTTCCAGCATCGGTCGGCCCCGCCGACCCGGACAGGACGGAAGTCGGTGATGACAGGACGTTCTTCGGCTGGATCGGGTACGCATCGCAGGTCGCCCGGGCCGATGCCCGGGACGCGGCTCCGGTCTGTCCGCGCCGACGGGACCCCGGTCTATCGGTACGAGCCCCGACGGGGGATGCCGCCGATCAGCGTGATCCGCTTCGATCCGGTGCACGACCCGATCGAGCTGCCGTCGGACCACCGCCACACCCACGACTTCCTGGTCCTGGTGTTCGTCGAGCGGGGCGATCTCCCGGTCCGGATCGACAACAGCGCCGAATCGATGCCGACCGGTGCGGTCTATCCGATCTCACCGGGGCAGGTGCTCGGCGCGGGGTCGGTGACCGCGATCGGCCACAGCCTGGCCTGGGCGGTCTTCTTCATGCCGGAGGCCGTGCCCGGAACGGCCGGTTTCAGCTCACCGCTGCGCTGGGGTGATCATCCGCTGCTGGCCCTCTTCACGCCGGCCCGGTCGCCGTCGCAGCCGCCCCGACGGCTGGTCGTGCCACCGGCCGAGCGTCCGGGTTGGTCGGAGCGGTTCGCCGAACTGCACGCCGAGACCTCGGCTCCGGATCAGGTCGGAGCAGACCAGGCGGCCGCCGCCGCGCTCACGTTGATCTTGGTCGATGCCGCCCGCCTGGCCCGGACCCAGGGTCAGACGACACCATCGGATCCGTTGGTGGCAAGGGTTTTCGCGGTGATCGAAGATCATTACCAGGACCCGATCTCGACCCGTGATGTGGCCCGCGAGCTCGGCTACACCACCGGACATCTGACCACCGTCATTCGGGAACGTACCGGTCGTACGATCCTGGACTGGCTGACCGAGCGGCGACTGACCGAGGCCCGTCGGCTGCTCGCCGAGACCGATCTCTCGTTGCGCGCCATCGCCGCGGCCACCGGCCACCGGGACGCGGAGTACCTGACACGTCGGTTCCGCGGCCATTACGGCATGCCGCCGCTGCGCTGGCGCCGGCTGTCTCGTACCCGGTAGCTCGACGCTCACCCGGCCGCAGCAGCCCGATAGGCCGCCGGAGTGATGCCGATCATCCGGCGCAGGTGCCGGGTCAGGTGGGCCTGGTCGTAGAAGCCGGCGGCGACCGCGGCCTCGGCGATGGGCATCCCGTCCAGCAGCAGACTGCGGGCCGACTCGACCCGGCGACCGGTCAGGTAGCGATGCGGCGGCAACCCGTACGCCGAGCCGAAGGCCCGGATCAGTCGGGTCGGCGTGCTGTCCAGGCGATCGGCCGCAACCGTCAGATCAAGCCCGGGCAGCAGATGGTCATCCAGCAGTTCTCGTAATCGGCCGGCCAGCCGGCGATCATCCGGACCGGAGGCCGAGCGACCGGTGTCCAGCTCGGGCCGTCGCTGCAGATGGTCGGCCAACCGCTCGGTGATCAGCGCCAGCCGGGACTGTGCCTCGAATTCTGCTGCCGGCTCCTGCAACGCCCGATGCAGAAGGTCGATCCGGTCCCGGAGCAGGGGATCGGCGAATTCGGGACGATCCACTGAGCGTCCGATCAGGCTGGTGGCGATCTGATCAGGTTCGAGATAGATCACCCGCTTGCGGAAACCGCCGCTCCGCGCGGATCGGCCGTCGTGGGCGACCTGGGGTGGCAACAGCGTGATCATCGTCGTCAGCGCGCCGTGCTCGCGATGATCGAGGTCGTAGCGAACGGCGCCGTCGTCGATGATCAACAACGTCCAGGCGTCGTGCGTGTGCAGCGGGTAGGCGTGATCGCTGAATCGGGCGTGGAAGACCTCGCTGATCCCGGGCACCGCCGGATGCCATGCACGAACTGAGTTGTGGGCACGGGCAGAGTCCCGGACGCGAACGCAATCGTCGGCCCGAACGGTGTTGGACGGCGTCGGGGCGGCGGTCATTTCTCGAACCTAGTACGGCGCCGTCCACGGCTGAAGTCGACCGCAGGAACGTACAAGACGTGCGCTGTCGCCGGGCCGACGATGGGTGACATGACCGCCGTCGTGGAACAGACCCAGCCCAACAATCTCCGCTTCGACACCAAGGTGGCCGTGCTGCTGCGCGACGACCTACCTGCCTGGCAGCGCTTGAACGTGACCGCCTTCCTGGTCAGCGGGATCGCCGGCAGCAACGCCGAGCTGATCGGAGAGCCGTACACCGACGGCGACGGGGTCGACTATCTGCCGATGTTGCGGCAACCGGTGCTGGTGCTGGAAGGCGATGCGGGACTGATCAAGACCGCGCACGAACGGGCGCTGCGGCGGGAGTTGGCGATGTCGATCTTCACCGCGGATCTGTTCGGCACCGGCAACGACGCCGACAACCGGGCCGCCGTCGCCGGGGTCGGCACGTCCGATCTCGATCTGGTCGGGATTGCGGTGCACGGTCCCCGCAATGCTGTCGACCGGACGTTGAAGGGTGCGCACATGCACCCGTGATGCCCGTCCGGACGAGCGCGTTGCCGTTGGCGGCTAGCTAGCCGCCGACGTTGCCCCACACCATCCGCGCACCCGCCTCGGCAGCCACCACCAACTGCGCCGTCGTCCCGGCGGCGACCATGATCACCAGGATCGCGATCACGACGGTCGGCCATTGTCGCTGCGGCAGGAAGCGGTGATAGGCCCATTGGCCGGCCGTGACCACGAACAGTGCGATCGACATCGGCAGCAGCCGTCGAGCCGGAGTGGCGTGATCGTTGATGGCTGATCCGAGGCTGAGCTGGTCGGCGAGCTGCTCGCCCGCGGTGATGGTCACCGGGATGACGGCCAGCACAGCCAGGGCCGCCAACGGGGTCAGGATGCCGAACTTGCGCCGAGCCGCCGGCCAGACCGAGCCGAGCACCGCCATCAGTGCGGTCAGCGGCAGCAGTACCACCACAACGTGGATCAGCAGCGGGTGTAGCGGCAATCCGTTGATCGTGATCATGGTTCCTCGCTCGAGGCCGGCCGATCCGCCCGCGATCAGCGCCAACAGGGGTCATCGGGACAACGGGGAAGCCGGACCCGCCGTTCAACCGCCGCCGGAGTCCGTCCCACCCGGGATCGGCCCGCACGCGGCGCGGATGGGGCAGGCTGGAGTCGGTCCGCGCAGTCCGCGCTCAGCGGTGAACGATCCAGCCGCGCAGACCGTAGTCCTGGGCAGGACGAACGGAGGAGAGGCGGTACCGGATGGGGCGCCCGAGCAGCCGATGGCCGGTCTAGCCGAGTCGCAGTGGCAGCTGATCCACGATCGCCACGCCGGCGAGCTGTGGCGCTTCGTGCTGTCGCTGACCCAGGATCGGCAGGTCGCCGAGGATGTCGTTCAGGAGGTGTTGTTGCGGGCCTGGCGGACCGGCGAGTTGGCGACCCGGGACGAGGCCGGCACCCGGGCCTGGTTGTTCACGGTGGCCCGGCGGGTGGTGATCGATCGCTGGCGGAGTGCATCGGTACGCCGGGAGCGGTTGACCGACGGCGCTGAGCCGGCCGCGACCGACGCCACCGTGGCTGCCGGTGTTCTACGGGACAGTACGGATCAGGTGCTTGATCGGTGGTTGATCGCCGATGCGCTGGCCGGCCTGTCCAGTGACCACCGGGCGGTGGTGATCGCGGCGTACTACGAAGGCCGCAGTACGACGGACATCGCTCAGCGTCTGCAGATTGCCGAGGGTACGGTGAAGTCGCGGCTGCACTACGGCCTCAGGCATCTGCGGATGATCTTGCAGGAAAGGGGAGTGACCAGGCCGTGACCGAACCAGATCCCTTTGCCGATTGGGATGCCGCCTACGTGCTGGGCGCGTTGAGCGTACCGGAACGGCATGCCTTCGAAGATCATCTTGCCGGCTGCGATGAATGCCGTACGGCGGTCAACGAGCTGGCCGCAATGCCCGGGCTGCTCTCCCAACTGCCGGCCGCCGAAGCCGTGGCGTTGAACGATGAGCGTCGATTGGACGACCATGATCAACAGGCCGGCGACCGCGGCCTGCCGGAGTCGATCCGGCGGATGGCACCGCCGCGGACCAGGTCCTCCCATGGCCGCCTGTTGCTGGTCGCCGTGCTGGTGCTGGCGCTGCTGATCGGTGGCGTTGCCGGTTACCTGGTCCGCGGCGCCGTCACCGGTCCGCCGAATCCGGCCCCGACCGCGTCGGCACCGAACAATGTCCGGTTGGCGTTCGCGCCGGTTCGGCCCAGCACCATGATCGCCGTCGCCGATCTGACCGGCACGGGGACCGGAACCAAGATCA
>DATCVL010000572.1:0-4917 GCA_036566865.1 Microlunatus sp.
GAGTGCTCGCCCGGTGTCGGACCGAGCGGCCGCTGGGTCGAACCGCCGGCCGCCGGTCCATCTGCTCCGGGCTGGTCTGATCTCGGCTCGTCCGCGGACTCGTCCTTGCCGAACGGATCCTCCGGGAGTTCGTCGTCGCCGGGTCGGCGGTCGTCGGCCATATCACTGCTCCTGTGCCTGGTGGGCTGTGGCTGCTCGTCGAATCGAGATCGCCGTTCGGGCCGTAGGCCCTGAGCCGACCTCGCTCAAGTTCCGACAGCCCATTGAACCGCACCGGGACAAGCCACCGAAACCGGCCGGGGTGTCGTTCGCTGCCAGCAGAGCGCGCGGCCAGGTCGGCGCGGCCCGAATCGCACCCGTCGGGAAAAGGATTTCCACCGTCGTCCGATGGCCAGGCGCCGACCCCGACCGCCGAGCGACGGATCGTTCGTCAGGACCTGAGCTGGGAGGTGGCCTCGTCCACCAGCGCCTGGGAACCGTCGGGGATCGTGGCTTTCCCGAACAGGATGTCGGTCGCGTGCCGCATCACCACGGTCTCCAGCGTGCCGCCGCCGGCAGGCACCTGAGCGGGGGTGTTGCCGAGCTCGGACTGGGACGCAGTGAGGAAGTCGATCACCGCCTTGCCGGATGCGTCCAGCTTGGGCTTGATGGAGGCCGCCACCTTGGTACTCGGCGGCATGCCGCGCTCGTCCAGGATGAAGCCGCCGCATTCGGTGCTGTTCACCCACCAGTCGATGAACTTGCCGACGGCTTCGGGATTCTTCGTCCGGGAGGAGGCCGACCACAGCATCGTCGGCACCAGCCAGGACTTCCGTTCGGCCGCCCGGCCGGCAACGCTGGGGAATCGCAGCATCTTCAGTTCGCTGCCGGCAGCAGAGGTCAGCGCCGACAACTGGTTGGAGGCGTACCAGGCAATACCGAGCTTGCCCTTCACAAACGGCGCCTGGTCGAAGGACGTGGTCTGCTCCTCGCTGATCGCCGACGCGGTCGGCACACTCTTGTCCTGGACCAGACCCATCCAGTACTCGAAGTACGGCTTCAGGTCGTCGGCGCTGAAGCCGAGCTTCCCGTCCGCACTGAAGAGATCCTTGTCATGTTGGCGAAGCCAAGCCTGCAAGGGGTTCAGCGCACCGAGGACGGCGAAGGCGGCCTGGCTGCCGAACGTCCCCGGCGCGGACTTTGCGGTGACTTCCTTGCTGATGTCGCGGTACTGGTCCCAGGTCCAGGTCTTGTCGTCGGGCAGTTCGACACCGGCAGCCCGGAAGATCTTCGGGTTGATCATGACGCCGCAGGTGCCGACGCCCATCGTCACGCCGGTGAGTTGGCCGTCCACCTTGCCGACGTCGACGGTGCCGTCGGCGAACTTGGTCGTGTCGACGTACTTGGCCAGATCGAGCAGCGCACCGCCGGAGCTGTACTGGGACAGGTAGACGTTGCCCATCTGGATCAGATCGGGAGCGTTGTGACCGGCCACCTGGGTGGCCAGCTTGTCCCAATAGGTGCCCCACTCGCCGGGGATGGGCTTGAGTGTCACGCCCGGGTTGGCCTTGTGGTACGAGGCCAACGCCTGGTTGGTGTCCTTGTTGCGCAGCGGGTTACCCCACCAGGTGACGTTGAGTTCCGCGTTCGTCGGTGATCCCGATCCAGAGGATCCGCTGTTCCCGCATCCGGCCAGCCCGATTGAAGCGGCCAACGCCGAGCCGATTCCGGCTCCCAGGAGTTGGCGTCGTGTAGTCATGGCAAGGCCCTTCAGATCCGTTGGGGAATCGCTTTCCAGCGGATTGAACAGCGCCGACGTACGCGCTGTCAAGGCGACAGCCCGTTGGGTTGTCACGTTTCAACCGAATCGGCTCGGGCCGCACCGACGATGTGTCGTCAGCACGGCCCGTCTGATCGGATCCGAGGCGAAAGGCTCAGCCGAACGCTTCCAGCAGCTGGTCGCGCTCGCCTTCGGTCAGATTGGTGCTGACCAGCGTCGCCTTGACGCCGTGGAAGCGTTCGGCGAGGCGATCGAAGTCGCCGCGTTCGGTGACCAGGAAGAGGGCGGAGGTGCCGGGGGTGATCTCCTTCTTGATCCTCTCCAGGTCCTCGTGCTTGATGCCGACCGATGACAGGGCACGGCTCAGCCCGCCGACCGCAGCTCCGGCGGCAGCGCCGACCACCGGCAGCAGGAACAGGGTGCCGATCATCAGACCCCAGAACGCGCCCCAGCCGGCGCCCTTGGCGGTGTCCTCGTTGGACCCCGACGTCTTCGGGCGGTCCTCACCCTCCGGCCATTCCACGATCGCGTGGTCGTGCAGCTTCACCAGGCCATCGCTCTCGGCATTCTTGACGATCGAGGCGGCCTCGGCCGCGCCATTGGGGTCCTCGAACTTCCAGACCGTGAACGTCGTCATCGGGCCTCGCTCCTTCATTTGTCGCGGCTCACCACGGCCGGTTCATCCGGCCCGTCGGCACCAAACCATGAGCCGGTCGGACCGCTCATCACCCTTTCCGGGCGATTCGATCAAGGGCAATCCGCGTCGACCCGGGCAGCCCGAGTCGGGGCGACCGGAACGACGCGGCTTACGCATCCGGCGGTCGCACAGCCCGACCGCGTAGGGTCTGCGTTCATGGAACCGGTGCGGATCTCGCGGATCTCCGAGCAGCCGTTGAGTGTCGATCGGCTGCTGGCTGCCGTCGCTGATCCGAAGGTCGGCGGCATCGTCGTCTTCGTCGGCGCGGTACGTGATCATGATCAGCCGGCCGACGTGACCGAAGAACGCACCGTACGATCCCTCGACTACACCGCCCATCCGCTGGCTGAGCAGCGACTTGTCGAGGTCGCCGAAGGGGCGGCCGCGATCCCGGGCGTGCACGGCGTCGCCGTCGAGCACCGGGTCGGCCACCTCGAGGTGGGCGATCTCGCGGTGGTGATCGCGGTCGGCGCAGAACACCGCGCCGAGGCGTTCGCGGGCTGCCGGCAACTGATCGACGAGCTCAAGGCCGGGGTGCCGATCTGGAAGGAACAGACTTTTGCCGACGGCGTGCACGAGTGGGTCGGCCTGCCATGACCCGGCAGACCTGGACCGCGTTCGCCGCGGCGTTGAGTTTCGTGCTGGCCGCCATCGGGCTGGTGGTACTGCCGGTTCCGTACGTCACCTGGACGCCGGGCTCGACCACCGACACCCTCGGCAAGGTCAACGGCCAGTCGGTGATCAGTATCAGCGGAACCAGCACCTATCCGACCACCGGTGCGCTCGAGCTGACCACCGTCTCCGAGACCCGCGCCGACTCCCGGTTGTCCCTGCCGGAGGCGTTGCTGGCGTACTTCCTGCCGAATCGCGACACGCTGCCGCGGGACATCATCTATCCGCCCGGGAAGACCGCCGACCAGGTCAACAGCGAACAGCGGGTGATGATGGAGACCTCCCAGGACAACGCGGTGGTCGCCGCGCTGCGGTCGGCCGGTCAGCGCGTGGTGCAGCGCCCGGCGGTGGCTTCGGTGACCGTCGACAGCGCGGCGTACAACAAACTGCAACCCGGTGATCTGATCCTCTCGATCAACGGCACCGAGGTCACCAGCAACGACCAGGCCGAGGAACTGATCCGGAGCAGGAAGCCCGGCGGCACCTTGCTCTTCGACGTGCTGCGGGACCGGGAGCAGAAGCTGGTCAAGGTCTCCCAGGGCACCGACAGCCAGGGCGGCGACGAGATGTCCGGCATCACCATCGGCGACGGGTACCAGTACGCACCCGAGATCTCCTTCGACCTCGGCGAGGAGATCGGCGGGCCGAGCGCGGGACTGGTGTTCTCGTTGGCGATCTACGACAAGATCACTCCCGGCGCGCTGCTGGAGGGCCGCAACGTCGCCGGCACCGGCACGATCACCGCCGACGGAACGGTCGGCGCGATCGGCGGCATCCAGCAGAAGATCGCCGCCGCGTCCTCCAGCGGTGCGACGATCTTCCTGGTCCCGGCCAGCAACTGCAGCGACCTGGCCGGCGTACGTACCGACCTCAATCTGATCAAGGTCGGCAACCTGGACGACGCGATCACCGCGATGAAGGATGTTGCGTCCGGGAGGACCGGGGCGCTGCCGCGGTGCGCCGGATGAGTCCCGATCGGTCCCCGTGGCTGTCCGGTGTCCGCCGACGGCCAGCACAGCTCCAGTACGACCGGCCAGATCCCCGAACCGTGAACGGCAGAAACGAGCTATGAGCGAGCAGAATCCCGAACCGACCACCGATCGTCCGGCAGCTGACCTGCCCGGTGAGGACGAGCCGACTCCGCGCCACGGGGTGCGTCCCGAGGACGCCATCAGCGCCGGCGGCGAGACGATTCTTGACGATTCCGACGCACTCGTCGCCGCGTTGCTGGAGTTGGAGCGGCATGTCGGTCAGGACGGTTGGGACCAGGCTCCCCGGCTGTTCGCCCTGGTCCGCACCGATGCGGTGATCGCCGCCGAACCGGAGATGGCCGAACAACTCGGGCTGCGAGGAAGCGCCGAGGGCGGGCACCCGGATGCGTTGACCGCGATCGAGCAGGACCACTTCGAGCCGACGGCCGACCTGCTGGAGGATCTGTCGTCGATCGTCTGGCCGGAGGCTGTCCAGGGCTGCGCGCTCAGCCTGGTCAGCAGCTTCCTGCCGGCCGACGCCGAGGTGGACATCCCGGATGATCCTGAACTGGCCGCCGAGTACGTGGCCGGGCACGAATTGCAGCAGGAGATGCGGGTGCTGGTCGGTGTCGATCGCGCTGATCATCGACACGGAGTGGCCCGATTGCGATCGCAGCCGGACGAGCTGCTCGGTGCACCCGACCTGGTGCCCGGGTTGACTGAGGCACTGGCGCATACGCTTGCCGAGCCGGAAGACCCGATCGTCGCCGACCAGGAGTAGTGAGAAGACAACGTGAGCTCGATGCAGGCGCGGATGC
>DATCVL010000573.1:0-1549 GCA_036566865.1 Microlunatus sp.
GACGGCCGATGTGCTCGGGGACCGGTCGAAGGGAATCATCGGCTACACGCTCCTCGCCGGTTTCGGCCACCTCAAAGACCTCCCGCTGCCCTTCGACGTCAGCATGGCCATCGGGCCGCTTTGGACCTTGGCGGTGGAAGAACAGTTCTACCTGCTCTGGCCGGCACTGCTCGTAATCGCCCTGCGGAGGAACCGCCAGGGATGGTTGATTGTCTGGTCTGCCGCCGTCGTCCTTTCACTGATGGCTGCGAGCGTGCTGGCGATGGTGATCCTGGCTCCGAACCTGCATTCCCTGGTCTACGCGCTGCCGACGACGTGGGGTCTCGGGCTGATCATCGGTTCGGCGGTGCGCCTCTACAGGGTCCGGATGTTCAGCTGGTTCTCGGGCCGCCGGACCAGACGGGCGGCCCTGCTGGGCTCGATCCTTGTACTCGCCGCGTTGGTGTTCTTCCCCAAGGCCAACGAATCGCCGGCGTTCTTCGTTGGAGGCCCGCTGGTCATGGCTGCCGCCGCCGTCCTGGTAATACTGGCCGCCTCCCGTACGCGCATCATGCCCAGGTGGACGCGCGCGTTGCAGCTCCTGGGCATGGTTTCCTATGCGGCCTACCTCTGGAACTATGTCGTGATTCTCTGGCTCAATGGCGGATCGACGGCCGACCTGCCGCCGCTCGTGGCCGTGGCCGCAATCCTGCTGACCCTGCTGCTGGCGGTCATCAGCTGGCACACCGTCGAAAAGCTGGGACGGATCGGGCGAGACCGCTTCGACAGGTACTGTCAGGCCAGGGTCGACGCCGGCACTACGATCCGTGGCTCGTAGCGATGTCGTGCGAGGCGGCCCATTCGCTGAGGTCCCGGCGTTCGATCGCGGCGGCCATCAGCTCGGGAAACAGATCCGGGGTGCACGCGAAGGCCGGGACGCCGATCCCGGCGAGGGCCGCGGCATGGTTCGAGTCGAACGTCGGATGGCCGCTGTCGCTCAGGGCCAATAGGGCGATCAAGGTGGCTCCCGATCCGACGATTGCGGCGGCACGCCGCAGCATCTCCTCGGCGATTCCGCCCTCGTAGAGATCGCTGATCAATACCAGAATCGTCTCTGCCGGCTGGGTGATCTTCCCCTGGCAGTAGGCGAGCGCCCGGTTGATGTCCGTGCCGCCGCCGAGCTGCACGCCAAAGAGCACGTCCACCGGATCATCCATGTCGTCAGTCAGGTCCACCACCTCGGTGTCAAAGACCACCAGCCGGGTGCTCACCGACCGCAGTGAACTGAGCACGGCCCCGAACACACTGCAGTACACCACTGACTCGGCCATCGAACCGGACTGGTCGATGCACAGGATGATCTCGCGCTGCACCTCGGTGCTGCGCCGGGCGTAGCCCACCAGCCGCTCGGGCACCATGGTGCCATAGTCGGGCTGGTAGTTCCTGAGGTTCGCGGCAATGGTGCGGTTCCAGTCGATGTCCCGATGCCGGGGCCGTCGGGTGCGTGCCGCCCGGTTCAAGGCCCCGGAGACGGCCTGAACCGTCCTGGCACGCAAGCGATCCTCCAATT
>DATCVL010000574.1:0-2822 GCA_036566865.1 Microlunatus sp.
AGCCTGCGAGCGGCTGCCCGGCCAGGATCGTGATCTGTTGCGGATGCGCTTCGAGGACGGATCGTCCCAGTCGGTCATCGCCGCCGAGCTCGGCATCAGCCAGATGTCGGTGTCGCGACGACTCAGGAAGATCACCCGGAATCTGGAGCTGGACATCACCCGGCACCGGAGTCGTACGCCGGTGGCACGGATGCGCAGCCGCGACGGTGCCAAGGCCGGGCCGCGATCCGGTCGCTGAGCCTGCTGGGTCAGCGCTTCGCCCTCTTGATCGTGTTCCTGACTGCTGCCGACTTCGATCCGTCGGCAGTGGTCAGGCGTCCGGTCGGATCTTCCAAATGGGCGCGGACGAACCAGTGGAACAGTTCGAGCTTCTGCGCGTCACCGATGATCATGTCCTGGGTGACCGGATCGAGGGTGTCCAGCTTCTCGATCGCGGATCTGGTGTCGGCAATGATCCCTCGGTAGACCAGGTCGAGTTCGGCGAGGTGATCCTGGGTGGTCGCTCGTCCGATCTTGTAATCCTTCCAGGTCCGCTCGGCGACCAGTCTTCCCGGCGTGCCCTTCGGTGAACCGCCGAGCGTTGCGATCCGCTCGGCGGTTGCGTCGACCATGGCCCGGACCTCATCGACGTGCGGGTCGAGCATCTGGTGCACGGCGATGAAGTGCGGGCCGACAACATTCCAATGGACGTGCTTCAGGGTCAGCTGGAGATCGTTGTAGCAGTGCAGGCGATTCTGCAGCAGCTCGATCACCTGCTGGGCGTCTTTGATCTTCAGCCCAGGAGTCGTGTACTTCACGTCATGGTTAGCCATGTTCGGTCCTTACCCTGACGCGATCTGATCTATCGACGCACGACGGACGGCCGGGCCCTGGTCCTCAGGTCAACTGCAGGATGACGATCACCAAGATGATGATCACGAGAATGCCGATGATGGTTCCGATGATTCCTCTGTTCATGTCGTCTCCTTACCCAACCGCCAACGGCCTACTCCACCTGTTCGTCGTTGGGACGCGCACCATGGCGAACCGGCAGTTCCCAGCGCGGTAGCGGAATGAACGGCGGGGCACTTGCCCTGGATGACGGACGCGGTCGTCGCTGACGAGCGCCTGTCCGCTTGTCGTCGGATGTGACAGAACCGTTCGCCCGCTGAGATCGCTGAGGTGGCACAAATCCGGTTTGGCACCCATCGGATGGGTGTAGGGCGACAACACGAGTCCGAGACCGGCCGTCGACGATAGGGCCGAAGGGCACCTTGACGAGTTGATCTTGTTCGGAGCAGACTGACCACAACGAGCCACTCATTGCGAAGTGGCGGACATTGCATGTGACACCAGCCCAGCCGTGACGTGTCGCCGCAAGGAGCACGGCCCTCACCGGAACGGTCCGGGGAGGGCCGTGGTCTTGCCCTCCGGGAGGCCCTCGGGCGTCAGACGTTCCGCCTGCTGGGAGCCAGATCTGATCGCGTCACCAGCGATCTGGGTCAGGGCTGCCGGGTCTCGGTCAGCCGCAGGAGAGCTCGATTCTCGACTCGGATCCGCCAGCCGAGCAGCGCCGAATTCGCTGCGGTGAAAGCAATCGCGGTGATCCAGGCGGATCCGATCAGCGGCAACGCGATGCCTTCGACGACGACGGCGAGGTAATTGGGATGCGGGATCCAGCGGTACGGGCCCCAGCGCCGCCGGCCGAGCCCCGGGACCACGATGATGCGGGTGTTCCACTGCGGGCCGAGGGTGGCGATGCACCACCACCGCAGTCCCTGCGCCAGCAGCAGCAGGACCAACATGCTGCCCGACAGGATCGGCCGGATCGGCGGGTCGCGGAGCCAGACCTCGAGCACACTGCCGGCGAGCAGCCCCACCTGCAGGGCGACGATGACCGGATAGTGACCGGCGCCGTACTCGATCCCGCCGGCGGCAAGGGCTCGGCGTCGATTCCGCCGCGCAACCGCAAGCTCGGCGATTCGTTCGCCGGCCACCAGCAGGACCAGCAGGCTGAACCACCACCGTGCGTCCATCAGCGGGTCACACCTGCAGCAGGACGAGTTCCAGGCTGAAGCCCGGTCCGAGTGCGAGCATCAGTCCGTACGAGCCCGGTGCCGGAGTCCGTTTCAGCATCGTCTCGGCGAGCACGTGCAGCACCGAGGCGGAGGAGATGTTGCCGATCTCGGCCAACGAGTCCCAGGTGACCTCCAACTCACCGTGATGCAGGTCGAGCGTCTCCTCGACCGCCTGCAGCACCTTCGGCCCGCCTGGGTGGCAGAGCCAGAATCCGATGCCGGACAACGAAAGTCCAAGATCACCGAGGAACCCGTCGACGTCGCTGCGCAGCTCCGAACGCACCAGGTCGGGGATCTCGGCACCGAGCACGATCCTCAGACCGCTGGCACCGACATCCCAGCCCATAGCCCGTTCGGTGTGCGGGTAGAGCCGGCTGCGGCTGGCCACGATCTGTGGCGTCGGGGAGAGCGTCTGCAGCGATGCAGCACGCCTGGATCCGGCCATCACCACCGCAGCCGCGCCGTCGCCGAACAACCCGCTGGCGATCAGGTTCGCGGTCGAGGTGTCGCTGCGTTGCAGCGTCAGCGAACACAACTCGACCGAGAGCAGCACCGCGATGTCATCGGGATGGCCGAGCAGGTAGTCGGCAACCCGGGCCACACCGGCCGCGCCGGCGACACAGCCGAGGCCGACCATCGGCAACCGACGGACATCGGGCCGGATCCCAGCTGCTGGGGCGATCCTCGCCTCCAACGAGGGCACCGACAGCCCGGTGGTTGTCGCGGTCATGATCAACTCGACCTGATCGGCCCGGACACCGCCGT